>NZ_JAERQZ010000001.1:3743778-4073185 GCF_016735515.1 Piscinibacter sp. HJYY11 | reverse complement strand
AACCCTGAGACCCCGAGCGCCCGCTTCGGCCCCGTGACCGTCTACTTCGGCGAGAAGTCCGGCAAGTACCCCGATGGCAACCAGGTGATCGTGCACGGCGGCGACACCGTCGTCGCCTTTGACACGCCGAAGGTCGCCAACCGCCTGAGCGCCGAGGTCTTCGACGACGCGGTCGACATGGCCATCCTCGGCCACGTGCACGAAGACCACATGTGCGGCCTGCACCGGCTGCGCGGCAAGCCCCTGCATGTGCACGAGCGCGACGTCGAGGCCGCGCGCAGCTGGGACGGGCTGCGCCGCCACTTCGGCTACCCGGACGCCGCGCTCGACGCCTTCCGACCCAAGCTCGAGGCCGAGTTCAGCTACGCGCCGCGGCCCGATGCGCAGGCCTATGCCGACGGCGCCGAGTGGGACCTCGGCGGCGGCATCCGCGTGCGCGCGGTGCACCTGCCCGGCCACACCGCGGGCCACTGCGCGCTGGTGGTCGAGCCGCACGGCATCGCCTTCATCGGCGACATCGACCTCTCGACCTTCGGGCCCTACTACGGCGATGCGACCTCGAACCTCGGCGACTTCCGCCGCTCGCTCGCGCGCCTGCCCGAGCTGGACGCGAAGGTGTGGATCACCTCCCACCACAAGGGCGTGTACACCGAGCGCGCGCCGTTCGAAGACGCCTTGCGCGCCTACACCGCACGCCTCGACGACCGCGAAGCGGTGCTGCTCGATCGCCTGCGCGCCGGGCCGCAGAGCGTGGAGGCGCTGGCGGCCGATGGGCTGCTCTACCCGGCCGGTTACGGCACCGAGTCCACGCGCGCGATCGAGCGCTGGACGATCACGCAGCACCTCGACGAACTCGTCGCCAGCGGCCGCGTCGTCGCGTCGGACGAAGGGCGGTACAGGCTGCGCGCCTGAGCCCCGCGATTGGGGCAACGATCCAAAACTCAACGCCGGGATTCTTGCGAAAACTGAGATGACCTGTTGCGCTGCAGCAGCTTGGTCAGCCTCAGGGATCTCCCTAGCATGCCGCCCAAGACGCAGCCGCCGGTTGGCGACTGCCGCGTGACGGGCCGGGGCTGATCAAGCCTGCCGGCCGTGCGCACGCGCCCGCCTGGCGAGGGGGTCTGCCCACTGATTGGAGAAGTTTTCGCATGCGATCCAAATTCCAACACTTCGCGCTCACCACCATCGCGCTCGCGGCCAGCGCCGCCGCTTCGGCCCAGACCACCGCCCCGGCCGCGCCCACCAGCACGGTCACCATCTACGGCGTGGCCGATTCCTTCGTGCAGTTCGCCGACGGTGCCAGCCGCCTGACCCGCCTGCAAAGCGGCGGCCTCGCCGGCTCGCGCATCGGCTTCCGCGGCAATGAGGACCTGGGTGGCGGCCTGCGCGCCCTCTTCAACATCGAGAGCGGCATCAACCTTGACGACGGCACCAACGGCCAGGGCGCCTTCTGGGGCCGCCAGGCCTTCGTCGGCCTGAGCTCCGCCGGTGTCGGCCAGCTCACGCTTGGCCGCCAGTACGGCAGCCTCTATGCGCTGACGGGTGACTTCAGCGAGTTCTCGAACGGCGTCTACGGCCCGAGCACCGCGGTGATCGGCGGCTTCGGCGGCTACGAGCCGGTGCGCGGCAGCGCCAACTCGGCCACGGCCAACGGCGGCCCGGCGCGCGTCAACAACTCGGCGCGACTGGAAAGTGCCTCGTTCGGCGGCGTGAAGGTCGGTGCCCTGTGGGGCTTCGGCGAAGCCGCCGGCAGCACCACCGGCACGCGCGTGGCCGACGCCTGGGTGCGCTACACCGGCGGCCCGCTCGACGCGATGCTCTCGTTCGTCGACGACAAGGTCAACGCCACCGGCTTCAGCGTGCGCAGCATCTCGGGCGCCGCGGCCTACTCCTTCGGTCCGGCACGGCTGACCGGCGGCTACGTGTCGGTCGACGACCGCAGCACGGCCAACGCCGATGGGCAGGGCTACTGGATCGGCGGCGACTACCGCGTCGGCCCGCACCTGGTGAAGGCGCAGTTCGTCGAGAACAAGGCCGAGAACGTCAACGCCGGCAAGACGCAGGCGCTCGGCGCCGGCTACCAGTACGACCTGTCGCGCCGCACCACCCTCTACACCTCGCTCACGCACTTCAAGAACGAAGGCACGACCTACGCCAACCGCTGGGCCTCGGCCCTGCCGGCCGGCCTGACGAACGCCGACGAACGTGACGTCACCGAGTTCGCGCTCGGCGTGCGCCACACGTTCTGATCTGCCGATGTCAGCGATCGACGATTGAACAAGAGGTCTCCTCGACCTTTTTGGCCCGCGGCGCGACAGCGCAGCGGGCTTTTTTACGTGCATGCGGGCGTGAAGGCGTGTGGCATGCTCGGTGACGTCAGCGCCGTCCCGCTCCAGGCTCACATGACCATCCGCTCCCGCGCCATCCTGATCCTTTTGCTCGTGCTGTATGTCCTGGTGATCCGGCGCATCTTCGGCTGGCTGGCCGGAGGCGACGCATTCCCGATCACCGCGCGCATGCCGCATGACATCGTCGGTGCCATCCCGTTCGTCGTCGCCATCGTGTGCGTCATCGGCCTGGCCCTGAGAAAGCGCTGGGCCTGGTGGCTCACGCTCGCGGCCTTGCTGTACGAGCTCATCACCTTCGGCCAGGCCGTGCCCCGCTTCCTCGAGCTCAGCGCCTTCGCAGCCCTTGGCGTCTTCAAGCTGCTGTGGCTGGTCGGCATGCTGGTGATGCTCGTCACGCTGCGCGGGAAGTAAGACGCGGCAGCTCAGTAGTGCACCACCGAGCGGATCGACTTGCCTTCGTGCATCAGGTCGAAGGCCTCGTTGATGCCGGCGAGCGGCATGGTGTGGGTGACGAAGGGGGCGAGCTGGATGGTGCCGGCCATCGCGTCTTCCACCATGCCGGGCAGCTGGCTGCGGCCCTTCACGCCACCGAACGCGGTGCCCAGCCAGCGCCGGCCGGTGACGAGCTGGAACGGGCGGGTGGCAATCTCCTGCCCGGCACCCGCCACGCCGATGATGACCGACTGGCCCCAGCCGCGGTGCGCACACTCGAGCGCGGCCCGCATCACGTTGACGTTGCCGATGCATTCGAAGGAATGGTCGACGCCCCAGCCCGTCATCTCGACGATCACCTGCTGGATCGGCTTGTCGTGGTCCTTCGGGTTCACGCAGTCGGTGGCGCCGAAGGTCCGCGCGAGATCGAACTTCGAGGGATTGGTGTCGATCGCGATGATGCGGCCGGCCTTGGCCATCCGGGCGCCCTGCACCACCGCGAGGCCGATGCCGCCGAGGCCGAAGACGGCCACCGTGTCGCCGGCCTGCACCTTGGCCGTGTTCTTCACCGCGCCGAGGCCGGTGGTCACGCCGCAGCCCAGCAGGCACACCTGCTCGGGGTTGGCCTGGGGGTTGATCTTGGCGAGCGAGACCTCGGCCACCACCGTGTACTCGCTGAAGGTCGAGCAGCCCATGTAGTGGTACAGCGGCTGGCCGTTGTAGGAGAAGCGCGAGGTGCCGTCGGGCATCACGCCCTTGCCCTGCGTGGCGCGCACCGAGACGCACAGGTTCGTCTTGCCGCTCTTGCAGAAAAGGCACTGGCCGCACTCGGCGGTGTAGAGCGGGATCACGTGGTCGCCCGGCTTCACGCTCGTCACACCCTCGCCCACCTCGACCACGATGCCCGCGCCTTCGTGGCCCAGCACGACGGGGAACAGGCCCTCGGGGTCGTCGCCCGAGAGCGTGAACGCATCGGTGTGGCACACGCCGGTGTGCGTGATGCGGACCAGCACCTCGCCCTGCTGGGGCGGGGCGACGTCGATCTCGACGACTTGCAGGGGCTGGCCTGCGGCAAAGGCGACGGCGGCGCGTGACTTCATGGTGGCGGGTCTCCTGAAAGATTCATCTTAGCCAGCGAATCCCAACCCCCGCATGCCCGCAGGGCCGGTCCGCAATCCCCTTCCGGGAACTGCGGTCAGGGCGTGGCCGAGAATCGCCCGCACCCGAACCCGCAGGAGACCCGGATGGTCAGCAAGAACACGATCTGTCTCTGGTACGACCGCGACGCGCTGGACGCCGCACGCTTCTATGCCGAGACGTTTCCCGACAGCAAGGTGGGCGCGGTGTTCCACGCGCCTGGCGACTTTCCCGATGGCAAGAAGGGCGACGTGCTCACGGTCGAGTTCACCGTCGTGGGCATCCCGTGCATCGGCCTGAACGGTGGCCCGGCCTTCAAGCAGAGCGAAGCCTTCTCCTTCCAGATCGCAACCGACGACCAGGCCGAGACCGATCGCCTGTGGAATGCAATCGTCGACAACGGCGGCCAGGAGAGCGCCTGCGGCTGGTGCAAGGACAAGTGGGGCCTGTCGTGGCAGATCACGCCGCGCGCGCTGACCGATGCCATCGCCGATCCCGACCCCAAGGCCGCGAAGCGCGCCTTCGACGCGATGATGACGATGCGCAAGATCGACATCGCCACGATCGAAGCGGCGCGCAGGGGCTGAGCGGCACACGCGCAAAGCCTCCACCTTCGTGAACGAAGGCGCGCAAGAGCGGGCATTTCCCCGGGAGAAACGGGCCGTGACTTGGCTAGACTGCGCCCCGTAACTTCCACTTACATCGCTCATGGCGATCCGCTGTCCGCTGCCGCTGTCACTGCCAACCAGCGCATGGGCAGCCCTGCTGGAGACCAGCCCCGAAGGGCTGGCCTTGCTGGACCGCCGCGGCATGCTGCTCTGGGCCAACCCGGCCCTGCTGAGCGCGGTGGGCACGCTGGAAGCTGCGGCCGAACAGCCGCTCGCCGACGCACTCGGCCTGCGCGAGCCGCAGGCCCAGCGACTGGCCGAGGCCTTGCTCGCGGGCGCGGCGTCGCAGCTCGACGAGCTCGCATGGCGCGATGACGCGGGCGAAGCCCGCACCGCCGTGGGCCACCTGAGGCCGCTGCGCGACATCGAGCGTGTGCAGACCGCGCACTGGCTCTTCACCTTGCGCGACACGACCGAGCTCACCCGCTCGAAGGCCGAGACCACGCGCGTCGCCGAGCGGCTGGAGCGTGCGCAGGCCTTCGGCCGCCTCGGCCTCTATGAGCGCCAGCTGCCCATGGGCAAGGGCCACTGGGACGCCAACATGTTCCGCATGTGGAACTTCGACCCGGCCGACGGCGCGCCCGACTTCAAGACCTTCGTCTCGCGCATCCACCCGGACGACCGCCCGGGCATGGACTACCGCGATTCGGCGCGCACGCCGGGCAAGTACTCCAAGCGCTACCGTATCAGCTCGCCGAGCGGGCAGTGGCGGCATGTGCATGCACAGTGGGAGGTGAAGGCCGGCCCCGATGGCGAGCCCAACATCATCATCGGCGCGATGGTCGACGACACCGAGGTCTACGAACTTGCCGAGTCGTTCAACACCACCAGCGCCCAGCTCAGGCTGGCGGTCGACCTCGGCAATATCGCCATCTGGCGCCACGACCTGCGGCTCAACCGCATCTTCTACAACGACAAGGCCTTCGAGGTGATCGGCATCGTGCCGCGGCCCGAGGGGCTGGCACTCGACGAGGTGCGCGCGCTGATCCACCCCGACGACATCCCGCGCGTGGTGGCCACCGCGGCGGAGTCGCTCAACACCGACCGCCCCGTCGACATGGAAGCGCGCTACCGGCGCTCCGACGGCACCTACCGCTACGTGCTGACGCGCCGCGTGGTGCGGCGCAATGCCGACGGCGACCCGATCGAGTTCGTCGGCGTGGCGCTCGACGTGACCGAGCAGGTGCAGGAGACGCGGCGCGCCCAGGAGCTGGCGCGCCGGCTTGAAGTGGCCGCCTCGGCCGCGGGCCTGGGCATCTGGAGCCGGGAGCCGGGCCGCGAGCGCGGGGAGTGGAACGCGCAGATGTTCGAGATCATCGGCCGGCCCATCTCGATGGGCGTGCCGCGGCGCGCGGAATGGCTCGAGGAGGTGGTGCACCCCGATGACCGCGAACGCATGCGCACCGCGCACGCCGAGCTGCGCGCCACCGAAGACGTGACCGTCGAACACGAATACCGCATCGTGCGGCCCGATGGCGAGGTGCGCTGGGTGGTGAGCCGTGCGCGCCACGAGAAGCGCGACGGCAGCTCGGTGCAGTTCGGCATCGCGATCGACGTGACCGACCGGCAGGAGAAGCTGGTGGCGCAGCGCGAGAGCCAGGCCAAGTCGGAGTTCCTCGCGCGCATGAGCCATGAGCTGCGCACGCCGCTCAATGCCGTGCTGGGCTTCGCGCAGCTGCTGCGTCTCGACCCGGCGCTGGCCAGCGCCGACGCGCTCGCGAAAGTGCGCCACATCCAGTCGGCCGGCGAGCACCTGCTGTCGCTCATCAACGACGTGCTCGACCTGTCGAGCCTGGAAAGCGGCGAGGTGCGGCTCGACCTGCGCGCCGTGCGCCTGGCCGATGTGCTGAAGGAGGCGCAGGCCCTCGTCGAGCCGGCCGCGCGCGAGGCCGGCGTGAGCATCACGATCGATCCGACGCCGGCGGTCGTGCGGGCCGACCACATCCGCGCGCGCCAGGTGGTCATCAACCTGCTGAGCAATGCCGTCAAGTACAACACCACGCGCGGCAGGGTGCAGGTGAGCGTGCGCGAGACCGGCGCCGAGGTGGTGCTCGCAGTGGCCGACACCGGGCGCGGCATGACGCGCCAGCAGGTGGCGCACCTCTTCGAGCCGTTCAACCGGCTGGGCATGGAGCGCGAGGGCATCGAAGGCGCGGGCGTCGGCCTGTCGGTCGTGAAGGCGCTGGTCGAGCGCATGGGCGGCTCGGTGCAGGTGGAGAGCACGCCAGGGGTGGGCTCGCGCTTCGAGGTGCACCTGCCGCGGCACGAAGGTACCGTCGACAGCGACGACGCGCCGGCCGCGGCCCCACCCGAGGCGGCGCCGGAACCGGCCGCCGCGCCGCGCCGCCGGCGCCACGGGCGCCTGCTCTACATCGAGGACAACCCGGTCAATGCGCTGCTGGTGGAAGAGATGGTGCGCCAGCATGCCGGCCTGCAGATCGAATCGGTGGCGAGCGGCCTCGGCGGCGTGGCGCGGGCGCACGAGGTGCAACCCGACCTGATCCTGATCGACATGCAGCTGCCCGATGTCGATGGCTACGACGTGCTCAGCCGCCTGCGCGCGCAGCCCTCGACGGCCGGCATCCGCTGCATCGCGCTCTCGGCCAATGCGATGCCGGAAGACATCGCGCGTGCCGCGGCGGCCGGTTTTGCCGACTACTGGACGAAGCCGATCCACCTGCCCACCTTCCTCGCGGCGCTGGACCGGCTCTTCCCTGCCTGAGCCGGGCGCGGCTCGACAATCGCGCCATGCCCCGCCTGTCGATCCTCACGCCACCGGCGCCAGCGTCACCGCCGGCGCCAGCGCCACGCCCCCGCGGCGTGCCCGCCGATCCGCAGAAGTTCGCGCTGACGGTGGCGCCGAGCACGATCGATGGCCAGGGCGTGATTGCAGCCCAGGCCATCCCGGCCCGCCGCAAGATCGGCGAAGTGCGCGGCGAATCGGTGAGCCTGCAGGAGGCGCAACGCCGCAGCCGCGGGCAGGCCCGCATCATGATGATCGCGGTGTCGGCCCGGCGGGCCATCGACGCCTCGCAGTCGACCGATGCGCTGCGCTTCATCAACCACTCGTGCCGGCCCAATGCCTCGCTCAAGCTCAGCCAGGGTCGGGTGGAGTTCTACGCGATGCGCGACATCGCGGTCGGCGAGGAGCTCACCGTGAACTACGGCGAGACGCATCACCAGGGGCGCCTGCGCTGCCGGTGTGGCGTCGAAGGATGTGCTCGCCGCTTGTGACCCGGGGGTCAGCGCGCGGTCGGCCCGCGGCGCGGCGTCGCGCTCGGCGACGGTGCCGGGCCGCGGCGGTCGAGGTGGCGGAAGGTGATGCGGCCCTTGCTCAGGTCGTAGGGCGACATTTCCAGCGACACGCTGTCGCCCGCGAGGATGCGGATGTGATGCTTGCGCATCTTGCCGCCGGTGTAGGCGATGAGCTGGTGCCCGTTTTCGAGGGTCACGCGGAACCGCGAGTCCGGGAGGATCTCGTCAACGGTGCCGTTCATTTCAATCAGTTCTTCCTTGGGCATGGTCAGGGGGAGGACAAGGGACAGCGGGGGCTCCGTGCGGCGGGCCGGCGAGTGTAGTCCGCACCCAACGGAAAGCTCGTTTCGCACCGGTCGAAGCCACAATCACCTCCCCACTTCCTCCTTCGAGGCCGCGCATGCCGATCAACACCCTCTCCACCTGGCACGAGCTCGTGTCGACCCGCAATGCCAAGGGCCTCGACGCGCTGCTCGCCGACGAGGTCGTCTTCCACTCGCCGGTGGTGCACACCCCGCAGGTCGGCAAGGCGATCACGACGCAGTACCTCGCCGCGGCCTTCAACGTCTTCTTCAACGAGACCTTCGCCTACGTGCGCGAGATCGCCGGCCCGCGCGATGCCGTGCTCGAGTTCCAGGTCGAGATCGACGGCATCGCGGTGAATGGCGTCGACATGATCAAGTGGAACGACGAGGGGCGCATCGTCGAGTTCAAGGTGATGATCCGGCCGCTGAAGGCGATCAACCTCATCCACCAGCAGATGGGCGCGATGCTGAAGAAGTAGCGCGCAGTCACGAGATTTCCATCGTGCCGAAACACCACCTCGTTCAACTGCTCCTGCCCCTTTTCGACGGCACGGGAGCCGCGGTGCCCAAGGCCGCATTCGACGACGTGCGCGAGACGCTTGTCGCGCGCTTCGGCGGCCTCACCGCCTACAGCCAGTCGCCCGCGCGGGGCCTCTGGAAGGACGAAGACCGCAGCACCGACGAGCCGGTGAAAGACGTGATCGTGGTCTACGAGGTGATGGTGGAAGACCTCGACCCCCAGTGGTGGGCGGCATACCGCCAGGCGCTCGCCCAGTCGTTCGGCCAGAAGGAGCTGGTGGTGCGGGCGCTGGGCATCCAGCCGCTGTGACGCCGCGCGGGCTCAATCTCGCCGCCCCGTTGCCGATATCCCTTGCGAGCCCCGCGGGCCCTTGGCCTGCGACGGGTGCGTGCAGCTTGCAAGGCGATGTCCATGGACCTGCGGTCATTCCCGAATTCACCCACCCGCCCCACCCCGCGTGACGCGGCCGTCGACATCGACCACCTGCTCACGCTCACCAACACCCGGCTGGTCCGCCTCACCGGGAACGCCGACGTCATCGAGACCCGCCTCGGCCTGCGCCACCTCAAGCGCCTCGGCATGAGGGCGCTCGTCGTGGGCATGCCCACGGCCGGGGTGCCCGCGCACTGGCTGGACTGCGCGAACGCCACGCCCTGAGCGTGCCGCCAAGGTGCGGCTTGGGGCCTGCCTGACCGAAACGGTGAAACGTTTCAATAGGGGCATGTCCCTTGGCGACGATCGCGCCGCGGCTGGCTACGCTGCAGGCTCCGCAGTAGCGCCACGGGCCACGCCCTCCACACGGTGACCGCTTCCTTTCCGTCGTTCGACACGCCCCACGCCGCGCCTGCGAGCAGCAGTCTCGCGGGCCGCGTGGCCATCGTCACCGGCGCCGGCTCGCGCGGCGCGGAGATCGGCAACGGGCGCGCCGCCGCCATCCTTCTGGCCCGCCGCGGCGCCCAGGTGCTGCTGCTGGACACGAACCTGGAGGCCGCGCGCGACACAGAGCGCCTCATCACCGCCGATGGCGGCACGGCAATGGCCCTGGCGGCCGACGTGTCGGAGGCAGCGCAGTGCCAGCGTGCCGTCGCGGCCGCCGTCGAGGCCTGGAAGCGCGTCGACATCCTGGTCAACAACGTCGGCATCGGCGGGCCCACCGGCGACGCGGTGGCCGTCGACCTCGAGGAATGGGACCGCGCGCTGCGCGTCAACGTGACCTCGATGATGCTGATGGCCAAGTACGCGATCCCCGAGATGCGCCAGCGCGGCGCGGGCGCGATCGTCAACATCGCGTCCGTGGCCGGCCTCATCGGCGGCACGCCGTCGCTGCTGTACCCGACCTCCAAGGGCGCGGTCGTCAACATGACGCGAGCGATGGCCGCGCACCACGGACCGGAAGGCATCCGCGTCAACTGCGTGGCGCCGGGCATGGTCTACACCCCGATGGTGGCCGGGCGCATGACACCCGAGGTGCGCGAGCAGCGCCGCAAGCGCTCGCTGCTGCAGGTCGAAGGCTCGGGCTGGGACGTGGGCCAGGCCGTGGCCTATCTGGCGAGCGACGAGGCGCGCTGGGTCACCGGCGTGATCCTGCCCGTGGATGCCGGCGCGACGGCGGGCAGTGCGCCTTCGCCGGGCCTCCGGCCCGATGCCCAACCGACCCGATCGACTCAGGAGAACATATGAAGACTTGTTTGCCGTCGCAACTGCGTCGCCGCGCGGTGCTGCTGGGTCTTGCGGCGCTCGGCACGTCAAGTGCGCTGCCTGCCCGTGCTGCAGACGACTACCCGGCGCGCACGATCAAGATCGTCGTGCCCTACGCACCCGGCGGCTCGACCGATGTCGTGGCGCGCCTGCTCGCCGACAAGCTGGCCCTCTCGCTCAAGCAGGCGGTGGTGGTCGAGAACAAGCCCGGCGCCAACGGCATGATCGGCGCCGAGATGGTGGCCCGTGCCGCGCCCGATGGGTACACGCTGTTCTTCCCGGCCGGCAGCGTGCTCGGGCTCACGCCGCTGCTCTACAAGGCCAACTACGACCCGGTGAAGAGCTTCGCCCCCATCGGCATGGTGGCCTCGTGGTCGCTGCTGCTGGTGGCCAACGCGAGCCTGCCCACGCCGACGCTGAAGGACTTCGTCGAGCTGGTGCACAGCGGGAAGCGGCCGGTGAATTTCGCCGCGGGCACCAGCGGCTACAGCCTCATGTGCGAGCAGCTCAAGCTCCACATCAACGCACCGCAGCTGCTCAACGTGCCCTACAACGGCTCGGGCCCGCAGCTGCAATCGGTGGTCAGCGGCCAGACGGACGTGATGATCGACACCTTCAACTCGGTGCAGATGATCCGCAACGGCAAGCTGCGCGCGCTGGGCATCTTCTCGGAGAAACGCTCGCCGACGCTGCCCGACGTGCCCACCATGAAGGAGCAGGGCATCGACATGGTGACCAAGGGCTATGCCGCACTGCTCGCCCCGGCGAACACGCCACCGGCCATCGTGCAGCGGCTGCAGACCGAGATGGCGAAGGTGGTGGCCTTGCCCGAGGTGCGCGACCAGTTCGCGCGCGTCGACTACGAGCCGGTGGGCAGCACCTCGAAGGAGCTGGCCGCGGCCATCCAGGACGACATCGCGCGGTATCGAAAGATGGTCAAGGACACCGGGTTCAAGATCAACCCGTGACGCCCACGCCGCCTCAGCCGATGCGGCGCTCGCTCTGCGCGTCGAACACGTGCAGGTCCCGTGCATCCCACGCAACGTGCACCGAATCGCCCACCCGGTGGGCCACGCGCCCGCCGGTGCGCAGCACCAGCGGCCCGAGGGCCGTGTCGACGAAGGCATAGGTGTCGGGCCCGGTCGGCTCGAGCAGCGTCAGGCGGCCGCCGAGCCCGGCATCGGCGAGGCGCACGCACTCGGGCCGCACGCCGAGCACGCAGCCTGCCTTCGGCGGGGCCGCGCGCAAGGCCTGCTGCTGCTCGGGGGCGAGGGTGACGGTCTGCCCGTTCACGCTCAGTGCATCGCCCGCGACGGCGGCCTGCACCATGTTCATCGCCGGCGAGCCGATGAACTCGGCCACGAACTTCGTGGCCGGGCGGCTGTAGATGTCGTCGGGCGTGCCGAACTGCTGCACCATGCCGTCCTTCATCACCGCGATGCGGTCGCCGAGCGTCATGGCTTCCACCTGGTCGTGCGTGACGTAGACGGTGGTCGTGCGCGTGCGCTGGTGCAAGAGCTTGATCTCGGCGCGCATCTCCACGCGCAGCTTGGCGTCGAGGTTCGACAGCGGCTCGTCGAAGAGGAAGAGCTTGGGGTTGCGCGCCAGCGCACGTCCCATGGCCACCCGCTGGCGCTGGCCGCCGGAGAGCTGCGCCGGCTTGCGGTCGAGCAGGTGCTCGATCTGCAGCATCTTGGCGACTCGCGCGACAGCGGCTTCGCGTTCGGCCCTTCCGACCTTGCGCATCTCGAGCGCGAAGCTGATGTTCTGCGCCACGTTCATGTTCGGGTAGAGCGCGTAGCTCTGGAACACCATCGCGATGTCGCGGTCGCGCGGCAGCTGGTGCGTGACGTCGCGCCCGGCGATCTGGATGTTGCCGGAGGTTGCGGTGTCGAGGCCCGCGATGATCGAGAGCAACGTCGACTTGCCGCAGCCCGAGGGGCCGACGAGGATGAGGAATTCGCCTTCGTCGATCTCGAGGTCGATGCCCTTGAGGATGTCGACGGGACCGTAGCTCTTGCGGACCTGGCGGATGGAAAGTGCGCCCATGATTCAGTTCAACCTTTGACTGCGCCGGCCGTCAGCCCACGCACGAAGTACTTGCCTGCCAACACGTAGATGAGCAGCGTCGGCAGCGCGGCGATCATGGCGGCGGCCATGTCCACGTTGTATTCCTTGACGCTGCTGCTGGTGTTGGCCATGTTGTTGAGGCCCACCGTCACCGGCTTGGCATCGCCCGCGGAGAACACCACGCCGAAGAGGAAGTCGTTCCAGATGGCGGTGAACTGCCAGATCAGCGTGACGACGAGGATGGGCGTCGACAGCGGCAGCACGATGCGCCAGAAGATGCGCCAGAAGCCGGCCCCGTCGAGCATGGCTGCACGGATCAGCTCGTCGGGCAGCGACACGTAGTAGTTGCGGAAGAAGAGCGTGGTGGTCGCGAGGCCCACCAGCACGTGCACGATCACGAGGCCCCAGATCGAGTCGGCCAGGTTGAACCAGCCGAGCACCTGCGACATCGGCAACAGCACCACCTGCAGCGGCATGAAGGCCCCGAAGAGCATCAGGCCGAACATCAGCTCGCTGCCCTTGAAGCGCCACTTGGCGAACACGTAGCCGTTGACGGCACCAAGCGCGGTGGAGATCAGCACCGCCGGGATCACCATCAGCAGCGAGTTGACGAAGAAGGGCTTCAGGCCGCCGCAGTCGGTGCCGGTGCAGGCCTCCGACCAGGCCTTGCGCCAGGCGCCGAAGTCCAGGCCGTTCGGCAGGTCGAGCAGCGAGCCGCCACGCACCTGGTCCATGTCCTTCAGAGAGGTGGCCACCATCACGTACAGCGGCACGAGGAAGAACACGGCGAAGAGGATCAGCACCGACCAGATGGCGATGCGGTGAACGTGCCGGGAGTTCATCGACGCTCTCCCCGCAGCTCCGAATAGAGATAGGGCACCACGATGGCCGCCACCGTGCAGAGCATGATGGTGGCCGAGGCCGCACCCAGGCCGATCTGGCCGCGCGAGAAGCTCATCGCATACATGAAGGTCGCGGGCATGTCGGTCGCAAAGCCCGGGCCACCGGCCGTGAGCGCCATCACGAGGTCGAAGCTCTTGATGGAGATGTGGGCCAGCACGAGCAGCGTGCTGAAGAACACCGGCCGCAGGCTCGGGATGATGATGCGCCAGTAGATGCGCGGCAGCGTGGCGCCGTCGATCTGCGCCGCCTTGAGGATGGAATCGTCGATGCCGCGCAGGCCGGCGAGAAAGAGCGCCATCACGAAGCCCGCGCTCTGCCACACACCGGCGATCACCACGGTGTAGATGGCCATGTCGGGGTTGACCAGCCAGTCGAAGGTGAAGCTTTCGAAGCCCCATCCGCGCACCAGGTGCTCGAGGCCGAGGCCGGGGTTGAGGATCCACTTCCACGCGGTGCCGGTGACGATGAAGCTCAGCGCCATCGGGTACAGGTAGATGGTGCGCAGCGCGCCTTCGGCACGGATCTTCTGGTCGAGCAGGATCGCGAGCAGCAGGCCGAGCGCGAGGCCCACGCCGATGAAGAGGCCGCTGAAGATGCCCAGGTTCACGAGCGCCACGCGCCAGCGTTCGCTCTCGAAGAGCGCCACGTATTGCGCGAGCCCGACGAACTCGTAGTTGGGCAGCAGGCGCGAGGCCGAGAACGACAGCACGCCGTTCCAGGCAATCAGGCCGTAGATGAAGGCGAACGACAACGCGAAGCCGGGCGCGACTGCGAGGCGCGGCATCCAGCGGGCGAGGCGTGTGGCAAACGGGGAACTCATGTCAAAACCAGGGTGAGAGAGAAAAACGCGGGCTGCGCGGTAGCGCAGCCCGCCAAGGGACAAGCTTCTGACTTGCTCCCGTCTTCGCTCTGCAACTTACTTCGTCTTGGCCGCGGCCACCAGGCGATCCATGGCCTGCTCAGGCGTCATGGTGTCGGTGTTCCAGAACTGCGAGACCACGTCCTTGATCGCACCCTCTGCTGCCGACGACACGGCCATGCCGTGGGCGATCGACGGCACCAGCGTGTTGCCCTTGGCAGTGGCCACGAAGTCCTTGCTCGACAGCTTGGCGCAGTCGTCGAACTTGGCCATGTCCATGTTCAGGCGCGCAGGGATCGAGCCCTTGTTCAGGTTGAAGGTCTCCTGGAACTCGGGCGACATGATCGCGGCGGCCATGTCCTTCTGCGCCTGCAGGTTGGCGGTGTTCTTGATCTTGAACATCGCGAAGCTGTCGATGTTGAAGGTGAACGCGTTGCCGGTGCCGGGAGCGGCGGCGCAGAGGAAGTCCTTGCCCGGGGCCTTGTTGGCGGCGATGAACTCGCCCTTGGCCCAGTCGCCCATCAGCTGCATGCCGGCTTCGCCGCGGATGACCATCGCGGTGGCCAGGTTCCAGTCGCGGCCGGGGGCGTTCTTGTCGGTGTAGCCCTTCACCTTCTTGAAGGTGGTGAGCACCTTGAGCATGGTCGGGCCCTTGATCGTGGCGGGGTCGAGCTGCACCAGGGCCTTGCGGTAGAAGTCGGCACCGCCGACGCCGAGCGCGACCGACTCGAAGGTGGTGAAGTCCTGCCAGTTCTGGCCGCCGTGGGCGACGGCGATGAGGCCGGCCTTCTTGAGCGCCTCGGCGGTGACGAAGAACTCGTCCCAGTTGGTCGGCATCTTGGCGTTGGCCTTCTTCAGCGCCTCGGGGTTGGCCCAGAGCCAGTTGACGCGGTGCACGTTGACCGGCACGGCGACGTAGTGGCCCTTGTGCTTCATCACGTCGGAGACGACCTTGGGCAGCAGGGCGTCCCAGTTGTTGGCCTTGGCCACGTCGTCGAGGTTGGCGAGCACGCCTTCGTTGCCCCACTCCTGGATGGATGGGCCCTTGATCTGCGCGGCAGCCGGGGCGTTGCCCGAGACCACGCGCGACTTGAGCACCGTCATCGCCGAGTCGCCGCCGCCGCCGGCGACCGCGAAGTCCTTCCAGCTGTGGCCTTTGCCCTGCAGCGTGGCCTTCAAGGCCGAGGCGGCCTTGGCTTCGCCGCCGGAAGTCCAGTAGTGCAGCACTTCCACTTCGCCGGCGCGGGCAGCAAGGGAAGCGCAGAGCAGGGTGGCGACAGCAGCAATGTGCAGCGCGCGGGTCGTTGACCGTGCAGGGGTGCGGGTGGGGGTCATTCGCATGTCTCCGTCGTGTGTTGTGTCGGGGGAGATCGGGTCGGGGCTGCAGCACTCGAAAGCGATCGGGGCCGAACATTAACGATTAATTAACTGCTTGAACCTCGGGCTTACCCTTGGTTTTCACCTCTGTCGAGGAAAGCACCTCGCCAAAAGGCTGTGCGTTTCCAGCAACTCATGGTTAACACCAAATTAATCTTGTTAATGTTTCTGAAAACAATGCGCGCCGAAGCCTGGGCCCGCCAGCCCGCTACCGATGGCTTCGCTCTTTTCCCGAAACAACCACCACCTGGAGACATTCCAATGACAGCCCTCCGCACCTTTGCGCCCAGCACCCTGGCGCTGGCCGCCGCGCTTGCCACCACCTTCGTGGCCGGCTCCGCCCACGCCGTCGACTTCGGCGGCTACTTCCGCGCCGGCCCCGGCGCCACCAAGAAGGACGCGTCCCGCGCCTGCTACGGCCTGAATGGCCCCGGCCTCAAGTACCGCCTCGGCAACGAGTGCGACTTCTACGGTGAATTCCTGCTGAGCCACACCGGCAAGGTGGAGGAGGTGGAATACAAGGCCCACCTGATGACCAACCTCTACAACGGTGGCACCGACACCGAAGACGAGAAGGTCGGCATCAACCAGATGTACGTGGAAGGCAAGGGCTTCGACATTGCCCCCAACACCAGCTTCTGGATCGGCAAGCGCTTCTACCAGCGTGCCGACGTGCACATCGTCGACACGTTCTACACCAACCTGTCGGGCGTGGGCGCGGGTGCCGACGGCATCGTCGACATCGCCGGCGGCAAGCTGAACCTGGCCTTCTTCCGCACGGACAACGACAACCGCCCCGGCTCGCGGGTCAACCTGACGCTGGCCGGCATGGAGGTGAATCCGGGCGGCAAGCTGACGGCGGTCGGCACCTTCACCAAGGGCCACTTCAGCGCCGACACCTCCGCCGTGCCGCCGGAAGCCGCCGGCACCAACGGTTTCGGCCTGAGCCTGCAGCACACGCAGGCGGTCGGCGCCAACATCACCAACAACCTGTGGCTGCAGTACGCGCAAGGGTCTGCCGGCCTGGACGGCAACTTCGGCGACCTGACCGCACCGTCGGGGTCACGTGGCCTGCGCGTGGTGGAAAGCGTCAACTGGCAGATGGGCCCCTTCGGCGGCCAGGCCCAGGCGATGTTCCAGCAGGACAAGGCCGATGGCGGCGCGAAGACGAACTCGGCCACGGTCGGCGGCCGCGTGTCGTATGCCGTGAGCAAGCACCTGAAGCTGCTGGCCGAAGCGGCCTACTCGCAGAAGAAGCCGGACGGCTCGGCCACCCAGAAGCTGTCCAAGCTGACCGTCGGCCCGGCGCTGTCGACCGGCCCCGGCTTCTTCACCCGCCCCGAGCTGCGCCTCTACGTGACCTCGGCCAAGTGGAACGCCGCCGCCAACGCAGCGGCCGGCACCGGTGGCGTCACCGGCATTGGCGACGGAAAGACGAGTGGCACCAGCTACGGCGCGCAAGTCGAAGTCTGGTTCTGAGCTGAAGCCCTCGGCTCGGCAGCCGCCTCGGGGCAAACACTCCGAGGCGGCGGCAGGGGCTGTCTTACCATCGCGGGCGCTTGAACATGCCCCGCCGATGAAGCTCCTGCTCGCCGAAGACGACACCATCCTCGCGGATGCGCTCACTGCTAACCTCAAGGGCTGCGGCTTCGAGGTCGAAGTGGCCGAGAACGGCGCCGTCGCCGAGTACCTGCTGCTCAAGCACGACTTCGACCTCGGCGTGCTCGACCTCGGCCTGCCGCTCGTCGATGGCCTCAGCGTGCTGAAGAAGGTGCGCGCCGCCAAGCCGGCACTGCCGATGATGGTGCTCACCGCGTGGGACGGCATGGAGCAGCGCGTCGCCGGCCTGAACGCCGGTGCCGACGACTACCTCACCAAGCCCTTCGACTTCCCCGAGCTCGAGGCCCGCATCCGCGCCCTGCTGCGCCGTGCGCACGGTGCCACCACCGCGGCTGCGCCCCAGCAGGCCGGCCTCCTGCGCTTCGACCGCGAAGCCCGCCGCGCGAGCATCGACAAGACCCCGGTCGACCTGTCGCCGCGCGAGTGGACGCTGCTCGACCTGCTGCTGACGCAGCGCGACAAGGTCGTGACCAAAGAGCAGATCGTGCAAGGCTGGACCGGCGACACCAGCGAGCAGACGCCCGGCGCCATCGAGGTCTACATCCACCGCCTGCGGCGCAAGCTCGAAGGCTCGAAGGTGTCGATCCGCACGGTGCGCGGCCTGGGTTATCTGCTCGAAACAGAGACGCCTTAAGTGACCCGCTGGAAAGCCTGGCTCACCCCGGGCAGCCGATCGCTGCACCGCCACCTGCTGCTGTGGCTGCTGCTGCCCCAGCTCGTGCTGTGGATGGCCGCGGCCATCTTCACCTACAAGCTCGCCGAGCGTTATGCCAACCAGGCGATCGACGCCAGCCTGTCCACCGCCTCGCGCGCGCTCGCGCGGCAGGTGAAGCCGAGCGGCAGCGGGCTCTACATCGACTTCCCGCGCGCCGCGCAGGACGTGATCGAGGCCGACCCCGACGACCGGCTCTACTACAAGGTGAGCTCGCCGCCAGGCGAGTTCATCCTGGGCAACAGCCAGATGCCGGCGCCGGCGGGCATCCCCCACCCGCAGCTCAACCAGCCCTACCTCTACGACGGCACGCTCCACGACCGCTACAACGACAAGCCGGGCGAGCGGGTGGGCACCCCCGGCGCCGAGGCGGGCCGCGACATCAACGTGCGCGTGGTCGCGCTCTACCTCGCGTATGGCGAGCCGGGCAGGCCGCAGACGCTGCTGGTGCAGGTGGCCAAGAGCCGCGCGAGCCGCGAAGAGCTGGCGCAGCAGATCCTGATCGACACCGCCCTGCCCCTGTCGCTGCTGATCGTGCTGATGTCGGCAATTGTGTGGGGCGGCATCCGGGGTGGCCTGGCCCCGCTTGCGCGCCTGCGCGCGCTGGTGGAAGCGCGCGCGATCAACGACCTCACGCCGATCAAGCTGGAAGCGGCGCCGGAGGAAGTGAAAAGCCTCGCCCTTGCGCTCAACACGCTGCTGGCCGAGGTGCGCGAGAGCGTGCACGCGCAGAACCGCTTCATCAGCGATGCGGCCCACCAGTTGCGCACGCCGCTGGCGGGCCTGAAGAGCCAGACCGAGCTGGCGCTCGCGAGCACCACGGTCGCGACCGACCCCGAACTGCGCGCGCGGCTCAAGCTCGTGCACGAGAGCGCCACCCGCAGCGCCCACCTCGTGAGCCAGTTGCTCGCGCTGGCCCGCGCGGAGCCGGAGGCGGCCGCCGCGCAGTCACGCACCCGCTTCGACCTGCAGCGCTTGGCGCGCGAGGTGGCGGCCGAGCAGGTGCCACGCGCGCTGGCCGCCGGCATCGACCTCGGCAGCGAGGACGCCGAGGCACCCCTGCCGGTGACGGGCAACGCGATGCTGATCCGCGAGGCGCTGGTCAACATCGTCGACAACGCCATCCGATACGCCGGGCGTGGTGCGAGTGTCACGGTCAGCGCGCATGCCGAAGGCCACGAGGCCGTGCTGACGGTGGAAGACACCGGCCCCGGCGTGCCCGAGAGCGAGCACGAGCGCATCTTCCAGCGCTTCGTGCGCGCCACGCACGAAGGCAACGGCTGCGGCCTGGGCCTTGCGATCGTGAAGGAGATCGTCGAGCGCAGCCACGGGCAGGTGACGCTGGAATCGGTGAAGCCGCACGGGCTGCGGGTGGTGGTGCGCTTCCCGTTGGCCGCGGGAGCGACCACCGCCGCGGTGTCAGGGGCTGGCAAGGGCGGCTGACGCGGCGAGGTGCTTTGGGCACACTCGCGCGCATGTCCTCGTCACCCGAATTCGCCGCGCACTGCCTCGAACTGCTGAGCCCGCTCGGGCCGACGACCTCTCGCCGCATGTTCGGCGGCCACGGTTTCTACGTCGATGGCCTCTTCATCGGCATGGCCGCTGCGGAGCGGCTCTACCTGAAGGTGGACGATGAGTCCCGGCCCCGGTTCGAGGCGGCGGGCTGCGAGCCCTTCGACTTCGACACCAAGGACGGCAAGCGCGTGGTGCTCGGTTTCTGGACCGCACCCGACGACGCCCTCGAGTCGCCGATGCTGATGCTGCCCTGGGGGCGCATGGCGATGCAGGCGGCGCTCAAGGCCCTCAACGCCAAGAAGCCGGCGAAGAAGGCGGCGGCCCGGAAGGCCACCGCCCGCAAGACCCGGCTCAGCCCAGCGCCGGCGCCGGCCGCCAGAACGAAAGCCGCGCCAGCGAAGAAGAAGCCCGCGTCGAAGCGCTGAGCCTTCTCGCGAACGTGGGGCAGGCCTGCGGCGGCACCAGCAGCTGGAAGCTCGTCTCGCCCCAGCCTTCGATCACCCACTCGCTGCCCGAGTCGAGCGCGATGGTGTCGCCCGCCGACAGCCAGACGTCTTCGGCCGGCTCGTCGGCGGCGCCATCGCGGGTGAGCCAGAGGCGGCCCTGGGTGACGCGCAGTTCGCGGGCGCCGGGGCCGATGTCCAGGCGCAGGGCCTCGCCCACGGGCAGGGTCCATTCCGCAGAACCGGACTGTTGCGAAATTGTCATCGTTGCCTGGGTCATGATGTAGCTCCTTGCGATGGGATAGCTGGAGAATAGGCACGCCCGACCCCCTGGTCCAATGAAATGGGCACAACCCATTGATGCTTGATCGTCATCAATCACCATGAACAACTTCCGCCGCCGCCCGCTCTTCGTGGGCCCGATCCGCACCTTCGAGGCCGTGGCCCGGCACCTGAGCTTTCGCGCCGCCGCCGACGAGCTGAGCCTCACCCAGTCGGCGGTGAGCCGGCAGATCCAGTCGCTGGAAGAAGACCTGGGCGCCACGCTGCTGATCCGCGGCACGCGCAAGGTCGAGCTCACGAACGACGGCGCCAGCTTCCTGCGCGCGCTGGCGCCCAGCCTCACGCGCATCGACACCACGGTGCAGCAGATCCGCCAGGCGCAGGGGCGGCGGGTGGTGAGCGTGAACACCTTTGCCTCGTTCGCCTCGATGTGGCTGATCCCGCAGATGGAAGCCTTCCAGCGCGAGCACCCCGAGATCGACATCCGCGTGCAGGCCACCGACACGCTCGCCAACCCGCTCGACCCGGAGTTCGACCTGATCCTGCGCTACACCGGCCACCAGCGCGCACCGGCCGGGGCGCAGCGGCTCTTCGGCGAGGTGGTCACGCCCGTCATCAGCCCGTGGCTCGCGGAGCAGATCCGCCAGGGTGCGTCACCACCGCTCAGCAAGCCCGAACACATCGCGCACTACACCGTGACCGAGGAAGACGACCACCGCCACGGCTCCGAGTACCTGAGCTGGGGCTACTGGCTCGCGCAGCAGGGTGCGCCCAAGACGCAGCCGCGCCGCTGGCTCTACCTCAACTACACCTACCAGCAGATCCAGGCGGCGATGGCCGGCCAGGGCGTGGCGCTCGCACGCCTGCCGCTGGTGGCCGAGCAACTGGAGCGCGGCGACCTGGTCGAGCCCTTCGGCCCGCAGGGCCGCATCGCCACGCCGCTCGCCTACTGGCTCATCGCCTCGCCGCAGGCACGCGACCGGCAGGAGGTGGAGGAGTTCTGCCGCTGGGTGGAGACGCGCGCGGAACAGACGCGCGCCGCGCTGGGCGAGCGTTAGACCACGCCTTTCTCGGTGACCACGAACGCGAGCGGCTGGTCGTGCGGCTCGGGCGTGAAGTCGGCGTCGGCCACGAGCCCGACCGACCAGGCCACGCCCACCGCCGTGACGTGCGGATGTGCGGCCAGCCAGCGGTCGAAATACCCCCCGCCGTAGCCGAGGCGATACCCGCCCGCGGTGAAGCCGACACACGGCACCAGCACCACGTCGGGCACCACCTTGTCGCCATCGCTCGTGGCGATGCCGCACTCGTCCACGAGGCGCGGCGCCTGCCCGTCCCACAGCCGGTAGTGCATCTGACGCGCGGCGCGCTGTGCGAAAGGCAACGCCAGCGAGAAGGTGGTGGCGTCGCTGTCGTCGCTCCACAGGGATGCTGCGTTAAATTCCGATCGCATCGCCCAGTACAGGCCCAGGCACTCGGGCTCCAGGTGGTCGATGACCTGCCCCAACTCCCGCGTGATGGCCGCGACGGCCGCTGAAACTTCTGCCGATGCGGCGAATCGTTCGCGGGCAGCCAGCAGTTGCGCGCGCAGCGCGGGGCGGGTGGGGCGGGATGGATCAGACACGATGAAGGGCAACGAGACGTGGTGTTGAGAGCAGTATTGGAACCCGGCTTGAGAGCCACGCGCATGATGGTCGCGGGGCTGGGGCTTGCCCTCATGGGGCCGGCCGGCCCGGCCTTTGCGCAGACCGGCAACGACGCGATCGTCGCTGCCCGCGACGCCTTCGGCAAACGCGACACCGTGAAGCTGGCCCAGATGCGCGGCGCCGCGATGATGGAGCGCCACCCGCTCGCGATGTGGGTCGACTACTGGCAGCTCAACAGCCGCCTCTACGCCGCCTCGCTCGACGAGGTGGAGGCCTTCTACCGCCGCTGGAGCGGCACCTACGTCGAAGACCGCCTGCGCAACGACTGGCTGCTCGAGCTCGGCCGCCGCCGCGAATGGAAGGCGCTCGCCGCCGACTACCCGCGCTTTCGCATGAACGACGACCGCGAGGTCACCTGCTACGCGCTGCTGGCCGACCACCTCGACGGCAAGGACGTGCGCAGCGCCGGCCGTGCCGCCTGGTTCGCCCAGCGCGAAGGCGACGACGGCTGCAACCTGCTCGCCACCTCGTTGTACGAGGCCAAGCAGCTGAAGGACGACGACGTATGGCGCCGCGCCCGCCTCTCGGTCGACGCCAACAAGCCGCGCGCCGTGCGCCAGGCGGCCACGCTCATCAGCGCGAAAGCGGGCGACGATGCCGGTGCCCTGCTCGACAGGCCCGAGCGTTTCCTCGCGCAGGCCAACCCGCGCAACCGCACCGAGCGCGAGCTCGCCACGCTCGCCCTGATGCGCCTGGCGGCGAACGACCCCGATGCCGCCGCCAGCAGCCTGCGCGGCAAATGGGAAAACCTGCTGCCCGCCGAGCTGGGCGCCTGGGCCTGGGCCGCGGTCGCCAAGCAGGCCGCGATCAAGCTGCTGCCCGATGCGTCGGACCACTACCAGCGCGCCGCGCTGATGGCCGGCAAGGCCGCGGTCGAGATCGACTGGGCCGACGAGACGCTCGCCTGGAAGGCCCGCGCCGCCCTGCGCGCCAACAACGGCAAGCCGCGCTGGCAGCAGGTGGTGCAGGCCATCAACGCGATGGCGCCCGCCGAGCAGCGTGACCCCACCTGGGTCTACTGGAAGGCGCGTGCGCTCAAGGCCATCGCCCCCGATTCGAGCGATCCGCAGGCCATAAGCGCACAGGCGCAGGAGATGCTCGGCAGCATCGCCGGCCAGCTGAGCTTCTACGGCGCGCTTGCGGCCGAAGAGCTGGGCCGCCCCATCACGCTGCCCGAGCCGCCGGCGCCGCTCACCGACGCGGAGCGCCAGGCCGCCGCGCGCGAGCCGGGCCTGCAGCGTGCGCTGCAGCTCATCGCCATCGGCCTGCGCAACGAAGGCGTGCGCGAATGGAACTTCACCCTGCGCGGCATGGACGACCGCGCGCTCATCGCCGCCGCCCAGCTCGCGTGCGACAAGGAGGTGTGGGACCGCTGCATCAACACCAGCGACCGCACGCGCGGCGAGATCCACCTCGCGCAGCGCTACCCCACCCCCTTCAAGCGCGAGGTGCAGGCGCGTGCGAAGGAGATCGGGCTTGATGCGGCCTACGTGTACGGCCTCATCCGCCAGGAGTCGCGCTTCATCATGGACGCGCGCTCCCACGTGGGCGCCTCGGGCCTGATGCAGATCATGCCGGCCACCGCCCGCTGGACGGCGCGGAAGATCGGCCTGCCCTTCTCGCAGGACATGATCGCCGACCGCGACACCAACCTGAAGCTCGGCACCCAGTACCTGCGCCTGGTGCTCGAAGACTTCGAAGGCTCCGAGCTGCTGGCCGCCGCGGCCTACAACGCCGGCCCGAGCCGCCCGCGCCGCTGGCGCGAAGGTCCGGTGCTCGAAGCCGCCATCTGGGCCGAGAACGTGCCCTTCAACGAGACGCGCGACTACGTGAAGAAGGTGCTGTCCAACGCCATCTTCTACTCGGCCCTGCTCAACGCACCGGCCCCCGCGCCGTCCGGCGCCTCGGCACCTCAGCCGGCGCAGGCCCCCTCGCTCAAGGCACGCCTGGGCCGCATGGTCGGCCCGCGGCTCGCGTCGGCGCCCACCAGCAACGGGGAGCTGCCGTGAAGCCGGTGCTCGTGCTGGGCGGCAGCGGCTTCGTCGGCCGCACCTTGTGCGAGCACCTGGTGGCCGACGGCGACGGCGCCGCGCGCGTCACCGTGCCGAGCCGCCGGCCTGCGCGGGCCAAGCCCTTGTGGATGTTGCCCGGCGTCGAGGTGCTGCCGGCCCGGTCTTTCGACGAACCCGAGCTCGTGCGGCTGCTGCGCGGCAAGTACGCGGTCGTCAACCTGATCGCCATCCTGCATGGCAGCGAAAGCGCCTTCCGCGAGGTGCACGTGGAGCTGCCGCGCCGGCTCGCGCGGGCCTGCGCGATTGCCGGCGTGAAGCGTGTCGTGCACGTGAGCTCGCTGGGCGCGGCGCCCGATGCGCCCTCGCGCTACCAGCGCAGCAAGGCCGAAGGCGAGGCCGTGCTGCGCGGGGCGAAGCTCGACCTCACGGTGCTGCGCCCGTCGGTCATCTTCGGCGAGCAGGACCGCTTCCTCAACCTCTTCGCGCAGCTGCAGGCGCTCTTCCCGGTGATGCCGCTCGCCTGCGCCGACGCGCGCTTCCAGCCGGTGTGGGTGGGCGACGTGGCCGAGGCCATCGTGCAAGTGCTGCGCTCGCCGCAGACCATCGGCACCACCTATGAACTCGCCGGGCCCCGGCCGTACACCCTGCGCGAACTCGTGCAGCGGGCCGGGGCATGGTCGGGCCACCCGCGGCGCATCGTGCCGCTGCCCCCCGCGCTCGGCCGGCTGCAGGCCCGCCTGCTGGAGCTGCTGCCCGGCGAGCCGCTGATGTCGCGCGACAACCTCGACTCGATGGCCGTGCCCAACGTGCCGAATGGCCAGGCGCCAGGGCTGGCCGCGCTCGGCATCCGCCCCACGGCGCTCGAAGCGGTGATGCCGCAGGTGCTGTCGCGGTACGGCGAAGCCACGCGACTCGACGGCTGGCGGCGTGAAGCCCGGCGCGGCTGACGCGCGGCCGAACCAACGGCGAACGGCGGCCGATGCCGTGGCCGCATCAAGGCGATGCGGCGTTGTCATCGACGGGCACCGCCGCCTGACCTAGCATCGCAGACCCCCTGACAAGACGAAGAGACGCCCATGGCATTGCACCTCTACATCGGCAACAAGAACTACTCCTCGTGGTCGATGCGCCCCTGGGTGTTGATGAAGGAGGCCGGCATCCCCTTCGACGAGACGGTGATGCGCCTCGACTACACGGTGCCCGACTCGCACTTCAAGAAAGAGATCGTCAAGCTCAACCCGGCCGGGCGCGTGCCGGTGCTGGTGGATGGCGACCTCGTGATCTGGGATTCACTCGCCATCGCCGAGTACCTGGCCGAGAAATTCCCCGAGAAGGCGCTGTGGCCCACCGATGCCAAGACGCGCGCCCGCGCGCGCAGCGTGGTGGCCGAGATGCACTCGGGCTTCAGCGCGCTGCGCACGCACTTCGGCATGAACATCGAGGCCCAGTTGCAGCACGTGGGCCCACGCGTGCTGGCCGAACAGCCGCAGGTGAGGGCCGACCTCGACCGCATCGTGCAGATGTGGGGCGAGCTGCTTGCCACCTACCAGGGCCCGCTGCTCTTCGGCAGCTTCAGCATCGCCGATGCGTTCTACGCGCCGGTGGTCAAGCGCATCGTCACCTACGGCCTGCCGGTGCCGCCGGCCATCACGGCCTACATCGAGCGCGTGCAGTCGCTCAAGAGCGTCGCCGCGTGGACCAAAGACGCGCTGGCCGAGCACGACTTCCTGGCGGGCAACGAGGACTATCGAACCTCGCGCTGACACCGTGCTCCTAAACTGCCGGCCATGAAAACCTACAGGGTCGGCGGTGCGGTGAGAGATGCCCTCCTCGGGCTGCCGGTGAACGACCACGACTGGGTGGCCGTCGGCGCCACGCCCGAGGACATGGTGGCCGCCGGCTACACCCCGGTCGGCAAGGACTTCCCGGTCTTCCTGCACCCGCAGACCAAGGAGGAAGTGGCGCTCGCGCGCACCGAGCGCAAGTCGGCGCCGGGCTACCGCGGCTTCACCGTGCATGCCGACCCGAGCGTCACGCTCGAGGAAGACCTGATGCGCCGCGACCTCACCATCAACGCGATGGCGCAGGAGGAAGACGGCCGCCTCATTGACCCCTACCACGGCCAGCGTGACCTGAAGGCCAAGGTGCTGCGCCATGTGTCGGCGGCGTTTGCCGAAGACCCGGTGCGCATCCTGCGGCTCGCGCGCTTCGCGGCGCGTTTCTCCGACTTCCGCGTCGCCGACGAGACCACCGTGCTGATGCGCCAGATGGTGGACGCCGGCGAGGTCGATGCCCTCGTGCCTGAGCGCGTGTGGCAGGAGCTCTCGCGCGGGCTGATGGAGCGCAAGCCCTCGCGCATGTTCGAGGTGCTGCGCAGCTGCGGCGCGCTCGCCAAGCTGCTGCCCGAAGTCGACCGCCTGTGGGGCGTGCCACAACCGCCGGCGCACCACCCGGAGGTGGACACCGGCGTCCACCTGATGCTGGTGCTCGACATGGCGGCGCAGCTGCAGGCGCCGCTCACCGTGCGCTTTGCCTGCCTGGGGCACGACCTCGGCAAGGGCACGACGCCGGCCGAGGCGCTGCCGCGCCACCTGGCGCATGAAGCCCGCAGCGTGAAGCTGGTGGAAGCGGTGTGCGAACGCCTGCGCGTGCCCACCGAGTGCCGCGAGCTCGCGGTGGTGGTGGCACGCGAGCACGGCAACGTGCACCGCAGTGGCGAGCTCAACGCTGCGGCCGTGATGCGGCTCCTGGAGCGCTGCGATGCCTGGCGCCGGCCGCAGCGTTTCGCCGAGATGCTGCTCGCCTGCGAATGCGATGCGCGCGGGCGCACCGGGCTGGAGAACGTGCCCTACCCGCAGCGTGCGCGGCTGCAGCGGGCGCTGGACGCGGCGCTCGCGGTCAACACCGCCTCGGTGTCGGCCGAGGCCCTGGCAAAAGGCTGGAAGGGCGCGGCGATCGGCGACGCGATCCGCCACGCGCGGCAGGCCGCGGTGGCCGCGGCGATCGAGGGACCGGGCGACTGACCGGCGCTCAGAGGCCCCGGCAGCGCTCGCTGAAGTTGGCCTGGAAGCGCTCGAAGTCGCCCTTCTCGCCGGCGGTCATGCTGTCGAAGCGCTTCTTGCGCTCGGCCACGATGCGGCCCATCTCGCGGCACTGCTCGAGCGTCATCGAGGCCTGGGCGCGCTCCTGCTGCTGGGCGGTGCGCTGCTGGCGTGCCTCGTTGCGGCGCTTGGCCTCCTCTTCGCGCAGCTGCATCTGGGCCTCGCGCTCCTGCTCGCGGCACTTGCGGTGGTACTCCTCGCGCAGCTCCGACTGGGTGTCGTAGCCCACGCCGCGGGTGCGTGCCGTGCGGATCGCATCGCTGAGCGACGCACATTCGGGGCTCAGGTAGGCCTGGTGCTCGGGCGCCTTCTCCAGCTTGGCGGGCGACGGCGAGCGGCTGGCATAGCTGTTCTCGCGCGCCGGGCCGAAGGTGGTGATGCGGGTGGAGCCGCTCGCCGGGCAGGCCCGGTCGGAGTAGTAGACCCGTCCGCCGTCGGTGCAGCGGTGCATGGACTGGGCCTGGGCCGCCGGTGCGACGGCCAGCACGAACGCGGCGGCTGCTCCCAGCAGCGCGCAGCGAAGGGGTGAACGTGGTTGCATGAAATCTCTCTCTCCCGGCGCCGGAATATAGCGATGCTCCATGCGGACCGGGCGGTAGAAATCCACGCTTGGCGCGCACCCTCCCCCGTCCTGGTGGCGACAGGGCGCGCCCCCAGTCAGCGGCAGACGGCGCCGGGCGCGAGCACGATCTGCTTGCCGCAGTGGGCCACCACCGCGGCGCTCCTGACGCTGTCGGTGATGCGCTCGACGAGGAAGCTGATCTCGCCCAGCGCGGCGGCGTCATAGCCGGCGATCCACCCGCGGTGGGCCTGGCTGCGCGAGGCCACGCCGTACTGGGAAGCGACCAAGTGCTTGTCAGCGGCCTTGAGGCCGTCGGCCACCGCGGCGCGGTGGCGCTGAAGGGTGGCGCGGTGCAGGCGCAGCGCCTCGGTGTCGCGCGCGATCATCAGCGGCAGCATGGCGCTCGCATAGGCGTCCCATGCAGCGCGGCAGCCGGCATCGCAGCCGATGTTCTCCCACTCCATCTTCGGCTTGGCCACCTTGGCCTGCAGCGGCTTCTGGCGCAGCTTCGCGGCCGCGTCGTCGGCCTCGCGCCAGAGCTGCTGGTGCGACTGCAGGCGGGCCAGCTGGCCCTCGCTGTAGGCACGGCCCGCTTCGGCAGCGGCGCGCACCGCGGGCACGTCGTCCACCATCGCCTGTGCCTGGTTGCGCAAGCGCGGGTCGGCGTTCAGCGGCGCGTTCATCTTCTGCGACATCGCCATCAGCTCCTGCGGCGACATCCTGCGCATGCGGTCCTGCACCTCCTGCGCGTAGGCCGGGTCGCGCTGCATGCGCGCCATGTCGATGCCGATGTTGGCCAGCCCTGTGTTCAGGTTCTCGGCCACCACCGCGCCCTGCGCCTGGTGGTCTTGCGCGGTGGCAAGCTGCACCTGTTCCATCGCGCGCTGGTGGGCGGCGATGTCGGCCTTGAGCGCGAGCAGACCGGGGTGCGCCAGGCGGCCGGTCTTGTCGACCCAGGTGGCGGCCTCTTCGGCGGTGGCCGGCAGGTCGGGCACGCGCTGGAAGAGCGAGGCGATGGACGGCGGTGCGTCTGCGGCGCGGGCGCCCGACACGGCGAAGGCAGCGACCAGCGTGGCGACGCAGGCGAGGCGAAGGGTGCGGTACATGAAGGCTCCTGTGATGCTGGCCGGCAGTGTGGCCAGCAGCGCGCGCACCGGCATCGGCCAAAGGAGCCATGGCCCGCCAGGGCCTGGTTCAGGGCCTCACACCACCTTCGAGATGCCCAGCGCGATCAGGCTCAGCAGCACGCTGCTCGCCACGGGCAGGAAGAACTCGCGCCCGAACAGGCGGAAACGGAAGTCGCCCGGCAGCCGCCCGAGGCCGATCTTCTCCAGCCAGCGGTGAAGGCCCTGGAAGATGAGCAGCAGCAGGAAGATGACGATCAGCCAGCGGATCATGGGTTACAGCCGGTGCGTGCGGTCGCCCTCGGTGAACCCGAGAGGCTGTTGCATGAAGTCCGCATTGCAGCCGCGGGCGAAGGCGATCACCTTGAAGAGCTCGCCCATCTCGTGCTCGTGGAGGAGCTTCTGCGCGTGGGCGATGGTGGGGATGTCGGCGCCTTCCAGCAGCGCCATGATCCCGCTGTTCAGCAGGAAGCGCGCCTGCGAGGTGTAGCCCAGCACCTCAAGCCCGGCGTCCTGTGCGGCGAGTGCGATGCCGGTGAAGTTGACGTGGGCGGTGATGTCCTTCTCGCCCACGTCGGCCAGCGGGTCGGTGTCGGCCACGTGGGCGCGGTGGCACATCAGCGTGCCGCCGTGGCGCTGCGGGTGGTAGTACTCGGCTTCGGGGAACCCGTAGTCGATGAGGAAGATGGCGCCACGCTCCAACCGGTCGGCCAGCGTGGCGATGAAGGCTTCGGCCTGCGGGTGGACCTCGGTGACGGTGCCGGGGAGGAACGGGCCCTCGTGCGGCGGGCGGTCGGCGGTCGGGCGGTCCTGCCAGGCGAAGCCGCCTTCGTTCACCACCACGCCGCGCTCCTGCCAGTGCGCGCCGTCGAAGTGCAGCAGCCTGACCGGCATGGCATCGAGCACCTCATTGCCGACCACCACGCCGCTGAAGCGGTCGGGCAGCGTGTCGGCCCAGTGGACGATGCCGCCGAAGCGCGCGAGGCGCTCGCGCTGGCGCTCGCGCAGGCTGCCCGACAGATCGACGATGGTGTAGCGCGTCACACGCTCACCGAGCGACCCGAGCAGCTGCTCGGCCAGTGCGCCGGAGCCGGCGCCGAACTCCCACATTTCAGTGCTCCCGCTGGCCTCGAGCGCCTGCGCCACCTGCTTCGCGAGCGCCCGGCCGAAGAGAGGCGAGAGCTCAGGAGCGGTGACGAAGTCGCTGCCCGACTGCGGCAGCAGGCCGAACTTGCGGCTGCCGTGCGCGTAGTAGCCAAGCCCCGGCGCGTAGAGCGCCATCGCCATGAAACGGTCGAAGGGCAACCAGCCGGCTTCGCGCGCCACGGCCTGCTGGATCAGGCGGACGAGCGGCGAGGCGGCGGGTGAGTTCATCGCGGCATTGTAGGAAGCGCTCCTGTCGCCACCTGCGGCTTGCGGCCGAGCCACCACTGCGCGATCAGCAGGTGCGGCACCCAGCAGATCCAGGCGATCACCGGGTAGGCGAGCTCGAAGGGCACGCCGCTCGCGAGAAACAGCGGGATGTAGAGGCGCAGGCTCACCGCGGCGAGCGTGAGCGCGTGGTTGCGCAACATCCAGCGGCGATGCTGCGCGCGCTCGCCGCGGCGGATGGCGCGGTAGCCTCGGTAGCCGGTGTAGAGCCACGCGATGGCCAGGCAGGCAAAGCCAAGCTGCGCCACCCAGCCGCCTTGCGCCAGCCGCGACAGCAGCAGCCCCGAGACGCCCCCCACCACGATGCCGGCCACGAGGTAGATGCGACCCACCCAGCGGTGCAGCTGCGGGCGACGCGCGCGCAGGCGCGAGGAGAACTGCCAGGGCCCGAGCAGCAGGGCGAGGCCGGCCGCAAACGCATGCGTGTGGATGACGATGGGGTTGAGGCGGTACACCTCCTGCATCGGTTCGCCGACATGCACGCCCGCCGGCAGCAAGGCATACGCGAGAAAGGCATAGGCCGCCACCGCCACCGCCATCACGGCCAGCAGCGCTTCGGTGCCGCGTGTGGAGATCGTGTTCACGTTCATCGCCAAGCCCTCACAGCTGGAATTCATAGCGCAGCGCCAGCATGCCGCTGGCCTGGCGCGTGCGCTGGATGATGGGGCTGTCGGCCGCATCGCCGGCGAGACGCTGCACGCGCAACAGCGCGTTCAGGTGCCAGTGGCGGCTGAAGGCCATGTCGAAGTCGAACACCACCTGCTGGCTCTTGAGGCCAGCACCGGCATCGAAGACCGCAAAGCCGCTGGCCGCCGACTGCCGCGGCGTCACGCCGAAGTAGGCCTGCGTGTGCTTGCGGTCGGCCCAGGTCACGCCGGGCGTGATGGTGAGCTTGGCGTGGCGGTGCAACTGCCACGGAAGGGCAAGGCCGGCCTCGACCAGCGTGCCGCGGTGGCTGGAGACGGCCTGCCGCACCGCGCCGGTGAGCGACACCGGCCCGAGCGCGAGCGAGCCCGAAGCCGAGACCAGCGCCGTCATCTTCACCTCGCCCATGCCGCGCAGGTCGGCGCTGCCGGGGCGCCGGCCGACGGGGGTGAGCTTGCGCTCGTCGTCGTCCACGCGGCCGGGGTCGACCGAGAGGCCCAGGCTTGCGCTGCCGGCGGTCGTCTGCCGCGGTGTCCACACCAGGCCGCGGCTGCCCATCGCCACGCTGGCGCCTGCGCCGGGCCGGTAGTAGACCTCGCCGCCCAGCACCGGCTGCACACGCGTGTGGCGGCTGCCTTCGAACTCGGGCGCGGCGGCCGCGCCCATCAGCACGCCACCCGACCACCCCGGCGCCGGGCCCACCCAGCCGGGCGGCGGGCCGTCTTGCGCATGGGCGAGGGAGGCGAGCGCCACGCACGACAGCGCGGCGGCAGAGGTCAGCATCTTCACGATCGGTCAACCTTGGAGTGGTGAGGCGACCAGTGTCGAAACGCGACCGTGCCGGCGTCTGGCCCCGATCCGCGAACGGCGCGGCGGGGGTGCCGAAACGTCAGAACGCGGTGGTGGCCGTCACATCGCCTTGAAGCGATGCGCAAAGAGCCGGCTCACGCCCAGCCGCCCCGGGTGCCCGCGCAGGCCGAGCCACAGGCGGCCGTCTTCCGTGCGCTCCACCTGCGCGATGCAGCGCGCCTGCACCACGAGGCGCCGGTGCACCTGCCAGAAGCGTTCGGGGTCGAGCCGCTGCAGCAGCTCGCGCAGCGTCATGCGAATGAGCGCCTCGCGCTCGCGGGTGACCACGCGCAGGTACTTGTCGGCCACCTCGAAATAGAGCACGTCCTCGACGGGGATGAGGTGCGTGACCGTGCCCACTGCGGCGTTGATGACCGACAGGCGCGTGGCATTCGCCGCCGGCTGCAGCACCTGCGCCATGCGCTGCAGCTCGCTGCCCAGCGCCTCGCCGTGGCCCGCACTGCCCTCGAGCAAGGCCAGCCGCTCCTGCAGGCGTTGCACCGCGCGCTGCAGGCGCTCGGTGCTCACGGGCTTGAGCAGGTAGTCGATCGCCCCGTGCTCGAAGGCCTGCACCGCGTACTGGCCGTAGGCGGTCACGAACACCAGCTGCGGCAGCGGCACGCCCTCGGGCCAGTCTTCGACGATGGCCTCGGCCGCATCGAGCCCCGAGCAGGCGGGCATGTGGATGTCGAGAAAGATCACCCGCGGCAGGTGCTCGAGCGCGAGCGCGATGGCGGCCGCGCCGTTGTCGGCCACCGGCAGCAGGTCGATGCCGGGCCAGAGCGTGGCGAGCTGTTGTTGCAGCCGCTGCGCGAGCACCGGCTCGTCTTCGACCACAAGGACAGGAATGTGGCTCATGCCGGGCTCGCGTCAGGAATGCGCACCGTCGCCCGCACACCCTGCGGCTCATGGTCGGCAAGCGTGAGGCTCGCCTCAGGGCCGAAGGCATAGGCAAGGCGCTGGCGCAGGTTGGCGAGGCCGATGCGTCCCGCAGCGAAAGGGTCTTCGACCAACAGCCCCTGGCCATCGTCGACCACCTCGACCACCACCTGGCCCGCCTCGCGGCGTGCGCTCACCGTGATGCTGCCGCCTTCGGGGCGTGCGTCGAGGCCGTGGCGCACGGCGTTTTCCACCAGCGGCTGGAGCGTCAGCGGCGGCAGCCGGCCATCTGCGAGCTCCAGCGGAAGCTGCAGCCGGTAGCGCAGGCGCGGCCCCATGCGGATGGCCATCAGCTTCAGGTACTGCTCGACCAGCGTGAACTCCTGCTGCAAGGGCACGAGCGCCTGCTCGCCGGTCTGCATGCTCGCGTGCAGCAGCTCGCTCAGGGCTTCGAGCATCGCCTGCGCGCGCACCGGCTCGGTGTCGATCAGCGCGTGCGCGTTGGCGAGCGAATTGAAAAGCATGTGCGGCTCGATCTGCTGCTGCAGCAGCTGAAGCCTTGCGCTCGCGGCGCGCACGTCGGCGTTTTCGGCGCGCAGGCGCTCCGACTCGATGCGGTCGCGTTGGGTGATGAGGTGCACCGCCACCAACGAGGCCACGATGGTGGTGAAGATCACGAGCAGCATCGCCGGCTCGAGCGCATCGGGCAGGCCGGAGGGCACGCCGAGCAAGGTGCCTGCGATGAGCCTCCCCATTGCATGGCCGATGGGGATGGCGAGCACCGTCACCCCGCCCAGTGCCAGCCACCCGGGCGGCCGCTGCCACCAGACCGTGAGCCGCGGCCACTCGATCAGGCCGAAGATGCTGAGCCCGATGCACTGCGAAAACACGATGTGGCTGCACAGGGCCTGCAGCTGCAGGCTGGCGGTGGCGTCGGGGGCGAGCGCCAGCACGATCAACCACAGCGCCACCGCCACCACGGTGTTGAGCACGAGCACGATGCCCAGGTCGCGCAGGAAGACCCGGCGCCGGCCCATCGGCGGCGAGGGCCGCAAGCTGGCGGGCAAGGAAGCGGCCGGGGTGAGCTGGGTCATGGGCATGCGGGAGAAGCGCGCGCCAGTCTACGCACCCGCCGTGGCGCGCGGCGGCTCGCATGGCGCGAACGGCCATTCCGGGGGCCTGAAATGCCGCTGCCGGGTGCCGAACGGCCATCGGGCCGGCCACCCCGGCGCCCGGTCGAAAAAGGCCGCGCCGATACACTGTCGGCCTCTGTTGTCGCCCCCCACACACCATGTCTGAACGCCCGGTCGTGCTCGTCACCGGCGCGGCCCGCCGCCTGGGCCGCGAGATCGCGCTCGACCTGGCCTCGCATGGCTTCGATGTGGCCGTGCACTACCACCGCTCCGGCGACGAGGCGGCCGAGACCGTGGCGCAGGCGCGCCAGGCCGGGGCCTTCGTCGACAGCGCGCAGGCCGACCTGGCCGACGAAGCGACCTGCCGGGCGTTGGTGCCGCGGGTGCTCGAGCGCTTCGGGCGGCTCGATGCGATCGTCAACAACGCCTCGACCTTCGAGTACGACAACGCCGAGACCTTCCACCTTGCGTCGATGGAGAAGCACTGGCGCGCCAACACCGCCCCGGCCATCCTGCTCGCGCAAGGCCTGCACCGGCACCTGGCCGGCACGAAGCGGCAAGGCTGCGTGGTCAACCTGCTCGACCAGAAGTTGTGGAACCTGAACCCCGACTACTTCTCGTACACGCTGTCGAAGTCGGCGCTGCAGACCGCGACCGTGATGCTGGCCCAGGCGCTCGCGCCCACCGTGCGGGTGTGCGGCGTGGCCCCCGGCGTCACGCTGCTGTCGGGCGCGATGACGGCGGACGAATTCGCGAAGTCGCACCAGCTCACCCCGCTCGAGCGTTCGTCGACCCCTGAAGACATTGCGCGCACGGTGCGCTTCCTCATCGAGTCACCGGCCATCACCGGCACCACGCTGCTGGTCGATGGCGGCCAGCACCTGCAGCCGCAGCCGCGCGATGTGATGTTCATCGCCAATCCAAACAAAGAAGTCTGAAATGCAAAGCCTCCTCGGCCACACTGACCTGCGCGACTGTCGCCGCCTCTTCCTGCGCAACTACGAGGTGTGGATCAACATCGGGGTGCACGACTTCGAGAAGCGCGGCGAGCAGCGGGTGCTGATCAACGTCGACCTGTACATCCCGCTGACCGTGTCGACACCCAAGAACGACGAGCTCGACGAGGTGGTCGACTACGACTTCATGCGCCGCAGCATCGCGGTGCGCATCAAGCAGGGCCATGTGCACCTGCAGGAAACGCTGTGCGACGACGTGCTGAAGCTGATGCTCGCGCACCCGCGGGTGAAGGCCGCACGCGTGTCGACCGAGAAGCCCGATGTCTACCCCGATTGCGACGCGGTGGGCTGTGAAGTGTTTGGAATCAAGGAAGTGATGTGATGAGTGCCGTGATCGACAACAACGAAGCGAAGCTCGCCTTCGAGACCAACAAGCTCAGCAAGCGCCTGCACCGCCAGGTGGGCCAGGCCATCACCGACTTCAACATGATCGAAGACGGCGACAAGGTGATGGTGTGCCTGTCGGGCGGAAAGGACAGCTACGCGCTGCTCGACATCCTGCTGAATCTGCAGCAGCGCGCGCCGATCCGCTTCGAGCTGATCGCCGTCAACCTCGACCAGAAGCAGCCGGGCTTCCCCGAGCACATCCTGCCCGAGTACCTGAAGGCACGCGGCGTGCCCTTCCACATCGAGAACCAGGACACCTACAGCATCGTCAAGCGCCTCATCCCCGAGGGCAAGACCATGTGCAGCCTGTGCTCGCGCCTGCGCCGGGGCATCCTCTACCGCGTGGCGGGCGAACTGGGGGCGACCAAGATCGCGCTTGGCCACCACCGCGACGACATGATCCAGACGCTCTTCATGAACATGTTCTTCGGTAGCAAGATGAAGGGCATGCCGCCGAAACTCGTGAGCGACGACGGCAAGAACATCATCATCCGCCCGCTCGCCTACGTGGCCGAGACCGACATCGAGCGCTGGTCGGCACACCGCCAGTTCCCCATCATCCCTTGCTCGCTGTGCGGGAACCAGGAGAACCTGCAGCGGGTGCAGATCAAGGCGATGCTGCGCGACTGGGACAAGCGCTTCCCGGGCCGCATCGACAACCTCTTCACCGCCATGGGCAACATCGTGCCTTCGCACATGATGGACCGGAACCTCTACCCTTTCACCACGCTCAAAACCACGGGCGTGGCCGACCCCAGCGGCGACATCGCGTTCGATGACGACGAGTCTTGTGCCACGCCCTCGGGTGCTTCGCCCACACCGGCCGAAGCGGTGATCAGGTTCGCGGATTGAGGATCTTCATGCGCATCACGGCACTGGCAACGCTGGCCCTGGCCGCCGCCCTCGGCGGCTGCGCCAGCATGAACAACGTGGACAGCGAGGTGTCCACCTACAGCCAGTGGCCGGCGGCCCGCAAGCCCGCGACCTTTGCCTTCGAGCGGCTGCCGTCGCAGCAGGCGCGTGCGCAGGAGCAGTCGGAGCTCGAAGCCGCGGCGCGCCCTGCGCTGCTCAGCGCCGGCTTCCAGGAAGTGACCGACCTCAAGACGGCGGACGCGACCGTGCAGGTGGCCGCCCGGGTCTCGCGCACCGACCGCGGCTACTACGACGATCCGTTCTTCTGGCGCGGCAGCCTTTTCTATTCGCGCTACGGCCGGCCCTACTGGGGCCCTGGCTTCGGGATGATGTACGAGAGCCCGCGCTATGACCGCGAGGTGGTGGTGCTGATCCGCGACCGGCAGAGCGCGCAGCCGCTCTACGAAGCCCGCGCCGCGAGCGACGGCCTGAGCACCGGCAACACGCAGTTGATGAGCGCGATGTTCAAGGCGGCGCTGAAGGACTTCCCGCAGACCGGCATCAACCCGCGCCGGGTCAGCGTACCGCTCACGCCCTGACGCTCATCCAAGCCGGCTCAGGGCGCCTTGCGCCCCTCGGCGGACAGCGAGCGGGCGTCGTCTTCCCAGCCCTTGAAGCGCTTCACCGCGGCCGCGCGCTGCTCGCGGCTCGCGCTGTTGTGCAGCTGCGCGGAGAGCTTGCAGTTGTAGGCCAGCAGTTTCTGCTGGTAGTCGAGGTAGTGCGGCCGGGGCGAGCGCTGCACATGGCTCACCACCACGCGCAGGGCGGCGAGCGTCTGGTCGGGCGAGGCCTTCTCGTTCACCACGCGGCGCAGCATCGCGAGCGCCTCCTGCTGTCGCAGCATGCGCTCCTCCAGCCAGAGCTCGGGGTTGAAGGGCGAGCTGGCCAGGCCTTGCTTCAAGGCCTCGAGCTGCGCGTCGTCGAGGCTGCCGTAGAACATCTCGGCTCGCTCCACCGCACGTTTCAGCGAGGCCTCGGCGCGGTCCTTCGGGTCGGGCTGCAGGAAGTCCTTGCGGAATTCGCGGTTCACCTTGGCGTACTTGCGCTCGATGTGCTGGACCTGCGCCGGCGTCAGGCTGCGCACCAGGTCGACCGCCATCGGCAAGGCCTTGTCCAGCATCGGGTCGACCCGTGACAGCGCCTCCTGGTAGGCGCGGCACACGAGCTCCGGCGTCACCGGCCCGGCGGCGTGACCCTGCAGGCGCACGAGGAACTGGGCGTAGTCGTCGAGCTGCGTCTGGCGATGCCAGCGGAACCAGGCGTCGAGCGCATCGCGCACCTTGGGGATCTGCGCGTCGTTGAAGTCGGCGTAGCCATCGAGCCACCAGTAGCTCAGCTCCGGGCCCTGGCTGTAGGCGAAGCGGATCGCGGTACACCCCGACAGCAGGGTGGCGAGCGCGAGGTACGAAACGATAATCAGCCGATTCAGCACAGGAAGACGTTGCATGGCACTCGACATCGTGATCATGGCCGCGGGCAAGGGCACCCGCATGAAATCCAGCCTGCCCAAGGTGCTGCACAAGCTGGCCGGGCGGTCCCTATTGCAGCACGTGTTGAACACCGCCACACGGCTGTCGGCTGATCGCATCATCACCATCACCGGCCACGGGGCCGAGCTGGTGGAAGCCGCGGTGAAGGCGCCGAAGCTGAGCTTCGTGCGCCAGGAGCCGCAGCTCGGCACCGGGCACGCGGTGCAGCAGGCCGTGCCCTCGCTGCATGACGATGGGACGACGCTGATCCTGAACGGCGACGTGCCGCTCATCACCGAGCGCACGGCTCGCGCGCTGATCGACGCCTGCGGCGGCACGAAGCTCGCCCTGCTGACCATCGAGCTGCCCGACCCGACCGGCTACGGCCGCATCGTGCGCCAGGGCGACAGCGTGCGCGCCATCGTCGAGCACAAGGACGCCACTCCCGAGCAGCGCCAGATCCGCGAGATCTACACCGGCATGATGGCCGTGCCCACCGCCGCGCTGAAGCGCTGGCTCGCCAATCTGAAAAACGACAACGTGCAGGGCGAGTACTACCTGACCGACATCGTGGCGATGGCCGTCGCCGATGGCACGCCCGTGGTCGCCGCACAGCCGCTCACCGAGGCCGAGGTGTTGGGCGTCAACAGCCCGGTACAGCTGGCCGACCTGGAGCGCCGCCACCAGCGTGCACAGGCCGAGCACCTGATGAACGATGGCGTGCGCCTCGCGGACCCGTCACGCTTCGACCTGCGGGGCGAGCTGCACTGCGGCACCGATGTCGAGATCGACATCAACTGCATCTTCGAAGGCACGGTCCGCCTGGGCAGCGGCACGCGCATCGGCGCGCACTGCGTGATCCGCAACGCGCGCATTGCCGACAACGTGACCATCCACCCCTACACCCACATCGACGGCGACAAGGACGGCGCAAGTGTCGGCGCCGGCTCGCTGATCGGCCCCTTCGCCCGCCTGCGCCCGGGTGCGCAGCTCGCGGAAGAGGTGCACATCGGCAACTTCGTCGAGGTGAAGAACTCCACGCTCGCCAGGGGCGCCAAGGCCAACCACCTCGCCTACCTGGGCGACGCGACGGTGGGCGAGCGGGTGAACTACGGCGCCGGCAGCATCACCGCCAACTACGACGGCGCCAACAAGCACCGCACCGTGATCGGCAACGACGTGCACGTGGGCAGCAACTGTGTGCTGGTGGCGCCTGTGACGCTGGGTGACGGGTCCACGATCGGCGGTGGATCGACCATCAACAAGCCCGTGCCGGCCGGCAACCTGGCGGTGGCACGCGGTAAGCAGACGGTGATCGCGGGGTGGGTGCGGCCGGTGAAGAAGAAGGGCTGATCGCTGCTTCTGGCCGCGGAGTCGGAGCGTGATCGTGCCGACGGGGTGCCCTGCTCCGCTCATGTCCCCCGCAAGAGATCACTCCCGTGATCTCTTGCTCCTCCTTTACTTCGCTCCGCAGGGCACCCCATCGGCACGATCAGGCACGGCCGAGGCACGCGCTTTTTCGCAGGCCAATCGGTCCGGGCCCGTACGACCTTCAGACCTGCGTCGTGTGCGACTGCCGCGCCACCCAGTCCGCGAAATCCGCCGCAGCGAGCGGCTCCCCCACCAGCAGGCCCTGCAGCTCGTCGCAGTCGAGGCGTGCCAGGAAGTTGCGCTGGGCGTCGGTCTCCACGCCCTCTGCGATGACGACCAGGCCGAGGCCCCGCGCCATCTGCACGATGGCCCGCGCGATCGCCGCCGAGTCGTTGTCCGCCGGCAGGCCCAGCACGAAGGACCGGTCGATCTTCATCTTGTCGATCGGCAGCTCTTTCAAATGGGCGAGCGATGAATAGCCGGTGCCGAAGTCGTCGACCGAGATGCGGATGCCGAGCGCCTTCAGCTCGGAGAGCTTGCGCTTCACCTCGGGCAGGTCGTCCATCAGCATGCGCTCGGTGAGCTCGAGTTCGAGCAACTCGCCGGCCACGCCTTCCTCGGCCAGCAATTGCTCGATGAGCGCGGTGAAGCCGCTGGTCTGGAACTGCACGGTCGAGAGGTTCACCGCCACGGGCACGCACAGGCCTTCTTCATGCCAGCGGCGCGCACAGCGCATCGACTCGCGCAGCACCCACTGGCCGATGGGCAGCATGAGCCGCTGCTGCTCGGCGAGCGGGATGAACATGTCGGGCATCAACAGGCCCCGTTCGGGGTGGTTCCAGCGGATCAGCGCCTCGGCACCGACCAGCACGCCATCACGCGAACGCACCTGCGGCTGGAAGTGCAGCACGAACTCGCCTCGCGTGAGCGCCTGCGACATCTGGCTCTCGAGCACCAGCGCGTCGTAGGCGGTGCTCGCCATCGCCGGCGTGAAGAACTGATAGTTGGCACGCCCGCGCGACTTGGCGAGGTACATCGCGGTGTCGGCGTGCTTGATGAGGTCGTCGGCCGTTTCGCCGTCGTGCGGGAACATCGAGATGCCGATCGAGGGCGTGACGGAGATCAGGCGGCCATCGGCATTCACCGGCACCTCGATGCGCGCGAGCAGCTTGTGGGCCACTTCCTCCACGTCCATGCGCTGCAACGTGCGCGGCAGCAGCACGATGAACTCGTCGCCGCCGAAACGCGCCACCACGTCGGTGCCGCGCAGGCTCTCGGTGATGCGGCGCGCGATGGTCTGCAGCAGGGTGTCGCCGACCAGGTGGCCGAGCGAGTCGTTGACGCGCTTGAAGTGGTCGAGGTCGATGAAGAGCAGCGCCACCTGCGAGTCGTCGCGGCGCGCCGCGGCGATCATGTGGCCCAGGTGTTCCATCAGGCTCAGGCGGTTGGGCAGGCCGGTGAGCGAGTCGTTGTGCGCCAGCCGGCGGATGTGCTCCTGCGCGGCGTGGCGGTCGCGGATGTCGCGCACGATGCTCATGCGCAGGCGCTCGCCGTGGCGCTCGATGGTGCGCACGATGAACTCGACCGGGATGCGGCGGCCGTCGCGGTGCAGGACCACGCTCTCGTAGGCCACCTCGCCGTGGGCCTCCATCACCGCGGACACACGGGCGATCTGGTCGGAGGGCAGGAAGTCGAACACATGCCGGCCGAGGATCTCTTCCAGCGGGTAGCCCACCAGCTGGCATAGCGGATCGTTGGCGTCGGTCAGGTAGCCGTTCCTGTGGAAGAGGATGCCTTCCACGCTGGCCTGCATGAACTTGCTGAGACGCTCTTCCGATTCGCGCACGGCCTGCTCGGCGAGGCGGTGCTTGGTGATGTCGGCCACGAGCACGAAGGCGGCCAGCAGGGTGCCGTCGGCGGCGAGGTGCGGGATGAGGTTGACCTCGAGCCAGTGGCGCTTGCCCTCGGGCGTGCGCATCTCTCGCTCGTAGGCGGCGGGCTTGTGCTCGCGCAGCAGGTAGTCGACGTAGGGCTGGATGACCTCGGCCGCCGCGTCGCCCACGATCTCGGCGAAGGTGCGGCCGATCACCGAGCGCTCGTCGAAGCCGAAGGTCTGGGCGTAGAGCTTGTTGGCGTAAAGGCAGCGGAAGTTCGTCGCCTCGAAGTAGGAGATCAGCACCGGCACGTTGTCGGCCAGCAGCTGGAACTGCTCTGCGCGCGAGCGCGAGGCGATCTCGGCACGGCGGCTGTCGCTCACGTCGTGCAGCACGCAGACGTAGCAGCCCTGTTCGTCGAGCCAGGTCACCTGCAGGTCGAGCCAGGCTTCGCCCCAGCGCAGGTTGCCCGAGAGCGGCATGCGCACGCTCAGGCGGAAATCGCGGCGTGCGGCCAGCTGGGTGGTGAGCGCGACGCCGGAGTCGGCGGTCAGGAGTGCGGGCAGCGATACCGAAATGCCCCCCGAGCCCACCTGTTCGTGGAAGCCGCGGTTCGCGTGCAGCACCGTTCCGTCAGGCGCGACCCAGGCCAGCATGCAAGGCAGGCTGTCTGCGTCGGGCAAGTCGCTGTCGCGCAGGAACGGGCGAAGGGTCATGGCGGGCCATGATAGCCGTGGCCCCCTGATTCCGCCCCTCGTGGAGACGCTCAGCCTAGGGGGTGGCCGGCGCCTTCGAGAGCAGCTCGCGCGCGAGGCACAGGTCGTCCCAGGACTTGGCCTTGTCTTCCGGGTTGCGCAGCAGGTAGGCCGGGTGGTAGGTCACGACCAGCGGCACGCCCTGGTACTGGTGCACCCGGCCCCGCAGGCGGCCGATGGGCTCGTCGCTGCGCAGCAGGCTCTGCACCGCGAATCGCCCCATCGCGAGGATGAGCCGCGGCTGCACGAGCGCGATCTGGCGGATCAGGAACGGCTCGCACTGCGCAAGCTCGGCCGGCTCGGGGTTGCGGTTGCCGGGCGGGCGGCACTTCACCGTGTTGGCGATGTAGACCTGCTCGGCCGGCGGCGCATCGCTGCGCGTCAGGCCCACGGCGCGCAGCATGTTGTCGAGCAGCATGCCGGACTTGCCGACGAAGGGCTCGCCCTGGCGGTCTTCCTGCTCGCCCGGGGCTTCGCCGACGATCATCCAGTGGGCGCGCTCGTGGCCCACGCCGAAGACGGTGTTGGTGCGGCCACTGCACAGCTTGCAGGCGGTGCAGCCGGAGACGGCGGCGCGCAGCGCAGCCCAGTCCATGGCGTCGACACCCAGGGCGCGCGAGCCGGGCACGGCCTTCGGTTGCGGAGGCTGCACCACGGCCGGTGCGGCGGGCGTCGCGGCGGCTGTGGGCTCCGCCACCGCCTCGGCCACCGTGGCCGGCCCGGGCTCGCCCGTGTTCCACACGCGGATGCCCATCTCGGCGAGCATCGCGACCTGGCGCTCAGTCCACCCCACGCACGGCCTCCAGGGGGTAGCTCATCACCATCGCGTCTTCGCGGCCGCTCGGGTGTTCGTCGCGCGAGGCAGGGTAGTAGCCGCGGCGCAGGCCGATGGGGCGGAAGCCATACCGTTCGTAGATGCTGCGTGCGCGCAGGTTGCTGCCCCGCACCTCGAGCCAGATCTGCTGCGCCCCGCGCGCACGGCCCAGCGCGCACAGCTCGTCGAGCATGAACCGCGCATGGCCCTGGCCCTGTGCCGACGGGGCGACGGTGATGTTGAGCAGGTGCAGTTCGTCGACGCCCTCCATCGCGATGAAGTAGCCGAGCAGCTCGCCGTGGGCACCGTGCAGCACCTGCGCGGCATACCCCGCGGCGAGCGAATCGATGAAGTTGCCACGCGTCCACGGGAACGGGTAGGCCTGCAGCTCGATGGCGAGCACCGCGTCGAGCTGCTTCACCGTCATCGGCAGCAGCAGGCGTTCGTCGCGCAGGACCGCACTCATGCCGCGGCCTCCTTCGCCATGCGCACCGCTTCACGCTCTTGCGTGGTGAGCGCGACCTTGTCGCGCAGGTACACCGGCAACGCGTGCACGGCATCGGTGGTGCAGCCGTCCGCCAGATGCTGCGAGGCCACCTCGATCAGGGCCGCTGCACGTGAACGCTCCTGCCGCACGGCGGTGGCCGCACCCAGCATGAGCCGATCGCCGAACGCATCGAGCGCCGAACCGGCGACCACCGCGGGCGGTGCCGCCTGCCACACGGCGTTCAGGGCCTCGACGGCATAGAGCGCCGGCGCCGACTGCACCGACCAGCGGCCGCCACTCCAGCGGTAGGCCCCGGCATAGATCTCGTCCATGCGCGCGTCCATCGCCACCCACAGGTCGGCGTCCGCAACATCCCCCAGCTGGGCCCGTGCGTCCTGCGCCACGATCAGCAGGCTATCGACCGGCACCACCGGCTTGCCGGCGCCGAACGCCAGGCCCTGCGCGACCGAACAGGCCGTGCGCAAACCGGTGAAAGCCCCCGGGCCGCAGCCGAACGCGATGGCATCGAGCTCCTGCATGCGGCAGCCCGCATCGGCCAGCATCGCGAGCACCTCGGGCACCAGCCGCGCCGAGGCCTTGGCACCGCCGGCCTCGTCGCGCGCGCGCACGCCGTCGGCCGTGAGCAGACCGATGCTCATCGTGTCGGTCGAGGTGTCGAAGGCCAGCAGGCGGGTCATGGCAAGAGTCTACCGGGCGCCCCTCGCGTCACAGGGCGCATGCGATCATCTCCCCATGCTGATACGCGACATCGTGCGCGGCCTGGCCGCAGCCAGCCTGATCTGCCTGAGCACGCCAGCCACCGCGGCCCCCATCGTGGGCCTGCCACCCGAGGTGGACGCCGCCCTGCAACGCGCAGGCGTGCCGCGCGAGGCAATGGTGGTGGTGGCACACGAGGTCGGCGCGCCCGAGCCGCGGCTCGTCTGGCAGCCGCAGCTGCCGGTGAACCCGGCCTCGCTGATGAAGCTCGTGACGACGAGCGCCGCGCTCGACCTGCTCGGCCCTGCGTGGGCCTGGAGCACGCCGGTGTGGATCCAGGGCACAACGCTCAACGGCGTGCTCGACGGCAACCTCGTCATCAAGGGCTCCGGCGACCCGAAATTCGTGCAGGAGCGGCTGTGGCAGGTGCTGCGCCGCGTGCAGCAGCTGGGCGTGCGCGAGATCCGTGGCGACATCCTGCTCGACCGCAGCGCCTTCAAGCTGCCGCCGCACGACCCGGGCGCGTTCGACGCCCAGCCCTACAGCCCGCAGAACGCCGGTGCCGATGCGCTGCTGCTCAACTACAAGTCGCTGCAGCTGACCTTCACGCCCGATGCCACGCGCGGGCTGGCCATCGTCTCCAGCGAGCCGCCGCTCGCAGGGGTGCGCATCGACCTCACCGTGCCGCTGTCCGACCGGCCCTGCGGCGACTGGCGCGACGCACTCAAGCCCGACTTCACCGACCCGCAGCGCATCCGCTTCACCGGCCAGTACCCGGCGGCCTGCCCCGAGCAGTTCTGGCAGGTGGCCTATGCCGACCCCGCGAGCTACAACGCCCGCCTGCTCGCCGGCCTGTGGCGCGAGATGGGCGGCAAGCTGATCGGGCGGGTGCGCGACGGCAAGGCGCCCACCGAAGCGCCCAGTTTCCAGGTCGCCTCACCCGCGCTGCCGGAAGTCGTGCGCGACATCAACAAGTTCAGCAACAACGTGATGGCGCAGCAGCTCTTCCTCACGTTGCCGCTGGCACTGCCGACATCGCAACGCAGTGCGCCCGCCACACCCGAGCAGGCACGCGACCTGCTCCAGTCGTGGCTCGTCGACCGTTTCGGCGACACGGCGCGAGGTGCGGTGATCGATGGCGGCTCCGGCCTGTCGCGCAACACCCGCCTCAGCGCTCAGCTGCTCGCGCGCCTGCTGCAGGGCATGTACGCCGGTCCGACGATGCCGGAGCTGATGAACTCGCTGCCGGTGATCGGCGTCGACGGCACCCTGCGCCGCGCCCGCAACGGCGCCACCGGCCGCGCGCACCTGAAGAGCGGCTCGCTCAACAACGTGGCCGGCGTCGCCGGTTACGTGTTGAGTGCGGGCGGGCGGCGCTACGTGCTGGTGGCGGTGGTCAACCACCCGGGCGCCAACGTGGCGCGGCCGGCGCTGGAGGCGATGGTGCAATGGACCGCGAACGACTTCACGCCGCCCGTGCCACCGCCGCCGTTGGACATGCCGCCACCCGTGCCGCAGGTCCCGCAGGTTCCAGCCCTGCCGCCGGCATCGCCGCCCACGCCGCCTGCCGCCGCTCCGTCGGCGCCGGTCGAGGCGCCCCCGCTGCCCGCCCCCGCCTCGGCGCCCGCGTCGGCACCACAACCCGCTTGACCCGATGAACTTCGTCTCGCTCGAATGGCTGGGCTACATCGCCGCCACGCTCACCACCGGCTCGTTTGCGCTGCAGGCCTGGCACACGTTCCGCACACGTGACGTGAGCGGCATATCGCTCGGCATGTACAGCGCCTTCACGCTGGGCGTGGCGCTGTGGCTGGCCTACGGGCTGGTGCTGCGCTCATGGCCGATCACCATCGCCAACATGGTGACGTTGGCGCTCGCGCTGAGCATCCTCGCGATGAAGGTGGCGATCGAGACGCGCCGGCGGCGCCGGCGCTGAACCTCAGAACGGGTTGTTGCGTGCGCGGTAGATTGCCGCGGAGCCAATACGGCCATGCAGGTTCGCGCCCAGCTGGTAGGGCCCTGCCCAGAGGTAGTCGGACGCGCGGTTGGTCTGCGCCCCGGTGACCAGGAACGAGGGGTTCTCGTCGCAGTCCGGCAAGGCGTTCACGCACGCGGCGGTGTCGACGTTGGCGATGCCATAGGACGACGGAGACGTCACCGCGGCCAGCACCAATTCGTCGCCGAGCACCAGGCCGACCGAGTGGCCGCCGCCGCGCACTTCCTGCAACTTGACGCGCAGGCGGGCGTTGAAACGCTCGGTGAGAAGCTGCAGCAGCCCTCCCTGCCCGGACGCCCGACCCGCCGGCGTCAGGGCCACGTTGGGAATGGTCGACACGATCACACGCGCGCCCCGGTCGGTGATGCGGATCACCTCTTCGCCCACCCGTGTGCCGGCGCGCTCGGCCGCGGCGACGGCTTCGGCGGTGGTCGGCTCGGCGGCAGCCGCCAGCACGTCGTGCGTGCCCACCATGATGGTGACGAGGTCCTGGCTGTTGAAGCCAGGGCTGGTGAGGAACGCATCGATCCGCGCGCGCATCATCAGCACGGTGCTGTTGGCTTGCGCGCGCATCAGCGCCCGCGGGGTGGTTGTGGGCGTCAGGCACTCGGCGAACTGGTAGCCGTAGTCGTTGGCCAGCACCTGCACCCAGATCGGGTTGCGGGTGCAGTCGCGGTTGGGGGTGAGCGTAGTGCCGTCGGGCATTCGCTCGACGCCGTTGACGGTGTACTTGTTGCCGTCCGTAGATGGCGCAACGGGGGCCTCTATCAAGCTCGCCTCATCGCCGAACACGATGATGCGGCTGGGCACGAACTTCTCGATCTGGTCACCGCCGCCGCACGAGGCCAGCAGCGCCACGGCCAGGCCGGCCAGGGTCACGCGCATCAGGTTCAACTTCGCCAACGACAACTTCATGAAATCTCCAAGAGGGGGTCAGGCGGCTGCGGCACGTTGCAGCCGGTCACGCACGCCGTCCCACTCGGGGGTGTCGGGCGGCGTTTCGACCCAGATGAGATGCGCGCCCTGGTCGTCCAGTTCACGCAAGGTGGAAAAGAGTTGGTGGGCTGCGGGCACCGCCTCGGCGGGCATGGCCCGGTAGGTCACACCGCGCGCCGCGCTGCGCGGCACGGTGCGGCAATATACCGCCAGCTTCAGCGACGAACCTTTGCCCGACTCGCCGGGGGCGTCGAGCACCTGCAGGGCCTGGCGCAGCATCTCGGCCGGCATCAGGCGCAGCTTGGCACGCGGCGCGTAGTGGGCTTCGAGCGTGCCCGAGGCCTTGGGGGCCGCGTCATCGCGGTCGAACACCGGCTCGCCGGCGATCGCTTCCAGGCGCGCACGCGTCAGCACCCCAGGCCGCAGCAGCACCGGGCGGCCGCGCGAGCAGTCGACGATGGTGGACTCGATGCCGCCTTCGCAGGGGCCGCCATCGAGCACCAGCAGGTCCTCACCCAGCTCCTCGACCACGTGTCGTGCGAGCGTGGGGCTGATGCGGCCGAAGCGGTTGGCGCTCGGGGCGGCCACACCCTTCACGCCCAACGTCTGTGCTTCTTTCAGCAGTGCCTGCGCGACCGGGTGACGCGGGCAGCGCAGGCCGACGGTGGTCTGCCCGCCCGCAGCAGCCGCAGCCAGCTCGGGACGGCGCGGCACGATCACGGTGAGCGGCCCGGGCCACAGCGCCTCGGTCAATCGTTGTGCCACCGGTGGCCATTGCGACGCAAAGGCGGCGGCATCGGCCGGCGAGGCCACGTGCACGATCAGCGGATGGTCGGCCGGGCGGCCCTTGGCATCGAAAATGCGGGCCACGGCGGCATCGTCGTCGGCACGCGCGCCCAGGCCGTAGACCGTCTCGGTGGGCAGGCCCACCAGCTCACCGGCCGCGAGGGCCTGGGCAGCACGCCGCACGGCAGCGTGATCACGTCCATCGAGCAGCATGCGCGAATGCCCCGGCGCCGATCACCAGGCCGCCAGGCCCAGCAAGGACGCCGCTTTCAAGGCCGTGGCACGCGCCGCCTCGGCCGTGCCAGCGGTCACGGTGAGGTGGCCCATCTTGCGGCCACGGCGCGCACTGGTCTTGCCATACAGGTGGAGGTGCACGCCGGGCAAGGCCAGCACCGCGTCCCACGGCGGCGTGGTTTCGCGGTCGTCGCCGGCGCGGAACCAGAGGTCGCCCAGCAGGTTGAGCATGACGGCGGGCGAATGCAGGCGCGGCTCGCTGAGCGGCGCGTTCGTCAGCGTGCGCACCTGCAGGTCGAACTGCGACAGGTCGCAGGCATCGATGGTGTAGTGGCCCGAGTTGTGCGGCCGCGGCGCCATCTCGTTGGCGACCAGCGTGCCGTCCTTCAGCACGAAGAACTCCACGCACAGCACGCCGACGTAGCCCAGCGTCTCGGCGATCTTGCCAGCGGCAGCCACGGCCTGCTGCTGCACGGCGGGCGTCACATCGGGCGCGGGCACCTGCGTCACGGCGAGAATGCCGTCGCGGTGCAGGTTCTGCTGCAGCGGGAAGTGCACCCATTCGCCGGACGCCCCGCTCGCGACGATCACGCTCACCTCATAGGCGAGCGGCAGCATCTTCTCGAGCACGCACGGCACCTGCTTCAGCTCGGCCCAGGCGCGAGTCAGCTCGTCGCGCGTGGCCACGCGGACCTGGCCCTTGCCGTCGTAGCCAAGGCGCGCGGTCTTCAGCACGCCGGGCAGCAGGATGTCGGGCACGGCCGCCAGTTGCTCGGCCGTCTCGATCACCGCATGCGGCGCGCAGGGCACACCACAGGCGACGAAGTGGGCTTTCTCCAGCGCACGGTCCTGGCAGGTGGCGACCGCATCGCCGGCCGGCGCCACGGAGCGCGTCTGGCCGAGCTGGCGCAAGGCCGTCGCCGGCACGTTCTCGAATTCGGTGGTGACGGCCGCCGACACACGGGCCAGCTCGGCGAGGCCAGCAGCATCGAGGTAGTCGGCGCGCACATGGTGGTGCGACACCAGGCCCGCGGGGCTTGTGGCATCGGGGTCGAGCACCGCCGTCGAGTAGCCCATCTGCTGCGCCGCGTGCACGAACATGCGGCCCAGCTGGCCACCGCCCATCACGCCCAGCGTCGCGCCGGGTGGGATGAACTTCACGGTCATTTCAGCTCGCCGGTCATCGCACGCGCGACCTCGGTCTGGCGTGCGCGGTAGGCCTCCAGCTGCGTGCGCAGCGCCGGCTGTTCGTTGGCGAGCATGGCGACGGCGAAAAGCGCCGCGTTGGCCGCACCCGCGGTGCCGATCGCGAAGGTCGCCACCGGAATGCCCTTGGGCATCTGCACGATGGAGTGCAGCGAGTCCACGCCCTGGAGATGGCGACTGGCCACCGGCACGCCGAGCACGGGCACCGTGGTCTTCGCGGCCAGCATGCCCGGCAGGTGGGCGGCACCGCCGGCCCCGGCGATGATGGCCTTCAGCCCGCGCGACGCCGCGGCCTCGGCATAGGCGAACATGTCGTCGGGCATGCGGTGGGCCGACACCACCCGTGCTTCGAAGGGGACACCGAACTCGGCGAGAATCTCGGTCGCGAGGCGCAGGGTCTCCCAGTCGCTGCTGGACCCCATCACCACGCCGACCACGGGGGCGCTGCTCAAGGCTCGCTCCAAGTGCTCAAAGAACCTTGAATTGTAGGCGGGCAGACCCGCGCCACCCCATGGACATCACCCTCCAGAACTTCGAAGCCGACCTCATCCAAGCCTCGATGCAGCAGCCCGTGCTGCTCGACATCTGGGCGCCATGGTGCGGCCCGTGCAAGTCGCTCACGCCGGTGCTCGAGAAGCTGGAAGTCGCCTACGCCGGCCGCTTCAAGCTCGCCAAGTGCAACGCCGACGAGCAGCCCGAGATCTCGGGCCAGCTGTCGCAGATGTTCGGCGTGCGCAGCATCCCGTTCTGCGTGATGTTCAAGGATGGCCAGCCGGTCGACGGCTTCGTGGGTGCGTTGCCCGAGGCCCAGCTGCGCGAATTCCTCGACCGCCACGTGCCGAGTGCCGAGGAGATGGCGGCCGATGAAGACGTGGCCGCCGCCGAAGAGCTGCTCGCCGAGGGCGACACGGAAAGCGCGCTCGAGAAGCTGCAGGAGGCCGTGGCCATTGACCCGGCCAACGACACCGCCCGCTACGACTACCTGCGCGCCCTGCTGCTGGCGGGCCGCGTCGCCGAGGCGCGCCGCGCCTTCGAGCCGGTGGCGAGCAAGGTGATGCTCGACGCGCGCCTGGCCGCCGCCGGCCACTGGATCGACGCAAGCGAAAAGGCACCGTCCGCGCGCAGCCCGGACGTGCTGGCCGCCGCCATCGCCGCCAACCGCCGCGATTTCGACGCCCGCTTCGAACTCGCGCAGACACACTTCGCGGCCCAGCGCTTCACCGAAGCGATGGACGAACTCCTGGAAATCGTGATGCGCGACAAGACCTGGAACGGCGAGCTCGCACGCAAGACCTACGTCGCGATCCTCGAGTTGATGAGCAAGCCCGCGCCCAAGAGTGCCGAAGCCGCAGCGCCCAAGAGCACGCTGGAAGTGGCTGCCAAGATCAACACCGCGCCGGCCGACCCGGTGGTCGATCAGTACCGCCGCAAGTTGAGCATGGCTCTCTTCTGAAAGATCAGAGAGGCACGCGCGCTGTGGGCCTCAGCTCAGCGCAGCGACGGCTTTCTCGATCGCGGCGATCGCCATCGCCTGCTCCCGCTCATGCGTCCGCCAGTCGGCAGCGGCCTGCTCGCGGTGCCGGGCGGCCACGTCGGCGTCACCCAGCTGTGCGAAAACCTGCGCCAGCCGGTGGTGCGCGGCGGCACGGTCGTCGGCATCGCGGTCGTGCGCCACGGCCACCTGGGCGGCCAGCGCATCCTTGCGCGCCTGCTCGGTCTGGCCGAGTTGCAGGCGGCACCACGCCAGATCCGCACCGAGCGATGCCCGCATGCGGTCCAGCCCCTGCAGCAAGCCATCGCTGAAGTGCGCTTCGTAGAGCGCGAGCGCCTCGGCCCACTGGCCCTGCAAGGTGCATACACGCGCACGGTGCAGCGGCACCAGGGCATCGAGCGAGGCGATGCCGATCAGCGCATCCAGGTTGGTGGCCGACTGCAGGCTCAGCTCGGCGCGGCGCAGCATCGCCGGCTCCTGCTCGCCCGTCATCACCGCATGGCGCGACTGGTCGGCCAGGAGGCCCGCCATGTTGTACATGATGGCGCTCAGCATGGCCTCGTCGCCCTCGGCGCTCGCATGCAGCCGGGCCTTGGCATACCAGGGCTGCGCAGACTCGAAGCGGCCGCCGAAGTGGTAGGCCAGCGCCACCACCAGACAGGCTCGCGCACGCGCGCTGTGGTGGTCGGCATCGGCGAGCTGCAGCGATTCGGCCACATGGCGGCCCATCGCGTCGAGGTCGTAGGCGGTGTAGTCCATGTGCGCGAGCCACGCACCGGCCAGCGCATTCAGGCGCCGGTCACGCGAGGCCGCGCTGACCGCGTAGGCGCGGCGGATCTTGTCGTGCGCGGTCTGGCCCAGGTCGCTGAAATAGCTCGTGAGCCCCTCCGCCAGGAGGATCCAGGCGTTGACCTTCGGATGCGGGTTGTGCGCGTACTGCGCCTGCAGGCCGGCGATGACGCTGCGGGCTTCGGCCAACTGGCCCTGCCGGGCCAGCAACCCCGCACGCTCGGCACGCAGGCAATCGGCCTCGGAGGGCATCGATGCGGCGGCGATGGCCGCATCCAGGTGGCTCAGCAGACGCGACTTCATCAACTCAACCGGTGAGGCGCTGCAAGGCCTCGCGGTACTTGTCGGCCGTCTTCGCGACCACGTCATCCGGCAACGAGGGCGCCGGCGCCTTCTTGTTCCAGGGCTGGCCGTTCACGCGCGCCTGCTCCAGCCAGTCGCGCACGAACTGCTTGTCGTAGCTCGGCGGGTTGCGGCCTTCGCGGAACGCGGCCTCGTAACCTTCGATCGGCCAGAAGCGCGACGAGTCGGGCGTGAGCACCTCGTCCATCAGCGTGAGCGTGCCATCGGCATCGAGGCCGAACTCAAACTTGGTGTCGGCAATGATGATGCCCTTCTTCAAGGCGATCTCGGCCGCGGTGCTGTAGAGCTGGATCGCCGTCGTGCGCACCTTCTCGGCCAGTTCCGGCCCGATGATCCCCTGCATGCGCTCGAACGAGATGTTCTCATCGTGGTCACCCATTTCGGCCTTGGTGGCCGGGGTGAAGATGGGCTCAGGCAGGCGGCTCGCGTTCCTGAGGCCGGCCGGCAGCTTGACGCCGCACACTGACTGCGAGGCCTGGTACTCGGTCCAGCCGCTGCCGGCGAGGTAGCCGCGCACCACGGCCTCGACCGGCAGAGGCTTCAGGCGTTTGACGAGCATCGAGCGGCCTCGCACCTGCTCACGCTCGTCAGCGGTCACGGCCGAGACCGGGTCATCGCCGGTCAGGTGGTTGGGCACGATGCCTTGCAGGTGCGCGAACCAGAAGAGCGCCATCTCGGTGAGCAGGGCCCCCTTGCCCGGGATGGGCTCGCCCATGATCACGTCGAAAGCGCTCAGGCGGTCGCTCGCGACCATCAGGATGCGGTCGTCGCCGACCGCGTAGTTGTCGCGAACCTTGCCGCGGGCCAGCAGCGGCAGGGAGGTCAGCGTCGACGTCAGCAGGGCCTGGGCCATCAGACGACCGTCTGGGCCAGTTCACCCGTGGCGTAGCGCTGGGCGATCTGCGACAGGCTCTGCGCCTTGATCTTGCCGGCCTGGCCTTCGCAACCGAACTGCTGGTAGCGCGCCTTGCACACGGCCTTGGCGGCTTCGCGTGCGGGCTTGAGCCATTCGCGGGCATCGAACTTGTCGGGATTCTCGGCCAGGAACTTGCGCACCGCACCGGTCATCGCGAGGCGGATGTCGGTGTCGATGTTGATCTTGCGCACGCCGAACTTGATGGCTTCCTGGATCTCTTCGATCGGCACGCCGTAGGTCTCTTTGATCTTGCCGCCGTACTGGTTGATGATGGCCAGCAGCTCGGCCGGAACCGACGACGAGCCGTGCATCACCAGGTGCGTGTTGGGGATGCGCTTGTGGATCTCTTTCACGCGCGAGATGGCGAGGATGTCGCCGGTGGGCTTGCGCGAGAACTTGTAGGCGCCGTGGCTGGTGCCGATGGCGATGGCCAGCGCGTCGAGCTGCGTTTCGCGCACGAAGACGGCGGCTTCTTCGGGGTCGGTCAGCATCTGGCTGTGGTCGAGCTTGCCTTCGGCGCCGATGCCGTCTTCTTCGCCGGCATCGCCCGTTTCCAGGTTGCCGAGGCAGCCGAGCTCGCCTTCGACGGTCACGCCGACCTTGTGCGCCATCTGCACCACGCGGCGGGTCACGTCGACGTTGTAGTTGAAGTCGGCCGGCGTCTTGCCGTCTTCACGCAGCGAGCCGTCCATCATCACCGAGCCGAAGCCGAGGTTGATGGCGCCTTCGCAGACGGCGGGCGTGGTGCCGTGGTCCTGGTGCATCACCAGCGGGATGTGCGGGTAGGCCTCGGTGGCGGCCTGGATCAGGTGCTTGATGAAGGGCTCGCCTGCGTACTTGCGGGCACCGGCGCTCGCTTGCAGGATGACCGGTGCGCCCACTTCGTCGGCGGCGGCCATCACGGCCTGCACTTGCTCGAGGTTGTTGACGTTGAAAGCCGGGATGCCGTAGCCGTTTTCCGCGGCATGGTCCAGGAGCTGGCGCATTGAGACGAGTGGCATGGTCGGAGTCCGGAAGTGATGAAACTTGCAACCGGGTGAGCAGTGTGCGCACACGCCGGTGAAACAGCGCTGTAACCGCTGCGAAACCGGTCGATTGTAGCGGGGGCCCCTCGGTGAAAACCCTCCGCCCAAGGCCGTCTCCCGTGTCTGGGGGACCCCGCTTCAGTGGCCTGCCCACGGGGCCAGAAGCTCGAATTGGAGGGTGATGGCGGCGCTTTTCACGCTCCAGATTCCGAGCCTCACGCCGACACTGGCCTTCCGCATTCGAAGGGAAGAAGACCGCCATGGCACGACTCGACCTCAACGCCCTCACCCTGCACATCACCGCGTCCGCGCTGCAGCACCCGCTCGACCTTGCGGCGCACATCGCCGAGTCGGCACAGGTCAGCCGCAGCACCGCGCGCAAGGCACTGCAGCGGCTCATGCAACTGGGGTGGCTCAAGCGTGAAGGGACGGTCCGCCAGCCGCGCTTCCAACCCGGTCTGCTGCGCCAGGTGGTGCAGCGCTACCCGCTTTCGGGCCTGCAGGAAGACCTGCCCTGGGCCCGCCACTTCGCGCCTTGTTTCGACCTGCCACCCGAAGTGCGGCGCATCACCCAGCACATCTTCGGCGAGCTGCTCAACAACGCCATCGACCACAGCGGCGGCGAGAACGTGACCGTCTCGCTGCGCCAGACGCCCAGCCACGTGCAGCTGCTCGTCTCGGACGACGGCTGCGGCGTCTTCGACCAGCTCTCGCGATCGTTCTCCCTCGACGACCCGGCGCTGGCCATGCTCGAGGTGAGCAAGGGCAAGTTGACGAGCCAGCCGCAACGCCATGCCGGCCGCGGCCTCTTCTTCAGCTCGCGGCTGGCCGACGTGTTCGACCTGCACGCCAACGACACCGCCTTCCAGCACCGCCTGTGGGACGGTGGCTGGCACCCGGGCCGTGCCCTCAAGCGCCGCGGCACCTCGGTCTACGCCGCCATCGCGCTCGACACCACCCGCAAGCTCGACGACGTGCTGCAGGCCCACAGCCTCGACGGCACCGGCTACGGCTTCGAGCGCACCACCGTACCGCTGCGCCTGCTGGCCACGCCGCTCGCCGGCCTCGACTCGCGCGCCCAGGCCCGCAGGGTCGCCGCCCGGCTGCAGCAGTTCCGCCGCGCGGAGATGGACTTCGACGGCGTCGACAGCATCGGCCACAGCTTCGTCGACGAGCTCTTCCGCGTGCTGCCGATGGACGGCGTGGAGATGGTGCCGACGAACATGTCGCCGAAGGTCGAAGCGCTGGTGCGCAGCGTGCGCGAGGCCTGAGCGGGCCGAGCGCCGGACCGCCCCACGCCGGCCAGCCGAGCGGCAGGCATCAGCCGATTCTTTCTGCGCGATAGCCGGCGGAGCCCATCGCCGCGAGGATCTCCGCAATGTGCTCCACACCCCGCGTGTGGACCACCACCTCGATCTGCACCCGCTCGACCGACACCGAGCTGAACGCCCGTTGGTGCTGCACCTCGTCGATGTTGGCACCGAGCTTGCCGAGGAGCAGGCAGACGTCGGCCAGCGCCCCCGGCACGTCGCGGATGTCCAACCGCAGCCGCGCCAGTCGGCCCGACTTCACCATGCCGCGCTCGATGATCTCGGCCAGCACCAGCGGCTCGATGTTGCCGCCACTCAGCACCAGGCCGACCTTGCGGCCGCCGAAGCGGCCGCGGTGTTTCATCAAGGCCGCCAGCGCCACCGCACCCGCCCCTTCCACCACCGTCTTCTCGATCTCCAGCAGCAGCACGATGGCCTGCTCGATGTCGTCTTCGTCGACCAGCAGCACGTCGTTCACACGCGCCTGGACCAGCGGCAGCGTGAGCACGCCCGGCGCCTTCACGCCGATGCCGTCGGCGATGGTGGCGTGGTGCACCTCGCGCTGGCCTCCATGCTTGGCATTCCAGGCTGCAGGGAAACGCGAGGCCTGCACGCCCACCACCTCGATGCCGGGCTTCATCGCGAGTGCAGCCGATGCGATGCCGCCGATCAGGCCACCGCCGCCGATGGGCACCACCAGCGTGTCGATCGCCGGCTGTTGCGCCAGCATCTCGAGCGCCACCGTGCCCTGCCCCGCGATCACCGCCGCATCGTCGAAGGGGTGGATCAGCGTGAGCTGCCGTTCCCGCGCGAGCAGCAGGCCGTGTGCCCGCGCATCGTCGAAGGTGTCGCCGTGCAGCACCACCTGCGCGCCGAAGCGCCGCGTGTTGGCCACCTTCACCGGCGTGGCGAAACGCGGCATCACGATGGTCGCCGGAATGCCCAACCGTTGGGCGTGATACGCGACACCCTGCGCGTGGTTGCCCGCTGAGACCGCCAGCACGCCCCGCGACCGTTCGTCATCGGTCAGCTGCGCAATCTTGTTGAGTGCGCCCCGCTCCTTGAACGAGGCGGTGAACTGATGGTTCTCGAACTTGAGGAAGACCTCGCAGCCGGCGAGCTCGCCGAGGGTGCGCGACGGCAGGCAGGGCGTTTCGAGCACGTGCCCGTGCAATCGGCGTGCCGCTGCACGAATGTCGTCGAGCGAGGGAGCGAGCGTTTCCATGGCGCGATTGTGGCCTCGATGAAGGAACTCGTGAGGACGCGATAAGGTCGCCACAAGCATGAAGAAGTACCCCTGCCTCCTGGCCGCCACGGCCCTCGCCCTGCCCGCGCTTGCAAGCGCCCAAGTCACGATGAAGCCCGACGGCGTGCTGCGCTCGCTGTGGACCTTCGCTTCTAGTGTGAGCGGCGGCAACACCAGCGCCACCACCGCCACGCTGACCGGCGAAACCGTCAAGCAGACCGACCAGAGCAAGTGGCTCACGCTCGGCCGCGTGTTCTATGCGCGCAACGACGAACGGGCCACCGCCGCGACCTACGCGCTCACCACGCAGTACGACCAGGACCTCATCAACAAGGATTTCTTCACCGTCGGCAAGCTCGACTACCTGCGTGACCGGCCGGCCAACATCGCCTCGCGCGTGTCGGCCTACGGCGGCCTGGGCCGGCACATCATCCGCGAGGACACCAACACCTGGGACGTCTTTGCCGGCTTCGGCTACACCGACGACCGCTACGTGGGCACCGCCGACGTCAACGGCGAGCTGCGCAGCCGCTACGGCCGCTCGGAAGCTCTGGTGAGCCAGAACTCGAACCACAAGCTCACGCCCAACACCACGCTGCGGCAGAAGCTGGAGTACTACGCCGACCTGCGCGACACGGGCGAGTACCGAGCGGTGTTCGACGCCGGCTTGTCAGTGGCGATGACGCAGACCTGGCAGCTCACCACCGGGGTGCAGTACCGCTACAACAGCGCCCCCGGGCGTGACCTGAAGCACTACGACGTGCAGTTCCTGACCGGCGTCTCCCTGCGGTTCGACTAGCCGACGAGGCAGACCTTCAGCATGTTGGTGCCCCCCGGGTAGCCCATCGGCTCGCCGCAGGTGATGGCGTAGGTGTCACCGGGCTTCAGCACGCCGGCCTCGACCAGCATGCTCTCGGCATGCTTCAGCGCTTCATCGCGGTCGGTGTGGCTCGACATCAAGAGCGGCCGCACGTTGCGGTAGAGGCACATGCGCCGCTGGCTGCCCACCTGCGAGGTCAGCCCGAAGATCGGCACGTGGATCTTGTGGCGGCTCATCCAGAGCGCGGTCGAGCCCGACTCGGTCAGCGCCACGATGGCCTTGCAGCCCAGGTGGTGGGCGGTGAAGAGCGCGCCCATCGCGATCGACTGGTCGATGCGGCCGAACTTCTTGTCGGTGAAGCTGGCGTCGAGCGAGATCTCTTCGGCGCTCTCGGCCTCGGCGCAGATCTGCGCCATCATCTCCACCGTCTCCACCGGGTACTTGCCGGCGGCCGTCTCCGCGCTCAGCATCACCGCGTCGGTGCCGTCGATCACCGCATTGGCCACGTCGCTCACCTCGGCACGCGTGGGCACCGGGTTCACGATCATCGACTCCATCATCTGCGTCGCGGTGATCACCACGCGGTCGAGTTCGCGGGCCATCTTGATCATGCGTTTCTGCAGCGCCGGCACCGCCGCGTTGCCGACTTCCACCGCGAGGTCGCCCCGCGCGACCATGATGCCGTCACTCGCCTTGATGATCGATTCGAGCACCGGGATCGCCTCGCTGCGCTCGATCTTGGCGATCAGTGCCGGCTTGTGGCGGTATTGCTCGCCGGCCACGTTGGCGAGCTGGCGCGCCATTTCCATGTCGGTCGCGTTCTTGGGGAAGCTCACCGCCAGGTACTCGCACTGGAAGCTCATCGCGGTCTTGATGTCTTCCATGTCCTTGCCGGTCAACGCGGGCGCGGTCAGGCCGCCACCGGCCTTGTTGATGCCCTTGTTGTTCGACAGCTCACCGCCGATCACGACGGTGGTGTGCACCTCGGCGCCCTTCACCGCATCGACGGTCAGCTTCAGCAGGCCGTCGTTGAGCAGCAGGGTGTCGCCGGGGCGCACGTCGCGCGGCAGCTCCTTGTAGTCGAGGCCCACACGCTCGTTGTTGCCGAGCTCGGTGGTCGCGCCGTCGAGGATGAACTTCTGCCCCGGCTCGATGATGGTCTTGCCACCTTCGAACTTGCCGACACGGATCTTCGGGCCCTGCAGGTCGGCCATGATGGCCACTTCCTTGCCCACCGCCTTGGCCGCCTCGCGCACGAGCGCAGCGCGCTCGATGTGGTCCTGCGCCTTGCCGTGCGAGAAGTTGAGCCGCACCACGTCGACCCCGGCCCGGATCATTCGCTGCAGCACCTCTGGGGTGCTGGACGCAGGGCCGAGGGTGGCAACGATCTTGGTAGCGGGCATGCAGGGTCTCCGTTCTTCTTGCGGTCGGTCAGCGGTGAATCAGGCGGCGCGCTTTTGCAGGATCTCGAAGGCCGGCAGCGTCTTGCCTTCCAGCACCTCGAGGAAGGCACCCCCGCCGGTGGAGATGTAGCCCACGTCCTTCTCGATCTTGTACTTGGCGATCGCGGCGAGCGTGTCGCCGCCCCCGGCGATGCTGAAGGCGCTCGACTCCGCGATGGCGCGCGCCAGCGTCTCGGTGCCCTTGGCGAAAGCGTCGAACTCGAACACGCCGACGGGGCCATTCCAGACGATGGTGCCGGCCTTCTTCAGCTGCTCGGCGAGCTGGGCGGCGGTCTGGGGGCCGATGTCGAGGATCAGGTCGTCGGCGCCCACGTCGGTGGCGGCCTTGACAGTGGCGGGTGCGTCAGCCGCGAAGGCCTTGGCCGTCACCACGTCGACGGGGATCGGCACGGCGGCGCCACGCGCCTTCATCGCTTCGATCACGGCCTTGGCTTCGCCGACCAGGTCGGGCTCGGCCAGCGACTTGCCGATGGGCAGGCCGGCGGCCAGCAGGAAGGTGTTGGCGATGCCACCGCCGACGATGAGGCCGTCGACGTTCTTCGCGAGCGATTGCAGGATGGTCAGCTTGGTGCTGACCTTGCTGCCGGCCACGATGGCCACCAGCGGGCGCTTCGGGTTGGCCAGGGCCTTGGAGATCGCGTCGATCTCGGCCGCGAGCAGCGGGCCGGCGCAGGCGATCTTGGCGAACTGGGCGATGCCGTAGGTCGAAGCTTCGGCACGGTGCGCGGTGCCGAAGGCGTCGTGCACGAAGATGTCGCACAGCGCGGCCATCTTCTTCGCCAGCTCTTCGTTGTTCTTCTTCTCGCCCTTGTTGAGGCGGCAGTTCTCGAGCATGACCAATTGGCCCGGTGCCACCTGCACACCATCGACCCAGTTGGCCACCACCGGAATCTCGCGGCCCATCAGCTCGCCCATGCGCTTGGCCACCGGGGCCAGCGAGTCCTCGGGCTTGAACTCGCCCTCGGTCGGGCGGCCCAGGTGCGACGTGACCATGACCGCAGCGCCGGCCTTCAGCGCCAGCTCGATGCAGGGAATGGACGCGCGGATGCGGGTGTCTTCGGTGATGTTGCCGGCATCGTCTTGCGGGACGTTCAGGTCGGCACGGATGAACACACGTTGGCCGGCTGCCTTGCCTTGGGCGGCGAGGTCTTCGAAGCGGAGGACTTTCATGGTGCGGGGCGTGATGACAAGAATTTCAGCCCGCTATTGGACACCAGGAACTCGCCGTAACTACCACCCCAGCCCGAGTTTCAACGGAATCAGTACGGCCATGCCGGTGACGATGGTGCCGAGCATGCCGCGCCGCCAGAAGTAGTAGCCGGTGGCCGCCGCGGCGGCGTACAGACGCGCATCCTTCCAGGTGCCGATGAGCTCGCCCTGGGCCATCACGATCTCGGGCACCACCACCGCGGCCAGCGCCGCAAGCGGCGCATAGCGCAGGCCGCGCTTCACCCAGTCGGGCAGCACCAGCTCTTCTTTCGAGATGAGGAAGAAGCCGCGGGTGATCACGGTGATCACCATCAGGCCGAGGATGGTGATGAAGGCGTAGCCGTTGCTCATCCGGGCACCCTCATGTGGCCACTTTCTCGACCGTCGACTCGCGCGGCCGGGACGGACGGGCCCGTTCGAGTGCGGCACGCAGGCGGCGGCCGGCGTCGCCGCCGCCGTCGATCATCAGGCCCACGCACACGGCCGCGGCGATTGCCACCACGATGTGCAGCCGCAGCGGCAGCGCGAAGGCCGCCACCGCCGCTGCGCCGGCCACCACGGCAGCCAGCGCCGTGGCGCGGTCGGAGATCAGGGAATAGGTCAGGCCCAGCAGCGCCAGCACGCCCGCGAAGCCCAGGCCCCAGTGCGTGGGGATCACGTCGGCCAGCAGGATGCCGACAACGACCGGGATCTGCCAGCTCAGCCAGTTGGCCGAGGCGGCGCCCATGAAGTACTCGATCTGGCCTTCGTCGTCCCGCGCCTCGGGGAAGCGCTTCATGAAGAGCACGTAGGTCAGGTCGCCACTCACGTAGCCGAGCACCAGCCGGTCGCGCAGGCCGTAGCGCATGAAGTAGGGCCGCCATTGCGCACTGAAGATGACGAAGCGCAGGTTGATGCACAAGGCCGTGGCCCAGATCACCCACACCGGGGTGCCCACCATCATCAGCGGCAGCGCCGCCAGTTGCGCGCTGCCCGCATAGACCACGAAGGTCATCAACAGCGCGAGCGGAATCGACAGCCCGCCCTTGACCATCGCCACCCCGGTCACCAGGCCCCAGGCCGCGATGCCCAGCGTGACCCCGCTCATCTCGCGCACCCCCTCACGGAACTGGGCGTGGCGCAGCGTCTGGCTCAGGGAATGCATAGAACGCGATTGTCCCCGTCTTGCAGGCCTCATGCCCGCGACGACCGGGAAGGGCTCAGGAATCTTGCGACTTCGCTGCCTTGCCCGGCTTGCCCGCTTTCTTCTCGGCAGGCGCGGGCTCGGGGGTCACGGCCGCTTCAGGCGCAGGCTCGCTCTTGACTTCGGCCGTCTTGGTCTCGCTGCTTTTGGCCTTGGGGCCGAGCTGCGGGGCCACGGCCTCGATCTTGTTTTCGCGCATGTAGTCGTTCATGTCGCGCCAGCCGGCGAACACGGAAGCCTTGTCGGCCTTCTTGTTCAACGCGTAGCAGTCTTCGATCGCACGGCCGGCGTGGCGGCATGCACCACCGATGGCCTTGCCCTCGGCTTCCTTGGCCGCGGCCACCTTCTCGGCCGAGTCGCCGAAAAGATCGCAGCCCACCAGCGAAGCGGCGGCGAGCAGGAGGGACAGGAGGGTGAGGCGTCGCATGACAGATCAGGGCAGAGTCCTGATCTGATTGTGGGCAGGCGCCTGGCCGGCGATGCAGACAAAAGCGGGGTTTGCACCCCGCTTTTCCCAGTCCAGCGGCAACCCTGGTCAGACCATCGCCAGCAGGCGCTGCACCCGTTCCTCGGTCGAGGGGTGGGTGGAGAAGAGGCCGCGCAGGCCGCCACCCGAGAGCGGATTCATGATCATCATCTGCGCCGTCTCGGGGTGGCGCTCGGCAGCCTCCATCGGCAGGCCCTGGGCATAGCGCTGGATCTTCTGCAGCGCGCTCGCGAGCGCCGCGGGGTCGCCGGAGATTTCGGCGCCGCCACGGTCGGCTTCGAATTCGCGCGCACGGCTGATCGCCATCTGGATCAGGCTCGCAGCCAGCGGGGCCAGCAGCATCACCAGGAGGCCGACGACCGGGTTGTGCGGGCGGCCTTCGTTGTCACGGCCGCCGAAGAGCATGGCGAAGTTAGCGAGCATCGAGATCGCACCGGCCATGGTGGCGCTGATCGTGCTGATGAGGATGTCGCGATGCTTCACATGGGCCAGCTCGTGCGCCATCACGCCGCGCAGCTCGCGCTCGGACAGCACGCGCAGGATGCCGGTGGTGGCGGCGACTGCGGCGTTCTCCGGGTTGCGGCCGGTGGCGAAGGCATTGGGCGCGTCTTCCTGGATCAGGTAAACGCGCGGCATCGGCAGCTGGGCGCGCTCGGCCAGCTCGCGCACCATGCGGTAGAAGCCCGGCGCGCTGGCCTCGTCGACCTCCTGCGCGTTGTACATCTTCAGCACCAGCTTGTCGGAGAACCAGTAGCTGAAGAAATTCATGCCCAAGGCCAACACGAGCGCGAACATCATGCCGGCGCGGCCGCCCACGAACGCACCGATGGCCATGAACAGCGCCGTGATGGCCGCCATCAGCACTGCGGTCTTCAACAGATTGAACATGAGTGGATCTCCGTGAGGGGGAATTGCATGCCCCCTCAGGTGCGGCCGGCGCCGCAAAGTTCAACCGGCGACGTTGGTGCTGAAGCTTTGACCGGCCCGGACAGGATGCGCCTGCAGGAACTGCCGCGCGCTCACGCGCTTGCCGCCAGGGCGTTGCAGCGCGAGGAGCTCAAGTGCGCCGGTGCCGCAGGCGACGACGATGCCGTCGTCAGTGACCGCCAACACTCGTCCTGGCTCGCCTGTGCCGGTGGCCACGCGAGCCTGCCAGAGCTTGACGGTGTCACCGCCCTCGAGCTGCGAGCTCGCGCCGGGAAAGGGGTCGAAGGCTCGGATGCGACGTTCGATCACAGCGGCCGGCAAGGCCCAGTCGACCGCCGCTTCGGCCTTTTCGATCTTGTCGGCGTAGGTAAACCCTTCCGCCGGCTGAGGGGTGGGAACCAGTCCGCCGCAGGCGGCCAGCTCGAGCGCTTCCACGATGAGGCGTCCGCCCAGGGCGGCCAGGCGGTCGTGCAGGCGGGCGGTGGTCTCGTCGGGGGCGATGTCGACGGCGTCGACCAGCAGCATGTCGCCGGTGTCGAGGCCGGCGTCCATTTGCATGATGGTGATGCCGGTCCGCGTGTCGCCGGCTTCGATCGCACGGTGGATGGGCGCCGCGCCGCGCCAGCGCGGCAGCAGGGAGGCGTGGATGTTCAGGCAGCCGCGTGCCGGCAGGTCCAGCACCCATTGCGGAAGGATCAGGCCGTAGGCGGCCACGACCATCACGTCGGGGCGAACGGCTTGCAGGGCGGCACGGGCCTCCTCCGCGTCGGCGGGGTACTTGCCGTCCAGGCGCAGACTGCGCGGCTGGGCGACCGGAATGCCGCGCGACACGGCCAGCGCCTTCATGGGTGACGGCGTGAGCTTCATGCCGCGGCCGGCGGGGCGATCGGGCTGGGTCAGCACCAGCGGCACCTCAAAGCCGGCAGCCAGCAGGCGCTCCAAGGCGACGGCGGCGAATTCGGGCGTGCCCGCAAAAACGACTCTCATGTCCCGATCTTCATGCCGACGCTCACGAGCGTTGCTCGTCCCGCGTCTTCTTCAGCATCTTGGTCTTGATCCGGTCGCGCTTCAGCGGGCTCAGGTACTCGACGAAGACCTTGCCCATCAGGTGATCCATCTCGTGCTGCACGCACACCGAAAGCAGGCCTTCGGCGTCGAACTCGTAGCTCTCGCCAGCACGGTTGAGCGCGCGAACGCGCACCCGGGCGTGGCGCGGCACCTTGTCATAGATGGTCGGCACCGACAGACAGCCTTCGTCGCCGAGCATCATTTCCTCGCTGCGCTGCACCAGCTCAGGGTTGATGAGCACACGGGGCACGTCTCGGCCCTCGGAGGTGTCGATCACGATCACCCGCTCGTGCACGTCGACCTGGGTGGCGGCCAGGCCCACCCCGTCGGCGGCGTACATGGTCTCCAGCATGTCGTCGACCAGCTGGCGGATGCGGTCGTCGACCTGCGCCACCGGCTTGGCGACGGTGTGCAGGCGCGGATCGGGGTAACGAAGGATGTCGAGCTTGGGCATAGGAAGCAGCGAGAAAACAGCGGGAAATCAACAACTAAGGGGCCACCCTTAGGCTGCTGGAAGGTGTGGACAACGAGCAACGCCGGCCATCGTGACAGGCAACACAACAAAGGTATCGGCGGGTGACTTTCGTTGCGATATCAAGGGTTTAGAGGCAGAATCTGCGAAACTGAATGAAGATTTTCGCCGAAGCGCGGGCACCTTGCCGCACTCGGCTCAGTAACCGCACAGCCCAGCATTGTGCTGTCTGACGCGCCCCGGAGACTTACGTTCATGACCCGAAGCACCCGTCCTGCCCTGGCTTTCTTCCGGGCCTCTGCGATCACTGTGGCGCTCGGCATCGGCCTTGGCGCGGCGTGGGCCGCCGAACCCAATTTCCCGATCACCAGCAAACAGCGCAGCACGGCCCAGCAGGTCGCCCAGGCCGGCGTGCCGCTTTCCGAACTGGCCGACAACGCGCCCGACGTCTACACCGTCAAGTCGGGCGACACGCTGTGGGACATCTCTCGCATGTACCTCAAGAGCCCGTGGCGCTGGCCCGAGCTGTGGGGCATGAACCTGGAGCAGATCCGCAACCCTCACCTGATCTTCCCGGGGCAGGTGCTGTCCCTCATCAAATCGGGCGGTCGCGCCACGCTGCAAGTCGGTCAGATCGGCCCTGATGGCACCCTGCGACTCCAACCGCGGGTGCGGGCAAGCGATCTCAACCGCGAAGGCATCCCGCCGATCCCGCTGCACCTGATCGAGCCCTTCCTGAACGAAGCCGTCATCTTCGAGAGCAACCAGCTCCAGAGCGCGCCGCGTGTCGTCAGCACGCAAGAAGGGCGCGTGCTGCTCTCGCGCGGTGACCTGGCCTACGTGCGGGGCGATGTCGGCAACACCCGCAACTTCCGCGTCTTCCGCGAACCGCGCCCGCTCAAGGACCCGACCACCGGGGAGATCCTCGGCTACGAAGCCTTCTACCTCGGCACCACCGAATTCACCCGCAAAGGCGGCAACATCAACGGCGAGATCGTGCCCGACACCTTCACGGTGACGAGCATTCGCCAGGAAATCCGCGTCGGCGACAAGCTGGCGCCGATCCCGCCGCGCGAGATCGTCAACTACATCCCGCGTGCGCCGCAGAAGGCCATCGCCGGCCAGATTGTCTCGATCTACGGTGACGGCGTGACGGCCGGCCAGAACCAGATCGTCGCGCTGAACAGGGGCAGCCAGGACGGCCTGGAAAACGGGCATGTGCTGGCGCTGTGGCGCGACGGCGTGCGCATGCGCGACAGCACCGACGAAGACCGCACGCGGATCAAGCTGCCGGACGAGCGCCACGGCTATCTCTTCATCTTCCGCGTGTTCAACAAGATGTCCTACGCGCTGATCATCTCGGTCAAGGAACCGGTGTCGGCCGGCGACCGCTTCACGCAGCCCTGACGACACGCCGCGCCGTTCATGGCGCCCGCGATGGATCGGGAGGAAGTCGCCGCCTGGCTGCGGCTCTTGGAGACGCCACACGTCGGCCGCGAGTCGGCGCGCCGGCTGCTGGCTGCCTTCGGGTCTGCAGATGCGGCGTTGACGGCACCGACCGCCGCTCGACGTGAAGTCGTGACAGCCGAAGCGGCCAAGGCGCTGGAGCAGCCCGCCGAGAACCTGCCCGCGCTGCTGGACGCCACCTGGCGGTGGCTGACGGATGAGAGCACCGGGCCACGGCACCTGCTCACACTTGGCGATGCCCGCTACCCCGAACGCCTGCTTCAATCGGCCGACCCACCGCTGCTGCTCTACGTCCAGGGCAACATCGCCCTGTTGAATGCCCACAGCATTGGCGTCGTGGGGAGCCGCAACCCCACGCCGCAAGGCAGGAGCAACGCCCTCGCGTTCTCGAGCCAACTGAGCCAGGCGGGCTGGACCATCGTCTCCGGCCTCGCGCTTGGCATCGACGGCGCCGCGCATGAAGGCGGCTTGGCGGGCCCTGGTCAGACCGTTGCCGTCGTCGGGACGGGGCTGGACCGGGTGTATCCGAGACGGCACCTCGAGCTCGCACGCAGGATCGCCCAACACGGCGCCATCGTGAGCGAATACTCCATCGGCACACCGCCGTTGCCACCCAACTTTCCGCAGCGGAATCGCATCATCGCGGGGCTGTCTCGCGGCACTCTGGTGGTCGAAGCGGCGCTGCAATCGGGCTCCTTGATCACGGCCCGGCTGGCGAGCGAAGCAGGGCGCGAGGTGTTCGCGATCCCGGGCTCCATCCATTCTCCCCAGTCACGAGGCTGCCATGCGCTGATCAAGCAGGGAGCAAAGCTGGTCGAGAGCGCAGAAGAGGTCATCGAAGAGTTTCCGCCAGAAGCCGATGCTCCACCGCAGGCCACGCTGACCGAGGTGGACGAATCCGCCGCAGCACTCGACCCACTGGTCGACGCATTGGGCTACGACCCCGTGACCCTCGATGCCCTCGTCGCCCGAACCGGCTGGCCCGCCCCGGAACTCAGTGCACGGCTGCTGGAACTCGAGCTGATGGGTGAGGTGGCACGCCTGCCGGGGCAGCTCTTTCAACGAGTGAGCACCGGCTGACGCCCTTCGGAACCCGCACACGGCGTGGTGCATTTATTCCGCTTCCACTCGCAGCCCACTGGGTTATCATGAATTCATGTTCGACGTGCTCGTCTACCTGTACGAAAACTACTGGCGGCCGGATGCCTGTCCTGACCATGCCCAGCTGACCCGCAAGCTGTCGGCCATGGGCTTCGAGTCGGACGAGATCGAAGAGGCCCTCTCCTGGCTCGATGGCTTGGCCACGGCGGCGGAGTCGTACGTCGGCGAGCAGAAACCGGGCAGCCTCCGTGTCTACTCGAACGCGGAACAAGAGCACCTCGGCGAAGACTCCATCGGCTTCGTCAGCTTCCTTGAATCCGCTGGCGTGCTGCCTCCATCGATGCGCGAAATGGTGATCGACCGCGCCACCGCGATTCCGGGCGGTCCGGTCGACCTGGAAGACCTGAAGATCATCGTGCTGATGGTCTTCTGGAGCCTTGGGGAAGAGCCGGACGCGCTGATCCTCGACGAGCTCTTCGTGGCCGAAGAAGACCGCCTGATCCACTGACCTCGGGCGAGGCGCCTTCGCAACAAAGCCGCCCTCAAGGCGGCTTTGCTTTTGCCGAGGCAGGTGATCAATGCTCAGTTGAGCAATCGTGTCGGGTCGACGTCGAGCTTTGCCAGAGCACTTCGCGTGGCGCGCACTGTGAGCGATTCGTCCTGCGCCGGGACCAGCAGGCCGGCCTGTAGGAATGCCGCCAAGCGGTTCTGCTGGAACAGGATGCCGCGCCCGTGCGGCGACACGAACAAGGTCAACTGCCGGCGCATGCCCTGCCAGACCAACTGCACCGCCTCGTTGCGGTTGCGATAGTCCAGCATGTACCAGCCGCCGACCTGCAGTTCCTTGGCCCAGGCCAGCATGGCAGGGGTGGCCATGGAGCCGCCCTCGCCGACCACCTCCAGCTCGGCACTCTCATGGCCTGACAGGTCGAGCACCATCGACTCATCGATCTCGATGTCGTCGGACTCCGGCAGCAGCTCTTCGAGCGTCTCCAGGCGTGCCATCAGCTCCTCAAGGCGCTCCGGTGCAATGGTTGCCGTCTTGGCCGTGAAGGCTGCCGCCAGGGAGTTGTTGAGCTTCTGGATGTGCTCGTCCTGCTTGTCGCCCGAGATGTTGGCGTGGTCCATCCCCTCGCGCAGCGTCTTCAGCAGCGGAGGGAGCCGGCGGATCACCTCCGCCCGCTCTTCGCGCGAGACCTTGGCACTGGCCGACCAGATGAGGTCAGCCGCCACGCGCTTCATCGCCTTGGTTTCGTTGCCCTGCGGCCCATGCTTGACCGCGGTCATCGCCATCACGTCGGCCCACACGTGGAAGAGGAACTCGCGCACACCCTCCTGCACCGGCACCTCGTTGAGCATCTTGCGCAGCTCGATCGTGTACTGGATCGCCAGGGTTTCACGCTGCTCGACCTGCTGCGCAAGCGAAACGCCCTTGCGGGTGGTCTCGTTCTCGTTCTTGAAATAGTGTTCGAGAAACTTCTCGAATTCGGTGAGCACGGTCTGGAACACACGCCGGCCGGTGTCGGGGTAGGCCTCGACGACCTGCACGACGCGCTTGATTTCCTTCTCGAGCGTGTCGGCCACCGCGCGGCTGGTGGAGTCGAACCCCATCACGCACGCACCCATGCGGTCGATCAGGCGACGCGCCGGGTGGTCCACGGTGGCGAAGAAATCGGGCTCACTCACCGCCACCCGCAGCACCGGCATTTGCAAACGCGCGAACCAGACCCGCACCACCGCCGGGATACGCTCTTCCATCAGGATGCTCTGGAACAACAAGGCGACGATCTCGATCGTGGCGCGCTCGACGGGCGTGGAAGCTGCCTGTTTCAGCGCCTGCTTGCGCTGGTGCAGTTCCTCCAGCAATGCCGGCGTGCTGACCGGGCCTTCGGCGACACGGGCGCCATCCGCTTGCACGGCCGCGCCGCTGGTCGTCACCAAACGGCGCTGGATACCCTGTTGCGCTTCGTTGATGGCAGCCTTCAAGCCGGCGGAGGCTTGATGCGGCATCTGGGCTGTGCCGGCAAAGTCGGGCACCTGGCGACCGATCAGGCGGTTGAGACGGCCCAGGACTGCTTCTGCGTGGTCGGAGCCTCGCGCAAAACCGCCGGCCCGCGTCATCAGGCGTGTCTCTTCACCCACATTCCCCAATCGGCCATGCCCGCTCGTGGCCGCCGGCACCGGCGCGCTGGGCGTGGCCCCTGCCGGGATCGGCACACCGTACGAGTTGCGCGTACGGCGAATGAAGGGCCGAAGGTCGATATCCGGCAGGACCCGCTGCTGGATCAGCCAGCGGTTGGTCTCGTGATAGGCCTCTTCGGCGAAGTGCGCGAATTCTTCGTGCAACACCGCCTGCAGCGTGCGCCAGGCATCCTGGCTCAGCGAGGCACCGCGCCACGCGCCGGTGAGGATGCGCGCCAGCACATGGGGCCGCAGCACGTCATTGGCGTCGAGTTCATCGCGCTTCTCGAGCGCCGACATGCGAGAACGCAGATCGGTGAACTCCCACGAAGCGCGGTCCATCATCGCCAACGCCAACCGGGAGCTGAGGATCTCGACCTCGATGGTGTCGTCATCGACCAACGACATTCCTGAGTTGCTACGCCCTGGGGGAGGCAGGTCACCCGGGCGCGAAGCCGACACGACACCGCTCACGAGAGAGCTACGCAGCGCGGCAATGATCCCGCTGATCCAGTTGGGCGCCGACTTGCGCAGATCCGCCGCAACGTCGCGCCGCTTGTACTGGATGCTGTGCTCGGCGGTCTGCCCGGCCAGCAATCGCGCCCCTTCTTCAACCGCGTGGACCACACTGGGCACACCGCTCAACAGGCGCTCCACGTAGGAGCGCCGCGCCTGGGCGGCCAGGGCCAACGAATCGGCGGCGGTCGCCATGTGACGGTTGGTCGAAATGTCTCGGTAAGGGATGGCCCTACTCTACACCACCGCCCCGGCGTTGGGGTCGTTCGGATCGACGTCCTTCGAGGGGCCGGACTTCACCAGATCCTCGCGCTTCACACCCAGCCACATCGCGATGGCGGCGGCCACGAACACCGAGGAATAGATCCCGAAACAGATGCCGATCGTGAGCGCAATGGCGAAGTAGTGCAGCGTCGGACCACCAAAAATCAGCATCGACAGCACCATCATCTGCGTGCTGCCGTGGGTGATGATGGTGCGGCTCATCGTGCTGGTGATCGCATGGTCGATCACCTCGTGCGTGTTCATCTTGCGGTACTTGCGGAACGCTTCACGGATTCGGTCGAAGATCACCACCGATTCGTTCACCGAATAACCCAGGACGGCCAGCACCGCCGCCAACACCGAGAGCGAAAATTCCCACTGGAAGAAGGCGAAGAAGCCCAGGATGATCACCACGTCGTGCAGGTTCGCCAGGATCGCCGCCACCGAGAACTTCCACTCGAAGCGAAACGCCAGGTAAATCATGATGCCGATGACCACGAAGGCCAGCGCCTTCGCGCCGTCTTCAGCCAACTCACGCCCGACCTGCGGGCCGACGAACTCGCTGCGGGCCAGCACCACCGGCTCGGCGCCGTTGGCGTCGCAGACCGGCTTGTCGATCACCTCGCCCTTGTCCGTCGTGACGGCCCGGCGCGACACGGTGCCCGACTCGGCCTTGCACAGCTCGGCGAACACCTTCTCGACCACGTCGCCGACCTTGCCGTCGCCACGCACCGGCAGACGGATCAGCACGTTGTGGGTGTCGCCGAAGTTCTGCACCTGCACTTCGCCGACGTTCATCGCCTCGACGGTGTGGCGCACCTTAGCGATGTCAGCGGCCTGCTTGTAGTGCGCCTCAATCGCGGTGCCGCCGGTGAACTCGATCGACAGGTGCAGGCCGCGCGTGACCAGGAAGAACACGGCCAGCAGGAAGGTCGCGGCCGAGATGATGTTGAACACCAGCGCATGCCGCATGAACGGGATGTCGCGGTGGATGCGGAAGAACTCCATTGCTCAGGTCCGGTTGTGTTCTTGTTGCGCTCTGACGAGCGGGCTCACGGATTGGCCGGCGTCTCGGCCGGCACGGCCTTGGGCTTCCACACCTGCCCGATCGACACGCTCTTGAGCTTCTTCTGGCGGCCGTACCAGAGGTTCACCAGGCCGCGAGAGAACACGACGGCCGAGAACATCGAGGTCAGGATGCCCAGGCAGTGCACCACGGCGAAGCCCTTGATCGGGCCCGAGCCGAAGGCGAAAAGCGCGATGCCGGCGATCAGCGTGGTGACGTTGGAGTCGAGGATGGTGGCGAACGCACGCTCGTATCCAGCGTTGATCGCCGCCTGCGGCGAAGCGCCGGCCCGCAACTCTTCGCGCACCCGCTCGTTGATCAGCACGTTGGCGTCGATGGCCATGCCGAGCGTGAGCGCGATGGCCGCGATACCGGGCAGCGTGAGCGTGGCCTGCAGCATCGACAGCACGGCCACCAGCAGCAGCAGGTTGAACCCGAGCGCAAGCGTGGAGAACAGGCCGAACAAGAGGTAGTACAGGCACATGAACGCCGCGATCGCCGCAAAGCCGTAGATCACGCTGTTGAAACCCTTGGCGATGTTGTCGGCGCCGAGCGTCGGGCCGATGGTGCTCTCTTCGATGATCTCCATCGGCGCGGCCAGCGATCCGGCGCGCAGCAGCAGGCTCAGGTCGTTGGCGGCCTCGGTCGTGCCCATGCCGGTGATCTGGAAGTCGTTGCCGAACTCGCTCTGGATGCGCGCGACCGTCAGCACCTCGCCCTTGTTCTTCTCAAACAGGATGGCGGCCATGTAGTTGCCGACGTTGTTGCGCGTCATCTCACGCATCAGGCGGCCGCCCTTGGCGTCGAGGCTCACCGACACCGCCGGCTGGTTGTTCTGGTCGGGCCGCGGCTGCGCGTTGGTCAGCATCTCGCCGGTGGCGACCGCTTCCTTGTAGGTGACGACGGGCGCCCCACGGCCGACGGTGAAGCGTTCGCGGCCGAAGGGCACCGGGCCCGTGCCTTCGGTAGCAGCTCGCGCCTCGGCCGACATGTCGACCAGGCGGAATTCGAGGTTGGCCGTGCGGCCGATGATGTCCTTGGCCTTGGCGGTGTCCTGCACGCCGGGCAGCTGGATCACGACGCGGTCGGCGCCCTGCTGCTGGATCACCGGCTCAGCCACGCCGAGCTCGTTCACCCGGTTGTGCAGGGTGGTGATGTTCTGCTTGAGCGCGGCGTCCTGCACCGCACGCGCGGCCTCGGGTTTCAACGTGCCGATGAGCTTGATGTCGGTGCCGTCGGGCACCTGCGTCCACTGCAGGTCGGTCATCTGCGAGAGCAGGTCGGCCCCGACCTTCAGCGTCTCGCGGTCACGGAAGCGGATCTCCACCGTGTTGCCGTCGCGGCTGATGCCGGCATAGCGCAGGTTCTTGTCACGCAGCTGCGAGCGGATGTCGGTGGCCGTGCCTTCCATCTTCTTCGTGAGCGCGGCCTTCATGTCGACCTGCATCAGGAAGTGCACCCCGCCGCGCAGGTCCAGGCCCAGGTACATGGGCAGGGCGCGCATCGAGGTCAGCCACTTGGGCGACCGCGAGAGGAGGTTGAGCGCGACGATGTAGCTCGGGTCGGTCGGGTCGGGGTTGAGCGCCCTGGCCAAGGCGTCCTTGGCCTTGAGCTGGGCATCACCGTCGGAGAAGCGCGCCTTGACGCTGTTGCCTTCAAAGACGACGAAGTCGGGCTGCAGGTTCGCCGCCTTGAGGATCTGCTCGACCCGCTGGGCGGTCGCGCTGTCGAGCTTGAGCGTGGCCTTGCCACTGCTGACCTGAACCGCCGGCGCCTCGCCGAAGAAGTTGGGCAGCGTGTAGATCAGCCCGACCAGCAAGGCGACCGCAAGGATCGCGTATTTCCACCACGGATAGCGGTTCATGTCGTGTCTTTCACGAGGCCGGCTCGCGCCGGCTTGTCTGTGTGTGTCTTATTTGAAGGTGCCCTTGGGCAGCACCTGCACCACCGCGCCGCGCTGCACCTGGATCTCGACGTTGTTGGCCACTTCCACATGCAGGAAGCTGTCGCCGAGCTTGGTCACACGGCCGAGCACGCCACCGGCGACCACCACCTCGTCGCCCTTGGCGATGGCGTCGATCATGGCCTTGTGTTCCTTCTGCCGCTTCATCTGGGGGCGGATCATCACGAAGTACAGCACCACGAACATCAGGATGATGGGCAGCATGCCCGTCAGGCCACCCAGCGGATCGGAGGCGCCGGCCGCCGGGGCCGCTTGTGCGAAGGCTTCGGAAATGAACACGTGTGGATCCTCGTTGGGGCTGAAAGCGCGCTGGATGGCGCCCGCCGAAGTGAAAGCTTGGAATTGTATGCCCCTCACCCAGGGGCAGCGATGGGGGCCTGGGCGCAGACCCGCGGCGTGGAAAGAGGTTCCGGCCAAGCGGCCCTTAATCTTTTTCCGGATAAGAAAAGCAGTTTTAAGTTGTTCCGCAAATACCGCCTGCTGACCATACTGCCGTCCACTCCCGTTTCCCGCATACCTACATGAATTTCCAGCAGCTTCGCTCCGTGCGAGAGGCCGTTCGCTGCGGCTTCAATCTCACCGAGGTGTCCAAGGTGCTGCACACGTCCCAGCCGGGCGTGAGCCGCCAGATCCGTGAACTGGAAGAGGAGCTGGGCGTCGACCTCTTCGTGCGCGCCGGCAAGCGCCTCACCTCGCTTACTGCGGTGGGCGAAGTGGTCGCCCCGATCGTCGAGCGCATGCTGAACGATGCCGAGAATCTCAAGCGCGCCGGCGAAGAGTTCACCCAGGCCGTGCACGGCCGCCTGTCGATCGCGGCCACGCATTCGCAGGCGCGTTACGCCTTGCCGAGCGCGGTGCGTGATTTCCGCCAGCGTTACCCGCAGGTCACGCTCAACCTGCACCAGGGTTCTCCCAAGCAGGTGGCCGAGATGCTCATTTCGGGCGAGGCCGACATCGGCATCGCCACCGAGGCGCTGGCGCAGTACGACGCGCTGGTCACGCTGCCCTGCTACCGCTGGACCCACAGCGTCATCGTGCCGCCGGGCCATCCACTGCTGGAAGGCGGACCGCTGACGCTCCAGCGGCTGGCGCAATTCCCGGTCATCACCTACGGCACCGGCTACACCGGCCGCATGCACATCGACGAAGCCTTCCAGGCCGCCGGCCTGGAGTTCGACCTCGTGCTGACCGCGATGGACGCCGACGTGATCAAGACCTACGTCGAGCTCGGCTTGGGTGTCGGCATCGTGGCCTCGATCGCCTTCGACGAAGACCGCGATCGCAACCTGCGCGCGATCGACGCCCGCGATCTCTTCGCCGTCAACCTGACCAAGCTCGCCGTGCGGCGCGGCAGCTTCCTGCGCACCTTCGTCTACGACTTCATCGAGACCTTCGCCTCGCCGCTCAAGCCTGATGTGGTCGAAGCGGCAATGCGGGGCGAACTCGCGAGCGAGTGAGGCGCCTTCCCGGCGCCAAGCCTCAGATCATGGCGGCCGGGTCGACCTGCTCGGTCTGCGGCCCCTGGCCGCCCGCGAGGAATCGCGTCACGCGGCGCGGCTTCAGGAACACCTGACTGCCCGGGCCCAGGCCGAGCTTCTCGCGCAGGGCGCTGTAGTCGGCGCGTGCCATTTCCACGTCGACGTAGCTGCCGTCGTCCAGACGCTTGAACTCGATGCGCGTCTGCGGGCCGACGGTGAGTGCCTGCGAGAGCGTCACCGCCAGCGTGCCCTCGGACGGCGTGGCCACGATCTCGAGTTCGTGCGGGCGCACGTAGCTCACGTCGTTGGCATCGACGTTGCCCCCCGGCGCATGACCGAAGCGGCCGTGGAAGAGGTTCACGTCGCCGAGGAACTGCAGCACGAAGGGCGTGGCCGGGCGGTCGTAGACCTCGTCGGGCGAGCCGTCCTGCTCGATCTTGCCGAGGTTCATCACCACCACGCGGTCGGCGACTTCCATCGCCTCGTCCTGGTCGTGCGTGACGAAGACGCTGGTCACGTGCATCTCGTCGTGCAGACGGCGCAGCCAACGGCGCAGCTCCTTGCGGACCTTGGCATCGAGCGCGCCGAAGGGCTCGTCGAGCAGCAGCACCTTGGGCTCGACCGCGAGCGCACGTGCGAGCGCGATGCGCTGGCGCTGGCCGCCCGAGAGCTGGTGCGGGTATCGGTCGGCCAGCCAGTCGAGCTGCACGAGCTTGAGCAGCTCCATCACCTTCTCCTTGATCTTGGCTTCGCTCGGACGCGTGGCCTTGGGGCGCACGCGCAGGCCGAAGGCCACGTTCTCGAAGATGCTCATGTGGCCGAAGAGCGCGTAGTGCTGGAACACGAAGCCGACGTGGCGGTCGCGCACGTCGTCGTAGGTCGCGTCTTCACCATGGAAGAGCACCGAGCCCGAGTCCGGCCGCTCCAGCCCCGCGATGATCCGCAGCAGCGAGGTCTTGCCCGAGCCCGACGGGCCGAGCAGTGCGACGAGTTCGCCCGACGGGATGTCGAGGTTGATGTTGTCGCAGACGACGGTCTTGCCGAAAGCCTTGTTGAGGTTGCGGATCTCAATGCTCATGTCATGTCCTTCATTCGCTTCGGCCTTCGGCTTCGCGCTTCTGCGCCTTCACGCGCTGCTCGACCAGGTACTTCAGCACCAGGGTCACCAGGGCCAGCCCGGCCAGCAGCGAGGCCACGGCAAACGCCGCCGCAAACTGGTATTCGTTGTAGAGGATTTCGATGTGCAGCGGCATGGTGTTCGTCTGCCCCCGGATGTGGCCCGACACCACGCTCACCGCGCCGAACTCACCCATCGCCCGCGCGTTGCACAGGATCACGCCGTAGAGCAGCGCCCATTTCACGTTGGGCAGCGTCACGCGCCAGAAGATCTGCCAGCCCGAGGCGCCGAGCACGCGGGCCGCCTCCTCCTGCTCGACGCCCTGCGCCTGCATCAAGGGAATCAGCTCGCGTGCGACGAACGGGAAGGTGATGAAGACCGTGGCGAGCACGATGCCCGGCAACGCAAAGATCACCTTGAGGTCATGCTCGCGCAGCCATGGCCCGAACCAGCCCTGCAGGCCGAAGATCAGCACGAAGATCAGGCCCGAGATCACCGGCGACACCGAGAACGGGAGGTCGATCAGCGTGAGCAGCAGGTTCTTGCCGCGGAAGTCGAACTTCGCGATCGCCCACGAGGCGGCGAGGCCGAACACCAGGTTCAGCGGCACCGAGATGGCAGCGGCCACGAGCGTGAGCCACACCGCCGAGCGCGCATCGGGCTCGAGGATCGCGGCGAGGTAGGTCTCCCAGCCTTTCTTGAAGGCTTCGAAGAACACCGACACCAGCGGCACGAAGAGGAAGAGCGTGAGGAAGATCAGCGCCACCGCGATCAGCGTGCGGCGCAGCCACGCCGGCTCGGCCGTGGCCGAGTGCGTCTGGCGCACGGGCACGCCGGCTCGCGGCACAGGGGTGTTCAGGGGCACGGCGCTCATGTCATCGCCCCTGGCGCTTTCGCGCCCAGGCCTGCAGCAGGTTGATCGTGAGCAGCATGATGAACGCGGCCACCAGCATCACCACCGCGATCGCGGTCGCGCCGGTGTAGTCGTACTGCTCGAGCTTGGTGATGATGAGCAAGGGCGTGATCTCCGAGACCATCGGCATGTTGCCGGCGATGAAGATCACCGAGCCGTACTCGCCGAGCGCACGCGCGAAGGCGAGCGCAAAGCCGGTCAGCAGCGCCGGCGAGACGATCGGGAAGATCACGTGGCGGAAGGTCTGCCAGCGCGAGGCCCCGAGCGTGGCGGCGGCCTCTTCCAGTTCCTTGTGCATGTCTTCCAGCACCGGCTGCAGCGTGCGCACGACGAAGGGCAGGCCGATGAAGGTGAGCGCGACGAACACGCCCAGCGGCGTGAAGCTCACCTTGAACGGCAGGTGCTGGCCGATCCAGCCGTTGCCCGAATAGAGCGCCGTGAGCGCGATGCCGGCCACGGCGGTGGGCAGGGCGAAGGGCAGGTCCACCAGCGCGTCGACGATGCGCTTGAACGGGAACTCGTAGCGCACGAGCACCCAGGCCACGATGAGCCCGAAGGCCGCGTTGAGCAGCGCTGCGGCGAAGGAGGCACCGAAGGTCAGCCGGTACGAGGCCATCACCCGCGGCGTGGCCACCGCGTCCCAGAAGGCGGGCCACGTCATCGTGAAGGTCTTGAGAAACGCCGCCGCCAACGGGATCAGCACGATGAAGCTCAGGTAGAGCACCGTGAAGCCGAGAGCAAGATCGAAGCCGGGCAGCACGGAGTGCCGCCGCAGCAGAGTGCGCGAAAGAATCATGGAGCCTGCGGTCTGCGCCGCTCGTTATTTCTTGATGGCCGCGAGGATCTGGTCGTAGATGGCGCCGTCGTCGAAGTGATCCTTCTGTGCCTTCGTCCAACCGCCGAAGGCTTCGTCGATGGTGAAGGTGTTGATCTTGGGGAAGTCCTTCGCGTACTTGGCCAGGATCTTGGCCGAGCGCGGGCGGATCTGGTGCTTGGCCGCGATCTCCTGCGCCTCGTCGCTCCACAGGAACTTGAGGTAGGCCTCGGCCTGCTTGCGCGTGCCTTTCTTGTCGACCACCTTGTCGATCACCGACACCGGGTTCTCGGCCAGGATGCTCCACTTCGCGTAGACCACGTCGAAGTTGTCGCCGAACTCCTGCTTGATCAGGTTGATCTCGCTCTCGAAGGTGCACAGCGCATCGCCGATGTTGCGCTGGGCGAAGGTGGTAGTGGCAGCACGGCCGCCGCCGTCGAACACCGGCACGTTGCCGAAGATCTTCTGCACCGTCTCGCGGGCCTGCGCAGGCGTCGCGCCGCCCTTCACGAGCGCGCCCCAGGCGGCCACGTAGGTGTAGCGGCCGTTGCCGGTGATCTTGGGGTTGGGGATGACGACGCTCACGCCGGGCTTGGCGAGGTCGGCCCAGTCCTTGATGCCCTTCGGGTTGCCCTTGCGGACCAGGATCACGGTGGTCGACGTCGTGGGCGCGCTGTTGTCGGGCAGGCGCTTGGCCCAGTCAGCGGGAATCAGCTTGCCCCTGCTTGCGATCGCGTCGATGTCGCTCGACTGGTTCATCGTGACGACGTCGGCCTCCAGCCCGTCGATCACCGAGCGAGCTTGCTTGCTCGAGCCGCCATGCGACTGGTTGACCGACACGTCTTCGCCCGTCTGGGCTTTCCAGTGCTTGATGAAGGCCGGATTGATCTCCTTGTACAGCTCACGTGCCACGTCGTAGCTCACGTTGAGCAGGGTCGGACCAGCAGCGCGGACGTTCGGCGCCACCGACAACGCAGCCGATGCGGCCGCCAGACTCAGGACCGAACGCCGGGACACAACATGAGGAAAGCGCATGACGGAGGGCTCGCAAATGAAAGAAGCCGATGCTAAGGCTTCAAATTGAGACGCAAAACAACAAGTTGCGAGTTTGCTTATTCGTTTGCCGAACTAAGAAGGCCCGGAAAGCGACCTCTTCGCCTTCCGGGCCATGGAGCCCAAACGTCGCAGCGGAACGGGGCCTTACTTGCTCTTCGTGTAGATCTGGTCGAACACGCCGCCATCGGCAAAGTGCGTCTTCTGCGCCTTGGCCCAGCCGCCGAAGAGCTTGTCGATGGTGAAGAGCTTCACTGCCGGGAACTGCTTCGCGTACTTGGCAGCGACCTTCGGGTCGGTCGGGCGGTAGAAGTTCTTGGCGGCGATCTCCTGGCCCTCCGGGGTGTACAGGTAGTCCAGGTAGGCCTGGGCCACGGCACGGGTGCCCTTCTTGTCGACGACCTTGTCGACCACGGCCACCGGTGGCTCGGCCAGGATGCTGCTCGGCGGGTACACAATGTCGAACTTGTCGGCACCGAATTCCTTCAGCGACAGGTGGGCCTCGTTTTCCCAGGCCAGCAGCACGTCGCCCTGGCCGCGCTCGGCGAAGGTCACCGTCGACCCACGGGCGCCCGAGTCGAGCACCGGCACGTTCTGGAACAGCTTGGTGATGTACTCCTTGGCCTTCGCTTCGTTGCCGCCCGGCTGCTGCAGCGCCCAGCCGTAGCCGGCGAGGTAGCCCCAGCGTGCGCCACCCGAGGTCTTGGGGTTGGCGGTGATGACCGAGACACCCGGCTTGATCAGGTCACCCCAGTCCTTGATGCCCTTCGGGTTACCCTTGCGCACCAGGAAGATGTAGGTCGAGGTGTAGGGCGAGCTGTTGTGCTGCAGGCGCTTCTGCCAGTCAGGGACGAGCAGCTTGGCCTTTTCAGCAATCTCGTCGATATCGTAAGCAAGCGCCAACGTCACCACGTCGGAGTCGATGCCGTCGATGACCGAGCGGGCCTGCTTGCCCGAGCCGCCGTGCGATTGCTTGACGATCACGTTGTCGCCGGTCTTGGCCTTCCAGTACTTGGCGAAGGCGGCGTTGTACTCCTGATAGAGCTCGCGGGTCGGGTCGTACGAGACGTTGAGGATGGTCACGTCTTTTGCGAACGAGGCCCCAGCAGCAAAGGCCAGCGCGGTGGTGGCCAGCAGGGTGCGAATCTTGGTCTTCATGGTGTTGTGGTGGGTATGAAAGCAGGAATGCCGGCATGCTAGGGACTGTCCTTCTGCGGGAGAACGAAGAATTCGGCGCTTGCTTGCGCGCGAACCAACTAAGACCAAATCGCACCAAGCTCATAGCCAGAGGAAGGAAGAACCCCCGGTGCCGCCGGCATGTAAAGACGTCAACGTCGGCTTGGCGGAGCTCGTTCTTCAGCCTACAAGGATGAACAGGTGAACCCCATGAGCCCTGCGCGAACCCCCCGCCTTTCCCGCTCGCCGGCCTGGCCGCTGGCTGCCTTGGCGGCGGCGTCGCTGGTGGGCTGCGCCCAGATGCCCACCGGCCCGAGCACCCATGTGATGCCCGGGCCGAACAAGCCGTTCGAAGTCTTCGTCGCCGACGACAAGCTCTGCCGTGACTGGGCGCACAGCCGCATCGGCGGGCCGGGCAGCGATGCCGCGGCCCAGCGCTTCGCCGCGGCCACCGCCACCGGCGTGGTGCTCGGCGCCGCCGCCGGAGCGCTGATCGGCGGCACGCATGGCAGTGCAGGCGTCGGGGCCGCGGTGGGCGGCATGACCGGCGCCGCCGTCGGGTCCGACCAGAGCAACCATGCGGCCGGCAGTGCCCAGCGGCGCTACGACATCGCCTACTCGCAGTGCATGTACGCCAAGGGCAACCAGGTCCCTGGCGTCGGCTACGCCGGCTACCGCAGCGCGCCTGCGGCGGTGCCGCCCGCACCGCCGCGCCCGCCGGCCGGCATCCAGCCGCCGCCGCCCGCACGCTGAACGAGGAGCCCGTGATGAACATCCGCCTCGCCTTGCCGCTGAAGTCTCTCGTCCTCGCCACGGCGCTTGCCGCCAGCCTGGCCCCGGCGTTGGCCGAGGCCCACCCGCGCGCCCGCGTCGGCGTGTGGATCGGCGGCCCCTTCTGGTGGCCTGGCTACTGGGGCCCGCTGGTGGTACAGCGGCCGGTGGTCGTGCAGCCGCCGGCCGAACCGCTGTTCGTGCAGCCGAGCGCCGCCCAGCAGACCCACTTCTGGTACTACTGCCGCGAGGCGCAGATGTACTACCCCTACGTGACCTCCTGCCCCTCGCCCTGGCAGGAAGTGCCGGCCACGACGGCGGCGGAGCCGGCCAGCGCCGAGGCGCCGGCAGCGGCGCAGGCCCCGGCCATCCCGGCCGCCCCTGCCGCGGCGCCCGTGCCGGCCGCAGCCGCCTCGCGCACGGCACCCGCCCCGGTACCGCCCGCCCCGAAGCGCTGACGCGGCCGGCTCAGGCCGCAACCTGAGCGACAACCCGGGCTTCCGAGACGCGGAACAATCATGGTTCCGCGTGGCCGCGTGCCACCTCTCTCCCGCATTCAGCCCAGGACTCCCCATGTACACAGACGTCTCCCTGTTCATCGACGGTGAATGGACCGCTGGCACCAGCGGAAAGAGCGAGCCCATCCTCAACCCCGCCACCGGCAAGGCACTGGCCCGCCTGCACCACGCCGGCATCCCCGAGCTCGACCGTGCGCTCGCCGCCGCCGACAAGGGCTTCAAGCAGTGGAAGGCCGTGTCGCCCTTCGAGCGCTACAAGGTGCTGCGCAAGGCCGCCAACCTGATGCGCGAGCGCGCCGACGAGATCGCCCAGCTGATGACGCTCGAGCAAGGCAAGCCGCTGGCAGAAGCCAAGATGGAAGCCCTGTCGGCTGGCGACCTGATCGACTGGTTTGCCGAGGAAGCGCGCCGCACCTACGGGCAGATCGTGCCGCCGCGCGCCGAGGGCGTGAGCCAGCTGGTGATCAAGGAGCCGGTGGGCCCGGTGGCCGCCTTCACGCCCTGGAACTTCCCGATCAACCAGGCGGTGCGCAAGGTCTCGGCCGCGCTCGCCGCCGGCTGCTCGGTCATTCTCAAGGGGCCGGAAGAGACGCCCGCGAGCTGCGCCGCGCTGGTCCGTGCCTATGCCGACGCCGGTGTGCCGGCCGGCGTGATCAACCTCGTGTTCGGCGTGCCGAGCGAGATCTCGGAGTACCTGATCCCGCACCCGGTCATCCGCAAGATCACCTTCACCGGCTCCACGCCGGTCGGCAAGAAGCTCGCGGCGCTTGCCGGCCAGCACATGAAGCGCATCACGATGGAGCTGGGCGGCCACGCCCCGGCCATCGTGTTCGACGATGCCGACGTCGCTTCGGCCGCCAAGCAACTCGCCGGCGCGAAATTCCGCAACGCGGGGCAGGTGTGTGTGTCGCCCACTCGCTTCCTGGTGCATGAGTCGGTGTACCCGCAGTTCGTCGACGGTTTCGTCGCCGCGGCCTCGCAGATCAAGGTGGGTGACGGCCTGCAGAAGGACACACGCATGGGCCCGCTCGCCAACAGCCGGCGTGTCGAGGCGATGCAGCAGTTCGTCGACGATGCCGTGGCCAAGGGCGCGAAGGTGGCGCTCGGGGGCAAGCGCGGTACAGGCGACGGCTACTTCTTCGAGCCAACGGTCCTCACCGACCTGCCAGCCGATGCCCGCATCCTGCACGAAGAGCCCTTCGGCCCCATCGCGCCGATCCTCCCCTTCAAGACCTATGACGAGGTGGTCGCCGAAGCCAACCGCCTGCCGTTCGGCTTGGCGGCCTATGCCTTCACCCGGTCGCTCAAGACCGCCACTGCCATCGGCAGCGCGATCGAGAGCGGCATGGTCTCGATCAACCACTTCGGCCTCGCCCTGCCCGAAGTGCCCTTCGGTGGCATCAAGGACTCGGGCTACGGCACCGAAGGCGGCAGCGATGCGATCAACGCCTACCTCAACGCGAAGTTCGTGACGCAGACCGGGCTCTGACCCCGCTCCGGCCGGTGGTGGCTATGGCTGCCATCGGCCGATTTGATGAGAATCATTCTCATCAGCAGCCATACTGAACCCCAGCAAGAAAGGAGTTCGTCATGGCCCGTCACGTCCAGAAAACCACCAGCTTCGCCGTGCTGCACTTCAGCGTGGCGTTCGGTGTCACCTACGCCATCACCGGCAGCTGGCAGGTGTCGAGCGCCGTCGCGCTGATCGAGCCGATGGTCAACACCGTCGCCTTCTTCTTCCACGAGCTGGTGTGGTCACGCCGCACGCAGCCGGCGCTGGCGCCGGCTCAGGCTGAGCGCTGAGCCGCCACTGCCCGTGCGAGTGCCGCGCGGGCGAGGAGCCGCGTGCTGTCGAGCGTCGGCAGCACGCTGTTGTGATCATCGAGCACCAGCGGCAGCTCGGTGCAACCCAGCACCACCGCATCGCAAGCCCGTGCGGCCAATCGCTCGATGATGCGCTGGAGCGCCGACACCGACGCCGGCCTCACGATGCCTGGCACCAGCTCGTCCATGATGATGTGGCCGAGCGCATCGCGGTCGTCGTCCACCGGCCGCACGGCCTCGATGCCGCGCGCCTGCAAGGCCTGCGGATAGACCTCGCTCTTCACCAGCCAGTGCGTGCCCAGCACACCGACGCGTCGGAAGCCCCGCTCGGCCGCCACCCGCGCCACCTCGTCGGCGATGTGCAACCACGGCCGAGGCGAATGCGGCGCCACGAGCGCGAAGGCCTGGTGGATGGTGTTGTCGGGGCAGATCAGCAACTCGGCGCCGATGCCGGCCAGCTTGTGCGCCGAGCTCAGCATCAGGTCGGCCACGCCTTGCAGGTCGCCGCGATCGAGACAGTCGACATACGCCGCAAGCGACGGCGTGTGTATCGACACCTCAGGGTGCGCATGCGCCTCACCCAGGAGCGCCGGCGCTTCGGCGCACAGCGTGCGGTAACAGAGCGACGCGCCTTCGGCCGAGCAGCCGACGATGCCGATGTGCAAAGGGGTCGTGGTCACAGTGTGAGCTCCAGGAATCGCAAACCCGGCTCCAGCGACAGCGCACGCGCCGCTGCCTGCAGTTGCTCGGGCGACAGGGTGACCAGCGCTTCGACCTGCCCGGCCACGCTGGTGGCGATGGGCACCCCACCTCGGTAGAGCACCTTCGACCCCGCCACCCGCGGCAGCCGCGGGCCGGCGAGCACGGTGCCGAGCAGGTTGGCCGGGTCCGACGCCGAAAGGCACACCAGGTGCTCGTCAGCCGGCTGGCGGCGCACCTGCCGCATCGCGGTGATCGCCTCGGGCAGCGCGAACTGCTCGCCGGTGCTGCCATCGATGAAGCGGCCGCCGCGGATCTCGCCGCGCGCTTCGAGCCGCCGGTACACCCGCACCAGCTCGCGCCACGGCGGCAGCCAGGCGGCCTCCCGCTCGACGATGCGCCACGCCACCACGCCGTAGCGGCGCAGCAGCGTTCGCGCGACATGTTCCATCGCTTCCGCGGGCAGCGCCGTCTGGGTGGACACCGGCTGGCGCACCAGCGTCCAGCGCCCGGCGTCCTCGATGCTGAAGAGCGGCACACGTCGCCGCTGGCGTGAGGCCGCAGTCGCACGCTTGGCCGCCGGCACCAGCAACGCACGCAGGCCGGCGTAGCTGTCGCAGTTCACCCGGCCGCGCACCACCAGTTCGCTCAGGGCTTCTTCCAGTTCGGCCTGCAGGAGGCGCGTGCCGTGGGCGATTTCGTCGAAGAAGGAGGCACCATGTTCGGCCAGGTAGGCGACGGCACGTTGCGCGCGAGACGAGAGCTGCGCATCGTCGGCCCCCGGCGGCGCGAGGCTGGCCCACAGCGCGGCACTTCGCCGCGGCAGCAACAAGACCGGCGTGCTGCGCAACGACGCGCCGCCCGCGCGGCTGTCGGCCGCCATCGGCCGCAGGCGCAGCCACAGCGTGCGGCCTGCGGTGCACAGGTCGTCGAGCCAGGCGCTGGAATAGTCCTTCACGCGCGCGGGCAGCAGTTCGGCTTCCCACAAGGCCGCGGGGGCCTCGAAGCCTTCCAGCTGCGAGAGCACGCCGGCAAGCGCTTCGGGCCCGCTCACCCGGCTCTCGGCCCCCACACGCTGCCACTCGAACAGAAATCGCGCGAAGTCACGCGGCGACACCGGCTCGATCTCGCGGCGCAAGCGCTTGAGCGTGTAGCGGTGGATGCGCGCGAGCAGGTGCCGCTCGCACCATTCGACGTGCGGCGTGCCAGGCGTGAAGTGGCCCTGCATCACCGAGCCTTCGGACTGCAAGGCCGACAACGCGAACTCGACGTCGCCCAGCGGCACCGCGAGCTGGCGTGCGAGCGTGTCGGCGCGCACGGGGCCCAGCGCGCTCAGGCGGGAGCGCAGCAGCTCCTGCAAGGCTTCTTCGCGCGACGCAGGCGGTGTGTCGTAGCCCGCCGGAGCCTCGATATGCGGCACGCGTGACGCCTGCGGGTGCAAGGCGCTCGACTGCACCAGCCGCTCCGCGGCCACCCACAGCTGCATCCCGTCGGCCTGCAGCGCCGTCGCGCGCTTCGCCTGCGCCAGCGCCTCGAGCCACGCCATCCAGCCTTCGTTCTGCGTTGCCTCGTCCTGCGTGACCAGCCCCAGCCCGTTCAGCACCTCGTGCATCTCGTCGGCATGCCGCGGTTGCGGCCACGCTTCTTCCCGCACGCTCGCAATCGCGTCGGCATCGAGCTGCCCGAGATCGCCCGCCTCGGTGGGCGCATCGCCGTAGCGCCGTGCCTGCACAGCCTGCGTGCGGCGCTCTTCGATCGGGGCATCGTCGAGGTAGGCATACGGCCGCGCGCTCAAGGCCTCGGCCGCGAGCGGCGATGGCGCCGGCAGGTCGCGTGCCACCACCCTCACCTCGCCCGACTCGATGCGCCGCAGCAGCGCCAGAAAGCCGCGGGCGTCCATCGCATCGTTCAGGCAGTCGTCCAGCGTCTGCGCGACCAGCGGGTGCTCGGGGATCTCTCGGTCGCCGACGATGTTTTCACCGCACGCCACCTGGTCGGGGAAGATGGACGCGAGCAGGTCCTCGGAGCGCATGCGCTGCAGCTGCGGTGCGACCTTGCGCCCGCCGGTGAAACGCGGGAGTGCCAGCGCATTGGTGGCGTTCCAGCGCCAGCGGGCGCCGAAGAGCGGGGCGTCGAGCAGCGCCTGCAGCAACACGTCGAGGGCGGTGTTGCTGTGCAGGTAGCGCGCCACTTCATCGAGCGGGAAACTGTGGCTGGTGGAGAGCGACAGCACGATCGCGTCTTCCGTCGCCGCGGCCTGAAGCTCGAAGTTGAACTGGCGGCAGAAGCGCTTGCGCAAAGCCAGGCCCCAGGCACGGTTCAAGCGGCTGCCGAAGGGCGAATGCAGGATGAGCTGCATGCCGCCCGACTCATCAAAGAAGCGCTCGATCACGATGCAGCGCTGCGATGGCAGCTCACCCAGCACCGCGACGGCGCGCGCAAGGTGGTCGACCAGTTGGCGGGCGGCGTCGTCGTCGAGCCGCAGTTCATCGACGAGCCATTTCCGCGCTGCCTCGGCGCCCTGTTCGGCGAGCAGACGGCCGAGCGCCTCGCGCATCCGCGACACGCCCATCGACAGCTCGTCGCTGCGCCCCGGCGCTTCGCCCAGCCAGAAGGGGATGTTCGGCGGCGCGCCCTGCGCGTCTTCCACCCGCACGCGGCCCGGCTCGATGCGCAGGATTCGGTAGCTGGTGTTGCCGAGCTGAAAGATGTCACCGGCCAGGCTCTCGACCGCGAAGTCTTCGTTGACCGTGCCGACCTGCGCGGCCTGCGGCTCCAGCAGGACGGTGTAGTCGCCGGTCTCGGGGATGGTGCCGCCCGAGGTGAGCGCGGTCATGCGCGCACCTCGGCGCTCACGCAGGCGGTGGTGCACGGCGTCCCGGTGCACATAGGCGCCGCGTTGCCCATGGCGCGTGGTGTAGCCGTCGGCCAGCATGCGCACGACCTCGTCGAAGCGCTCGCGCGACAGCGTGGCGTAGGGCCAGGCGCGGCGCACGAGGTCATAGAGCTCGCCCTCGTCCCACTCTTCGCACGAAATCTCGGCCACGATCTGCTGCGCCAGCACGTCGAGTGGAGCGAGCGGGATGTGCAAGGCATCGAGCTCGCCGCGCCGCACGCAATCGAGCAGGGCCGCACACTCGACCAGCTCGTCGCGCGACTGCGGGAAGAGCCGCGCCTTCGGCACACCACCCACCGCGTGGCCGGAGCGTCCCGCCCGCTGCAGGAAGCTCGCGATCGATCGCGGCGAGCCGAGCTGGCACACGAGTTCGACGTCACCGATGTCCAGGCCCAGCTCGAGCGAGGCAGTGGCCACGAGCAGCGTGAGCTCGCCGCGCTTCAGGCGCTGCTCGGCCTCGAGCCGTGCCTCCTTCGCGAGGCTGCCGTGGTGGGCCGCAACCGACTCCTTGCCGAGCAACTCGCCCAGGTGCCGCGCGGCACGCTCGGCCATGCGCCGCGTGTTGACGAAGACCAGCGTGGTGCGGTGCTCCTGCGCCATCGCCGCGACCTGGCGGTAGACCTGCTCCCACTGGTCGTTGGACATCACCGCGCCGAGTGGCGTCGGCGGCACGGCCAGCGCCAGGTCGCGTTGCTTGGCATAGCCGATGTCGACGATGTGGCAGTCGGCCACGCCATCGCGCACCGCGGTGCTGCCGACGAGAAAGCGCGCCACCTCCTCGATCGGCTTCTGCGTGGCCGAAAGCCCGATGCGGCTCAGCCGCACGCCGCACAGGTGCTGCAGCCGCTCGAGCGAGAGCGCGAGGTGGCTGCCGCGCTTGCCATCGGCGATGGCGTGGATCTCGTCGACGATCACCGCGCGCACGGTCGAGAGCATCTTGCGGCCCGACACCGAACCGAGCAGCACGTACAGCGACTCGGGCGTCGTCACCAGGATGTGCGGCGGCCGCTTGAGGCTCAGCTGCCGCTCTTTCTGCGGCGTGTCGCCGGTGCGCACCGCGGTGCGGATCTCCACGTCCGGCAGCCCGAGTGCGGCGAGCTCGGTGCGGATGCCGGCAAGCGGTGCTTCGAGGTTGAGGCGGATGTCGTTCGACAGCGCCTTGAGCGGCGAGATGTAGAGCACCACCGTTTCATCGGGCAGGCCCTCGAGGCGCAGGCCTTGGCGCACGAGGCCGTCGAGCGCGGCGAGAAACGCGGTCAGCGTCTTGCCGGACCCGGTCGGCGCCGCCACGAGCGTGTGGCGCCCTGCGCGGATCGAGGGCCAGGCCTGGGCCTGCGCCTCGGTCGGCGCGGGAAAGGCCTTTTCAAACCAGTGGGCGACGGCAGGGTGGAAGTCTTGCAAGGGCATGGGCCGATGCAGCATATCGCCCCTGCCTCGCCGCCGTTGTCAGGAGGGTGGCAGGCGACTGGGCCCACCCCCTCGCACTGCGATCACCTGCGGTGATTACTTGCTGTGGTTGGCCTTGATGTCCTTCTTCTCGTTCTCGTAGGTCATCTTGGCTTCGGCCTTGTCTGCCTTGGCTTGCGCGCGCGCCTGCTTCTTGCAGGCACGCTCGGCGCTGCCATCGGCCGACACTTCGCAATCGGCCTTGTTCAGCTCCTTGTTCGCCTCAGCGATCTTCTTGCGCGCCTTGTATTCGCCCTTGGCGGTGTCCTTGGCGTCCTTGCCGGCCTCGGTCAGCCCGCCGGGGGCTGTCTGGGTGGCGTTGGGAGCGGCGGTGTTTTCGACGTTGTTGGTCGTCTGTGCCATGGCCGTGCCACAGCCCAGGGTGGTGGCGACGATGGCGGCGAGTAGCTTCTTGCTCATCATGGATGAATCTCCTTCAGCGACTGGACACCCAGCCTGTTCCCGATCGCGGCAACTCGCATTCCGGAGCGGCCCCTTCGCGGCACGATGCGGCGAGGTCTGAGATGATCCGGGGCGATGTCTGACACGCCTTCCTCCTCTGCACCGCTGTTGGTGGCCTGCCTGTGCGCGGAATGGTGCGGCACCTGCCGCGACTACCGCGGGATCTTCGAGGAGGCCGCACAGGCCCATGCGGACATGCGCTTCGTGTGGGTGGACATCGAAGACGAGTCCGAGCTCGTCGACCCGGTCGAGGTGGAAAACTTTCCCACCTTGCTGGTCAGCGATGCCGATGGCGTGCGCTTCTTCGGCACGGTGCTGCCGCACAAGGACACGCTGTGGCGGCTGCTGCGCAACGAGCGCGAGAGAGGCCGCGCCGGTGCGCACCCCGATGCGGACGTGCAGGCGCTCGCGCGCCGGCTCTGGTCACGTCGCTGAGCGTCGTTTCGGGGGGAAGCGCCACCACGCCGCGACGACCGCCAGGCCGAAGAGCGTGTAGGCGGTGGTGAAGACCCACGGTGGCGCCTGCCAGAAGAGCAGCGCCTGCAGCCAGTGCTCGATGAAGCTGCCGGCGTAGGTGCTGTCGCGCGCCTGCTCTCGCAGCCATCGCTCGAGCGTGGTCAGTGGGCATTCGATGCCCCACCACGCCTCGGCGACCACGATGGCGATGGTCGCGAGGTGCGCAAGCCTGAACCACCAGGCGTTCACCCACGACCAGCCGCGCAGGTTGCCCAGCACGATCAGCACCAGGCCGCCCACCACGAAGAGCACGAGCGCCACGTGCAGCACGAGCACGAGGTCGGCCAGCGTTTGGTAGGTCTGGAGACGGAGCATGGTGGCGATTCAGGGCAGCGCTGTGCCGGCGGTCAAAGCCGGGCTTGGTGGAAGCTCAGGCGGTCAACATCACGAAGCCCTTTCGCTCAGCAGCCACGCAGTGGGCATGAACGTCAGCCACGGCGTCACGTAGAAGATCGTCAGGTACCAGAAGGTCACCAGATACTGCGTGCCGTGCCCCAGGTACCACGCACAGTAGGCGGTGTCGAGCAGGACGAAGGGCACGGTGTAATAGAACGACAGCCAGAAGGCGCGCGACATGCGGCGCGCCTGTGGGCCTCGGCGCAGAAGAGCGATCGCCGCCAGCGAGATCGCCACCGACAGCAGGATGCTCGCCACCGCCATCAGCACGGTGGAGTACTGCTGGTAGTAGTCCGGCAACCCCACCAGCCAGAACACCACCCAGGCACCAACGCCCTGGAGCAGGAAACCGAGGTGCTTGCGTGGCGTCATGTCGTCGACAGGAAGGGCAGACCGGAGGGTATGCGTGCTAACGATGCAACGGAGGGGCAGGTGCGCCGATGCGCCGAAGGCCTTGCGGCGTCTGGATGAGCGCCACGAGCCTAGGGACCGCGGCCTCACCGACCGACACCGTGACGCCGGGCTCGGCCAGCTGGAGCTCATCAAGCACCGCGCGCACGGAGGCCGGGGCCGGATGCCACAACTCCAGGGCCACGAGCGTGCATCCCACGTCCCGCAGACCCACAGCAGGATGCGTCTCGGTGTGCCACTGGATCAGCGCGGGCACTGCGCCTCCGAGCGGCAGATGGCCGTCTTCAGGAATGGAGATGAGCCATTCGAGCGCCCCTCGAGACATGGGCTCCGCTTGGCCCAGCGGCTCGGGACTCCTCTCCAACGACGCGTGGATGTCCTCGGTGCGGGCGACCCAGCACGCAAGCCGAGGTTCACTGGCGGGCGACAGCCGGTCCAGGTCGAACCACCGCGAGCGCGAAGGTCGCGCGGCCGCAGGGTTGATGGCGATGACCTCGAGAAAGAGCGCATCACCCAGCCGCAGCAGCAGGTTGTGCGTGCCCATGCGCGCATGCTCACCCCCTGGCTGCGGACGGAGCCCCAGGCAATCGAAGACAAGATCACTGCCTGCCGCGAGCGTCGGCGAGGTGATCGTGATGTGATCGATGCGACAGGCCGGCATGCGCTCCTTTCAAGGGGTCGCCACGCAGGGCCTCAAGCCTTCGGCTTGCCCGGACGGATGAGGGTCTGCTGAAACCAGGCTTCGTTCATCTGCGTCAGGAACGGCACCGTGATCGGGAAGCCCGACTTGTCGCCCAGCACCGCTTCGCTGCCGCAGCGCGGGCACATGGCGGTCTGGTGCTCAACAGCCTTGGGATCGTCGGCGTTGTGCATGTCGAGGCCGGTCCAGCCGACCACTTCATCCGGCGCGAAAGTCTGCACGCAGTTGCAGCACCCGCACAGCCTGCTGGCGAGGATCTGCGACCAGTCGTTGGTGGTGTAGCGGTACGCCGCGACGAGAGGGTTCTTCATGTACGCGATGGCGAAGTTCCACAGGCCCCGCGCCCAGCCTCTGCGCGGACGCCGTAGCGTACCGAAAAGATGGGACTCGCCGCCGCGCCCAGGACGCAAAAAGGCCCGCGCGCGGCGGGCCTTTCAACTTGTTTTTCTTCTAGCTGATTTGGTTGCGGGGGCTGGATTTGAACCAACGACCTTTGGGTTATGAGCCCAACGAGCTACCAGACTGCTCCACCCCGCGACTGAGCCTGCTAGTGTACTGCATGTCCCATGCGCTGTCACCAGAGAAACCGTCTCCACGGCAGGAAGTTTCGGCTCTACCGCACAAGAAAAAGGCCAGCTTGCGCTGGCCTTTTTCGAGACGCGGATGCGATGCTTATTCGGCCTTGTCGTCGGCCGCTTCTGCGGCCGGCTCAGGGCGATCCACCAGCTCGACAAACGCCATCGGCGCGTTGTCGCCCACACGGAAGCCCATCTTCAGGATGCGGGTGTAGCCGCCCGGGCGCGCCTTGTAGCGCGGGCCCAGTTCATTGAAGAGCTTGGTGACGATGTCGCGGTCGCGCGTGCGGTCGAAGGCGAGGCGGCGGTTGGCCAGCGTCGGCTCCTTGGCCAGCGTGATCAGCGGCTCGACAACGCGGCGCAGTTCCTTGGCCTTGGGCAGCGTGGTCTTGATTGCCTCGTGCTGCAGCAGCGAGTTGGTCATGTTGCGCAGCATGGCGAGACGATGCTCGCTGGTGCGGTTGAGCTTACGAAGTCCGTGACGGTGACGCATGGTGCTTTCCTTTCTTCACTATGAATGCCGGCAGCCGTATCAGGTACTGCCGGGTGCACCGGGCTGTGATCAGCCCTGTTGATTAACGCTTGTCTAGGCCCTGGGGCGGCCAGTTTTCCAGGCGGGCGCCGAGCGTGAGACCACGCGAGGCCAGCACTTCCTTGATTTCGTTGAGCGACTTGCGGCCGAGGTTCGGCGTCTTGAGCAGCTCGGTTTCGGTGCGCTGGATGAGGTCGCCGATGTAGTAGATGTTTTCGGCCTTCAGGCAGTTGGCCGAACGCACGGTGAGCTCGAGCTCGTCGACCGGGCGCAGCAGGATCGGGTCAAACTGCGTGCTGCGCTGGGCCGGCGCATCGAACGCAGCGATTTCGCTGCCTTCGAGCTGCGCGAACACGGCGAGCTGCTCGACGAGGATCTTGGCCGAGGCGCGGATCGCTTCTTCCGGCGTGATGGCGCCGTTGGTGGCAATTTCCATCACGAGCTTGTCGAGGTCGGTGCGCTGCTCGACGCGGGCGCTTTCCACGGTATAGCTCACGCGCGAAACCGGCGAGAACGAGGCGTCCAGCACGATGCGGCCGATCGACTTGGTCGGCTCGTCGCCGTAGCGGCGCAGCGTGCCCGGCACGTAGCCGCGGCCCTTCTCGACCTTGATCTGCATGTCGAGCTTGCCGCCTTGCGACAGGTGAGCGATGACGTGCTCGGGGTTGATGATTTCGACGTCGTGCGGCGTCTGGATGTCGCCGGCAGTGACGGGGCCTTCGCCTTCCTTGCGCAGGACCAGCGTGACCTCATCACGGTTGTGCAGGCGGAACACCACGCCCTTGAGGTTCAGCATGATGTGAACCACGTCTTCTTGCACACCGTCGATCGCCGAGTACTCGTGCAGCACGCCGGCGATGGTGACTTCGGTCGGCGCATACCCCACCATCGACGACAGCAGCACGCGACGCAGCGCGTTGCCGAGCGTGTGGCCATAGCCGCGCTCGAAGGGTTCGAGCGTGACCTTGGCGCGGTTGCCGCCCAGCGGCTCCACATTGATGGCTTTGGGTTTGAGCAGGTTTGTTTGCATGAGGTCTTTCTTTCAATACCCTCGGCTCGTTACACCGATAAGGCTGAGGGACCAACCGCAACGGCGAGATGCTGCCGCGGACGTAGGGAACTCTTAAAACTCGCAACGGCCACAAGGGCGCTCGAGGCGCCCTTCGCAGCCATTTCGCACATCAGCGCGAATACAGTTCAACGATCAGCGCTTCCTTGATGTCGGCGCCGAATTCATCGCGGTCCGGCGTCTTCTTGAACACGCCTTCCAGCTTGCTGGCATCGACCTGGACCCAGTTGGGCATGCCTTGCGATTCCGCAAGCTTCACGGCATCGGTGATGCGCAGCTGCTTCTTGGCCTTTTCGCGCACGGCGACCACGTCACCGACCTTGACCGAGTAGGACGCGATGTTCACGACCTGGCCGTTCACGGTGATGGCCTTGTGCGACACCAGCTGGCGGCCTTCGGCGCGCGTGGAGCCGAAGCCCATGCGGTAGACGACGTTGTCGAGGCGCGACTCGAGCAGGCTCAGGAGGTTGGCACCGGTGTTGCCCTTGCGGCGCTCGGCTTCGGCGAAATAGCGGCGGAACTGGCGCTCCAGGATGCCGTACATGCGCTTGACCTTCTGCTTCTCGCGCAGTTGCAGGCCGAAGTCGGAGGTACGCGAGCCGGACGTGCGGCCGTGCTGGCCGGGCTTGCTGTCGAACTTGACCTTGTCCCCGATCGGGCGGCGGGCGCTCTTCAGGAAAAGATCGGTGCCTTCACGGCGGGCGAGTTTGCCCTTGGGTCCTAGGTAACGTGCCACGTTGCTTCCTTTGTCAATCTGACGCGGGCTTCACGAGGGAGAGGCTCGCGCGAGTCTGGCGGGTTGTTTTATGGGCGCTCAGACGGTGGGCTTAGAGAAACCTTGCGGTTTCAGCAGAACCGCCGGCGAGCACCGTGAGGCGCTGGCCGGCGACGAAAAACGATGCGAATCCTTAGATGCGACGGCGCTTCTGCGGGCGGCAACCGTTGTGCGGGACCGGCGTCACGTCCGAGATGGAGGTGATGCGGATGCCCAGCGAAGCCAGTGCGCGAACCGACGACTCACGACCAGGGCCCGGGCCCTTGATGCGCACGTCGAGGTTCTTGATGCCTTGCTCCTGGGCAGCGCGGCCGGCCACTTCAGCGGCCACCTGGGCAGCAAAAGGAGTCGATTTGCGCGAACCCTTGAAACCCTGGCCGCCGCTCGACGCCCACGACAGGGCGCCGCCTTGGCGGTCGGTGATGGTGATGATCGTGTTGTTGAACGACGCGTGGACGTGCGCGATGCCGTCCGCAACGTTCTTGCGGACCTTCTTGCGCACGCGCTGGGCGGCGGTGTTCTGGGGTGCTTTAGCCATATCGACCTTCTCTCTGTGTGCTCGTCAGACTGCTTGTCGTTGTCGAGCAGCGATCACTTCTTGACCAGGGCGCCAGACTTGCGCGGGCCCTTGCGGGTGCGTGCATTCGTCTTGGTGCGCTGACCGCGGACCGGCAGGCCGCGGCGATGACGGAAACCGCGGTAGCAGCCCAGGTCCATCAGGCGCTTGATGTTGATGGACATCTCGCGACGCAGGTCGCCTTCGATGGTGATCTTGCCGATCTCTTCGCGGATCTTTTCCAGATCGGCGTCGGTCAGGTCCTTGATCTTGCGGTCGAAGGGAACGCCACTGGCGGTGCAGATCTTCTGCGCGGTCGTGCGGCCGATGCCGTAGATCGCAGTCAGGCCGATCTCGGCGTGCTTGTGCGGCGGAATGTTGATACCAGCAATACGTGCCATGTGCTTCCTCTATTCGCTGTGTGCAGGCGAGCCGTGGCTCAGCCCTGGCGCTGCTTGTGACGCGGATCGGTGCAGATCACGCGCACCACGCCCTTGCGGCGGATGACCTTGCAATTCCGGCACATTGCCTTGACCGATGCTGCAACTTTCATTCTCTTCTCCTAGGCCTTCGTCAGACCGCTTCTCAAATCATCAAACTCTTACTTGGCGCGGAACACGATGCGTGCCCGCGTCAGGTCGTAAGGCGTCAGTTCGACCGTCACCTTGTCGCCAGGAAGGATGCGGATGTAGTGCATGCGCATCTTTCCGGAGATATGGCCCAGCACGATGTGCCCGTTTTCCAGCTTCACGCGAAACGTGGCGTTGGGGAGGTTCTCCAGAATCTCACCCTGCATCTGAATGACGTCGTCTTTCGCCATGCCGTGTTGTCGTTCAGCTCGCCTTGAAACTTGCCTTCTTCAGCAGCGACTCGTACTGCTGACTCATCACATAACTTTGAACCTGGGCCCAGAAGTCCATCGTGACGACCACGATGATCAGCAGGGAGGTACCGCCGAAGTAGAACGGGACGTTGTACTTCAGCACCAGGAATTCGGGCAGCAGGCAGACCGCGGTGATGTAGATCGCACCGGCCAGCGTCAGGCGGGACAGGATGCGGTCGATGTGACGGGCCGTCTGCTCACCAGGGCGAATGCCCGGAATGAAGGCACCGCTCTTCTTCAGGTTGTCCGCGGTCTCACGGCTGTTGAACACCAGCGCCGTGTAGAAGAAGCAGAAGAACACGATCGCCGCGGCAAAGAGCATCACGTAGATCGGCTGCCCAGGCGACAACGCGGCGGCAAGGTCCTTCAACCAGCGCAGGCTGTCACCGGTGGCGAACCAGCCCACGATGGTGGCCGGCAGCAAGATGATCGACGACGCGAAGATCGGCGGGATCACACCCGACATGTTGAGCTTCAGCGGCAGGTGCGACGACTGGCCCCCATAGACCTTGTTGCCGACCTGGCGCTTGGCGTAGTTCACCAGGATCTTGCGCTGACCGCGCTCGACGAACACCACAAGGTAGGTGACCGCGCCCACCAGCACCACGATGAAGATCGCCACCAGCACGCTCATCGCCCCAGTACGCACCAGCTCCAGCAACCCGCCAATGGCGCTGGGCAGACCCGCTGCGATACCGCTGAAGATGATGATCGAGATACCATTGCCCAGGCCACGCTCGGTGATCTGCTCACCAAGCCACATCAGGAACATCGTCCCGGCAACCAGGCTCACCACCGCGGTCAGTCGGAAGCCGAAGCCCGGGGAGATCACGAGACCCGGCGAGCCCTCGAGGGCGATGGCAATGCCCAGCGCCTGGAAAAGCGCCAAGCCCAGCGTGCCGTAGCGCGTGTACTGCGTGATCTTGCGGCGGCCGGCCTCGCCTTCCTTCTTCAAGGCTTCGAGCGACGGCACCACGTAGGTCATCAGCTGCATGATGATCGACGCAGAGATGTACGGCATGATGCCCAGCGCGAACACCGTGAAGCGCGACAGTGCGCCACCGGAGAACACGTTGAGCAGGCTCAGGATGCCGCCTTCCTGCGACTTGAACATCTCCTGCAGCTGTGCAGGGTCGATGCCAGGCACAGGAATGTGCGCCCCGATGCGGTACACCACGAGCGCGAGCAACAAGAAGACAAGCCGGCGACGAAGGTCGCCGAACTTGCCGCTCTTGGCCAGCTGATTCGCGTTGGTTGCCACTGAGACCGTTTCCTTAAGCGAGGTCAGTCAGCTCAGGCGATCGAACCGCCAGCGGCTTCGATCGCAGCCTTGGCGCCTGCAGTGGCGCCGATGCCCTTGAGCACGACCTTCTTGGTCAACTCGCCCGACTTGATCACCTTGACGACCTTGGCCAGCTCGCCCACAAGGCCTGCGGCCTTCAGTGCGAGCACATCGACTTCGGCGGCGCCCAGGCGCTCCAGGTCGGTGAGGCTGATTTCAGCGTTGAACTTGAGCGACGCCGACTTGAAGCCGCGCTTCGGCAGGCGACGCTGCAGCGGCATCTGGCCGCCTTCGAAGCCGACCTTGTGGTAGCCGCCCGAACGCGACTTCTGGCCCTTGTGGCCACGGCCGGCAGTCTTGCCCAGGCCCGAACCGATGCCACGGCCGACACGGCGGCGGGGGCGCTTCGAACCCTCAGCGGGCTTGATGGTGTTGAGTTCCATGTTCGTTCCTTGCCTCAGATCACTTTCACCAGGTACTGGACCTTGATGATCATGCCGCGCACGGACGGGGTGTCCTCGAGCGTGGAGGTGCTGTTGAGCTTGCGCAGGCCCAGGCCGCGCACGGTGGCGCGATGCGATTCGCGCGTGCCGGCGATGCTGCGCACGAGCTTCACGGTGAGGGTCTTCTTGTCGGCTGCTGCCATGATGTTTCTCCGATCCCGGCCGTTCAGCTGGTGATCTCTTCGACCGTCAGGCCGCGCTTGGCGGCGATCTCGGCCGGGGTGCTGATGTTCTTCAGCGCGTCGAGCGTGGCGCGAACCATGTTGTAGGGGTTCGACGATCCGAGGCTCTTGCACACGATGTCGGTCACGCCCATCACTTCAAAGACGGCGCGCATCGGGCCGCCGGCGATGATGCCGTCACCCGGCTTGGCCGGCGCCATCAGCACGCGCGAAGCGCCGTGCTCGCCAACCACCTTGTGGTGGATCGTGCCGTTCTTGAGCGAGACCTTGAACAGGTTGCGGCGGGCCGATTCCATGGCCTTCTGCACGGCCACCGGCACTTCCTTGGCCTTGCCCTTGCCCATGCCGATGCGGCCATCGCCGTCGCCGACGACCGTCAGCGCCGCGAAGCTCAGCGTGCGGCCGCCCTTCACCACCTTGGTGACGCGGTTCACCGCGATCATCTTTTCCTTCAGGCCGTCGTCATTGCCTTCGGCTTGTGCGCGGGGAGTGAACTTTGCCATTTCAGTATTCCTTAGAACTGCAGGCCGGCTTCACGCGCGGCTTCGGCGAGGGCCTTCACGCGGCCGTGATAAGCGAAACCAGCACGGTCGAACGCAACCTTCTCGATGCCGGCAGCCTTGGCCTTCTCGGCGATGCGCTTGCCGATCAGGGTGGCGGCGCTGACATTGCCACCCTTGCCGGCGGCGCCCAGTTCCTTGCGCACGTCGGCCTCGGCGGTCGAGGCACTGGCCAGCACCTTGGTGCCGTCGTCGGAGATGACGTTGGCGTAGATGTGCAGGTTGGTGCGGAACACGGTCAGGCGAGCCACACGTTGCACCGCGATGCGGGCACGCGTCTGGCGGGAGCGGCGAATGCGCTGGTCCTTCTTGGTCAGAGACATGGTCGTCGCTCCTTACTTCTTCTTGGTTTCCTTGATCGTGACCTTTTCATCCGCATAGCGGATGCCCTTGCCCTTGTAAGGCTCGGGCGGGCGGATCGCGCGTACTTCAGCAGCGATCTGGCCAACCACCTGACGGTCGGCGCCCTTGATCACGATTTCGGTCTGCGACGGCGTCTCGACCTTGATGCCGGCGGGCATGTCCTTGGCCACCGGGTGCGAGAAACCGATCTGCAGGTTCAATTTTTGGCCAGCGGCCTGGGCACGGAAACCCACGCCCACGAGCGTCAGCTTGCGCTCGAAGCCTTTGCTGACCCCGTTGACCATGTTGTTCACCAGCGCGCGCATCGTGCCGGACATGGCATCGGCTTCGACGGACTCGTTGGCGGGGGCAAAGGTCAGCTTGCCGTCGGCGCTCTTGACATTCACCAGGGCATTGGCCGGACGCGACAGCGTACCGAGCGAGCCCTTGACGCTGATCTGCTCAGCGGTGATCGACACATCCACACCCTTGGGGATGGCGATCGGCATTTTTCCAACGCGGGACATTGCTTTCTTCCCTTCTTAGGCGACGTAGCAGAGCACTTCGCCGCCGATACCGGCTTGGCGTGCCTTGCGGTCGGTCATCACGCCCTTCGGCGTGGTGACGATGGCCACACCCAGACCGTTCTGGACGCTGGGGATGTCGTGGCGGCCCTTGTAGATGCGCAGGCCGGGACGGCTCACGCGCTCGATGTGCTCGATCACGGGACGGCCGGCGTAGTACTTCAGCGCGATCTCGAGCTGCGGCTTGGCCTTGTCGCCAGTGATGGCGAAGCTCTCGATGTAACCCTCGTCCTTCAGGACCTGGGCGATCGCCACTTTCAGCTTGCTGGACGGCAGTGCCACGCTGGTCTTCTCGACCATCTGCGCGTTGCGGATGCGCGTCAGCATGTCGGCGATAGGATCACTCATGCTCATTCGAATATCTCCTGATCGTCGTGCCGATTACCAGCTCGCCTTGATGACACCGGGGATGTCACCCTTGAAGGCCAGTTCGCGGATCTTGTTGCGGGCCAGGCCGAACTTGCGGAACGTGCCGCGGGGGCGGCCGGTCAGTTCGCAGCGGTTGCGCTGGCGGGTCGGGTAGGCGTTGCGGGGCAGTTGCTGAAGGGCCAGACGGGCGGCGTAGCGCTCTTCGTCGGACTTCTTCGCGTCATTTGCCGTGGCCTTCAGTTCGTCGTACTTGTTCTTGTACTTGGCGACGAGCTTTTCACGCTTGAGTTCGCGCTGGATGAGGGAAGTTTTAGCCATGGCCGCCTCAGTTCTTGAACGGGAATTTGAAGGCCGACAGCAGCGCCTTGCACTCGTCGTCGCTCTTCGCAGTCGTCGTGATGCTGATGTTCAGACCACGCAGCGCATCCACCTTGTCGTACTCGATCTCGGGGAAGATGATCTGTTCCTTGACGCCAATGTTGTAATTGCCACGACCGTCGAACGAACGGCCCGAGATGCCGCGGAAGTCGCGCACGCGGGGCAGCGCGATCGTCACGAAACGGTCCAGGAATTCATACATCTGGACGCCACGCAGCGTGACCATGCAACCGATGGGCACACCGTCACGGATCTTGAAGCCGGCGATGGCCTTCTTGCTCTTGGTGACCACGGGCTTCTGGCCCGCGATCTTGGTCAGGTCGCCCACGGCGTGTTCCATGACCTTCTTGTCGGACACAGCCTCGCTCACACCCATGTTGAGCGTGATCTTGGTGATGCGCGGCACCTGCATCGGCGAGGTATAGCCGAACTTCTTCACGAGGGCAGGCGCGATCGTTTCGCGGTAGACCTGCTGCAGGCGCGCAGTGCGCGAGCCTTCCTGGGCTTGGGCTTGTTGCTTGGCCATGTCGTTTACGCCTTGATTTCGTCGCCGCTGGAGCGGAAGACGCGGACCTTGGTGGTCTTGTTGGTCTTCGCATCGTTCACCAGCTTGATGCCGACGCGGTCGGCCTTGCCGGTGGCGGGGTTGAAGATGGCGACGTTGGACTGGTGGATCGACAAGGTCTTGTCGACGACACCGCCGGTCGTGCCCTTCATCGGGTTCGGCTTGACGTGCTTCTTCACCACGTTCACGCCCTCGACCACGATGCGGTCTTCACTTTCGCGCGACAGCACGGTGCCACGCTTGCCCTTGTCGCGGCCGGCCAACACGATGACCTGGTCGCCTTTGCGAATCTTGTTCATTCAGCTTTCTCCAACCGCAGCTCAGAGCACTTCGGGCGCGAGCGAAACGATCTTCATGAAACGCTCGGTACGCAGCTCGCGCGTCACCGGGCCGAAGATGCGGGTGCCGATCGGCTCGAGCTTGGCGTTCAGAAGGACAGCGGCGTTGCCATCGAACTTCACCAGCGAACCGTCCTGGCGACGAACGCCCTTGGCAGTGCGAACGACGACGGCGCTGTAGACCTCGCCCTTCTTCACGCGGCCACGCGGCGCGGCTTCCTTGATGGAAACCTTGATCACGTCGCCAATGCCGGCGTACCGACGCTTGGAGCCGCCGAGCACCTTGATGCACTGGACGGACTTCGCGCCAGTGTTGTCCGCGACGTCAAGCCGCGATTGCATTTGAATCATGTTCTGTCCCCAACTTGTCTTGCCGAAGCAAGCAGTCTTGGGCCCGTGTATGGGCGGAGCCGAATCGTTTCGTGATGCGCGACGGCAAAACGGCCGGTTTTCGGCGAAGCTGCGGATTATGCAGCGCGGCGAAAGCCCGTGTCAAGCACGGGCGATCCAGATCTGAACTCAGGCCTTCAGCTTCTTGGCCTGCTCCAGCAGTGTCTCGGCGCCACTCACCTCGAACTTGCCCGGGGCCTCGACGTTCAGCGTCTTGACGACACCATCCTGGACGAGCATCGAGTAGCGTTGCGACCGCACGCCCATGCCGCGCGCCGTCAGATCCAGCGTCAGGCCAGTGGCATTGGCAAACGCCGCGCTGCCGTCGGCCATCATGCGCACCTTGCCCGTCGTCTTCTGATCACGACCCCAGGCACCCATCACGAAAGCGTCGTTGACCGACACACACCAGATCTCGTCGACACCCGCCTTCTTGAACTCATCGGCCTGCTTCACGTAGCCCGGCACATGCTGCGCCGAGCAGGTCGGCGTATAGGCACCCGGCAGCGCGAACACGGCAATCGTCTTTCCGGCCGTTTCCTTGGCGATGTCAAAGGAGTTGGGGCCGATCGAGCAGCCGTTGCCTTCGACCTCGATGAATTCCTGCAGTGCGCCTGCGGGGAGTTTGTCGCCAACCTTGAGCATGGTCACCTCCAAAAGATGAAGAACGTCAGAAGAAATGCAAAACGGCCGGGGCGCCTGGGAAAGGACACACCCGACCGTCGCAAGAGAGCGTCAGATCAGACTTCGCGAGCCTTCTCGACCAGGCGCGTGACGACCCACGACTTGGTCTTGGAGATCGGGCGGCTTTCAGCGATCTCGACGGTGTCGCCGAGCTTGTACTCGTTCTTCTCGTCGTGCGCATGGTACTTGCTCGACTTGGCGACGATCTTGCCGTACAGCTCGTGCTTGGTCCGACGCTCGATCAGGACCGTGACGGTCTTGGAACGCTTGTCGCTGACGACCTTGCCGACCAGCTTGCGCTGGTTCTTGCCCGGGGCGTCGATCTTGATTTCACCGGCGGTGGCAGTCATTTCGCGGCCCCTTTCTTCTTCTCGGCCAGGATGGTCTTGGCACGAGCGATGTCACGGCGGGTGTTGCCCAGCGTCGTGTGGTTGGTCAACTGCTGGGTCGCCTTTTGCATGCGCAGACCGAAGTGGGCCTTCATCAGGTCAGCCACTTCCTTCTCGAGTGCCGCAACGTCCTTGGCGCGGAGTTCGGATGCTTTCATGTAACTCTCCGTTCGCGCCTCAGGCGCCCACTTGGCGGGCGACGAACGTGGTGCTCAGCGGCAGCTTAGCCGAAGCCAGCTTGAACGCTTCGCGGGCCAGCTGCTCGGGCACGCCGTTGATTTCGTACAGCACCTTGCCCGGCACGATCTCGGCCACGTAGTACTCGGGGTTGCCCTTGCCATTGCCCATGCGGACTTCGGCCGGCTTCTGCGAGATCGGCTTGTCGGGGAAGATGCGGATGAAGATGCGACCACCGCGCTTGATGTGGCGCGAGATCGCGCGGCGAGCCGCTTCGATCTGGCGCGCCGTCAGGCGGCCGCGCTCGGTGGCCTTGAGGCCGAAGTCGCCGAACGACACGGCAGCGCCACGCGTGGCGACACCGGTGTTGCGACCCTTTTGTTCCTTGCGGAATTTTCTGCGTGCGGGTTGCAGCATGCTTATTCTCCTTTGGCCTCGGTGGGCGCCTTGCGCACACGCTTGACGGCCGGCGCCTTGGGCGCATCGGCAGCCGGCGCAGGGGCTGCAGCGGCACCTTCGGTCGGACGGCCACCGTCACGGCGCGGAGCGCCACGGTCGCCACGGCCACCCGGTGCGCCAGGGCCACCCGGGCGGGGGCCACGGCGCGGGCGACGATCGTCTTCCTGCACCTCGGGCTTGACCTGGGCGACCTCGCCGTTGGCCAGGCGGTCACCGCGGTAGACCCAGCACTTCACGCCGATCACACCGTAGGTGGTGTGAGCCTCGGAGAAGCCGTAGTCGATGTCCGCCTTGAGGGTGTGCAGGGGCACGCGGCCTTCGCGGTACCACTCGCAGCGGGCGATTTCGATGCCGTTCAGGCGACCCGACGACATCAGCTTGATGCCCTGGGCGCCCAGGCGCATGGCGTTCTGCATCGCGCGCTTCATCGCGCGGCGGAACATGATGCGCTTCTCGAGCTGCTGGGTGATGCTGTCGGCGATCAGCTGGGCATCGATCTCGGGCTTGCGCACTTCTTCGATGTTGACCGCGACGGGCACGCCCAGACGCTTGGTCAGTTCGGCCTTCAGGTTTTCGATGTCCTCGCCCTTCTTGCCGATCACCACGCCCGGACGAGCCGAGAAGATGGTGATGCGGGCGTTCTTGGCGGGGCGCTCGATCAGGATGCGCGAGACCGCGGCGCTCTTCAGGCGCGCCTTGAGGTAGTCACGAACCTTGAGGTCTTCGGCCAGCATGGTGGCGAAGTTCTGGTTCGATGCATACCAACGCGAGGCCCAGTTGCGCGTGACCGGCAGGCGGAACCCGGTTGGGTGGATTTTTTGTCCCATGGTCTTTGCCTTTAGTTGCCGACGGTGATGTAGATGTGCGCGGTCGGCTTGCTGATGCGGTTGCCGCGGCCCTTGGCCCGCGCGGAGAAGCGCTTCAGCGTGGCACCTTGCTCGACGTAGATCGTCTTCACGGTCAGCTCGTCGATGTCGGCGCCATCGTTGTGCTCGGCGTTCGCGATCGCGGACTCGAGGCACTTCTTGATGATGCCGGCAGCCTTCTTGGGGGTGAACGTCAGGATGTTGAGCGCCTGGTCCACCTTCTTGCCGCGGACCATGTCGGCCACCAGCCGACCCTTGTCAGCCGAGAGGCGGACGCCGCGAACGATAGCTTTGGTTTCCATCGTCGTCATCCTTACTTCTTGTTGGCCTTCTTGTCAGCCGGATGGCCCTTGAACGTGCGGGTGAGCGCAAATTCGCCGAGCTTGTGGCCGACCATCTGGTCCGTGACGTACACCGGCACGTGCTGCTTGCCGTTGTGCACGGCGATCGTGACACCGATGAAATCGGGCAGGATCGTCGAGCGGCGCGACCAGGTCTTGATGGGCTTCTTGTCCTTGGTGGCGACCGCCTTCTCGACCTTGGCCTGAAGGTGCTGGTCGACGAACGGACCCTTCTTGAGTGAACGAGTCATGTGCCGTTCCCCTTACTTCTTGCGACGCGAGACGATGAACGTCTGCGTGCGCTTGTTGTTGCGAGTGCGGTAGCCCTTGGTCATTGTGTTCCAAGGCGACACCGGCACCTGGCCTTCGCCGGTACGGCCTTCGCCGCCGCCGTGCGGGTGGTCCACCGGGTTCATGGCGACGCCGCGGACGGTCGGGCGGATGCCCTTCCAGCGGATCGCACCGGCCTTGCCGTACTGGCGCAGGCTGTGCTCTTCGTTCGACACTTCACCGATGGTGGCGCGGCAATCGATGTGGATGCGGCGGACTTCACCCGAGCGTAGGCGAACCTGGGCGTAGGTGCCTTCGCGGGCCAGCAGCGTCGTCGACGTACCGGCCGAACGCGCGATCTGCGCGCCCTTGCCCGGCAGCAACTCGATACAGTGGATCACCGAACCCACGGGGATGTTGCGGATGGGCAGCGTGTTGCCGGCCTTGATCGGTGCTTCGGCGCCCGAGATCACGGTGGAACCCACTTCGAGGCCACGCGGGGCGATGATGTAGCGGCGCTCGCCGTCGGCGTAGCACACCAGCGCGATGTGCGCCGTGCGGTTGGGGTCGTACTCGATGCGCTCGACCTTCGCGGGGATCCCGTCCTTGTTGCGCACGAAATCGACCACGCGGTAGTGGTGCTTGTGACCACCACCCTTGTGACGCATCGTGATGTGGCCATTGTTGTTGCGTCCAGCCTTCTGGAACTGCGACTCGACCAGCGAAGCTTCTGGCTTGCCCTTGTAGAGGTGCGGATGCACCACCTTCACCACGCCACGGCGGCCAGGCGAAGTCGGTTTAACTTTGATGACGGCCATTACGCGGCCTCCCCGGAGAAGTTGAGCTCTTGGCCTTCCTTCAGCGACACGTAGGCCTTCTTGACATGGTCACGGCGACCGATCGAACGGCCGAAACGCTTGACCTTACCCTTCTGGACCACGGTCTGAATGGACTCGACCTCGACCTTGAACAGCAGCTCGACAGCGGCCTTGATCTCGGGCTTGGTGGCGTCGCGCAGGACCTTGAACAACACCTGATTGTTCTTCTCGGCAACGGAGGTCGCCTTTTCGCTGACGATCGGAGCGACCAGCACCTGAGCCAGGCGGCCTTCGTCGTGCTTGGGCTTTTGGGTTGAGGTGCTCATGCGAACATCTCCTTGAGTTGCTCGATCGCAGCCTTGGTCACGAGCACCTTCTTGTAGTGCACGAGGGCCAGCGGATCGGCGTAGCGCGGCTCGACGACCAGCACGTTGGCCAGGTTGCGCGAAGCCAGCGCCAGGTTGTCGTCCACCTGGTCGGCAATCACCAGCACGCTGGACAGGCCCATGGCCTTCAGCTTGGCGGCGAGTTGCTTGGTCTTGGGCGAATCGACCGAGATCGAGTCGACCACGGCCAGGCGGCCTTCACGGGCCAGCTGCGAGAAGATGGCGGCCATGCCGGCGCGGTACATCTTCTTGTTGACCTTCTGGGTGAAGTTTTCGTTGGGGCTGTTCGGGAAGATGCGACCACCCCCGCGCCACAGCGGCGAGGACGACATACCCGCACGAGCGCGGCCGGTGCCCTTCTGGCGCCACGGCTTCTTGGTCGTGTGCTTCACCTCGGCGCGGTCCAGCTGGGCGCGCGTGCCTTGGCGGGCGTTGGCCTGGAAGGCCACGACGATCTGGTGCACCAGCGCTTCGTTGTAGTCGCGGGCGAACACGGTGTCGGGCGCGTCGACCTTCGAGGTCGCCTGGCCTTGTTCGTTCAGGAGCTCGAGCTGCATCACTGGGCTCCCTTCTTGGCCTTGACCTTGATCGCGGGGCTCACGACCACATGGCCGTTCTTCGAGCCGGGGACGGCGCCGCGCACCAGCAGCAGCTGGCGGGCTTCGTCCACGCGCACCACGTCGAGGTTTTGCACGGTCTTGGTCACGTCACCGAGGTGGCCGGACATCTTCTTGCCCGGGAACACGCGACCCGGGTCCTGCGCCATCGAGATCGAGCCCGGCACGTTGTGCGAACGGCTGTTGCCGTGCGACGCGCGCTGCGAGCCGAAGTTGTGGCGCTTGATGGTGCCGGTGAAGCCCTTGCCGATGGAGGTGCCCTGCACGTCCACGAGTTGGCCCACGGCAAAGGTGGTCACCGGGATTTGGGCGCCGGGCTTGAAGCCGGACGCCACATCGGCGGCCACACGGAATTCCTTGAGGATTTCGCCAGCTTCGACGCCCGCTTTCGCGAGGTGGCCGGCCTCAGGCTTGGACACGCGCGATGCTTTGCGGGTGCCGAACGCCACCTGGATGGCGCTGTAGCCGTCGGTCTCTGCGGTCTTGACCTGGGTGACGCGGTTGTTGGACACGTCCAGCACGGTCACGGGGATGGCGTCGCCATCGTCCGTGAAGATGCGCATCATGCCCACCTTGCGGCCCAGCAAACCGAGACGGTTGCTCAGACTCATAGTGTTCTCCAGCCCCCTCGCCTTGCGGTTCGGAAGCCTTTGTTTCGATACCCGACATCGATTGGCCGGGCTGACTTGGGGTTGAAATGCTGCCGGAGCAGAATTTCTGCCGCTCGAAAGCGGAAAAGCCGAGGATTGTAGCAGTTGCGGGCGAACCCGCAACTGCCATCAGCCGAGGCCGGTTTACTGCAGCTTGATCTCGACGTCGACGCCAGCCGGCAGGTCGAGCTTCATCAGCGCGTCCACCGTCTTGTCGGTCGGGTCGACGATGTCCATCAGGCGCTGGTGCGTGCGGATTTCGAACTGGTCGCGGCTCGTCTTGTTGACGTGCGGCGAACGCAGGATGTCGAAACGCTGCATGCGGGTCGGCAGGGGGACCGGGCCCTTGACGATCGCGCCGGTGCGCTTGGCTGTGTCGACGATCTCCAGTGCGGACTGGTCGATCAGCTTGTAGTCAAACGCCTTGAGGCGAATGCGGATCTTTTGCTTTTGCATGACGAATTCCTGAAAAGAGCAGTGCGGCCGTTGCGACGGCTCGGGCCGCGGGTGTAATGGCTGGGTGACCTTGCGGCCACCCGGTCGTCACGCAGAGGTTTACTCCAGGATCTTGGCGACGACGCCCGAGCCGACGGTGCGGCCGCCTTCGCGGATGGCGAAGCGCAGGCCTTCTTCCATGGCGATCGGGGCGATCAGCTTGACGGTGATGCTGACGTTGTCGCCCGGCATGACCATCTCCTTGTCCTTGGGCAGCTCCACCGCACCGGTCACGTCCGTCGTGCGGAAGTAGAACTGGGGACGGTAGTTGTTGAAGAACGGGGTATGGCGGCCGCCTTCTTCCTTGCTGAGCACGTAGATCTCGGCGGTGAAGTGGGTGTGCGGCTTGATGGAGCCGGGCTTGCACAGCACCTGGCCACGCTCGACTTCTTCGCGCTTGGTGCCGCGCAGCAGGATGCCGACGTTGTCGCCTGCCTGACCTTGGTCGAGGAGCTTGCGGAACATTTCGACGCCGGTGCAGGTGGTCTTCTGGGTGGCCTTGATGCCGACAATTTCGATTTCTTCGCCGACCTTGATGATGCCGCGCTCGACACGGCCGGTCACCACGGTGCCACGACCGGAGATGGAGAACACGTCTTCCACGGGCATCAGGAAGGCGCCGTCGATGGCGCGATCGGGCGTGGGGATGTAGGTGTCCAGGGCTTCAGCCAGCTTGAAGATGGCGCCTTCGCCGAGTTCGCCGGTGTCGCCTTCCATGGCGAGCTTGGCCGAACCCTTGACGATGGGGGTGTCGTCACCGGGGAAGTCGTACTTGCTGAGGAGCTCACGCACTTCCATCTCGACGAGCTCGAGCAGCTCGGCGTCGTCGACCATGTCGCACTTGTTCAGGAAGACGATGATGTACTTCACGCCGACCTGGCGGGCCAGCAGGATGTGCTCGCGGGTCTGGGGCATGGGGCCGTCAGCGGCCGAGCACACGAGGATGGCGCCGTCCATCTGGGCGGCACCGGTGATCATGTTCTTCACGTAGTCGGCGTGCCCGGGGCAGTCGACGTGCGCGTAGTGGCGGTTGGCGGTCTCGTATTCGACGTGGGCGGTGTTGATGGTGATGCCGCGCGCCTTCTCTTCAGGGGCCGCGTCGATCTGGTCGTACGCCTTGGCCTCACCGCCGAACTTCTTCGACAGCACCGTCGTGATCGCCGCCGTCAGCGTCGTCTTGCCATGGTCCACGTGACCAATCGTCCCCACGTTCACGTGCGGCTTGGTCCGTTCAAATTTGCCTTTTGCCATTTCAGTTTCTCCAAATCAAAGAGCAGTCCAGTGCGGTGTTTAAGGTCTCCGGCGGAGGGGTGATCCGCCTGCCACTGGCAGCAGGCGGGGCTCCGACGAAGACCGGCTCGTCTAACTAAATCGATTACTTGGTGCCGCGCGCCGTGATGATCGCGTCGGCCACGTTCTTCGGAGCTTCGCTGTAGTGCTTGAACTCCATCGTGTACGTGGCACGGCCTTGCGACATCGAGCGCAGCGTGGTCGAGTAGCCGAACATTTCCGACAGCGGAACTTCGGCCTTGATGATCTTGCCGCCGCCAGGCATGTCGTCCATGCCCTGCACCATGCCGCGACGGGACGACAGGTCGCCCATCACGTTGCCGGCGTAGTCTTCCGGGGTTTCCACTTCCACGGCCATCATCGGCTCGAGGATCACGGGGCTGGCCTTGCGGCAAGCGTCCTTGAAGCCCATCGATGCGGCCATCTTGAAGGCGTTTTCGTTCGAGTCCACTTCGTGGTACGAACCGAAGGTCAGCGTGACCTTCACGTCGACAACCGGGAACCCAGCCAGCACGCCGTTCGGGAGCGTGTCTTCCACGCCCTTCTTGACGGCCGGGATGAATTCACGCGGCACCACACCGCCCTTGATGGCGTCGACGAACTCGAAGCCCTTGCCGGGCTCCTGCGGCTCGACGGTCAGCACGACGTGGCCATATTGGCCCTTGCCGCCCGACTGGCGCACGAACTTGCCTTCGACATCGGTCGCGGTCTTGCGGATGGTTTCGCGGTAGGCCACCTGCGGCTTGCCCACGTTGGCTTCCACGCCGAACTCGCGCTTCATGCGGTCGACGATGATTTCCAGGTGCAGCTCGCCCATGCCGGAGATGATGGTCTGGCCCGATTCTTCGTCGGTGCGCAGGCGGAACGACGGGTCTTCAGCCGCCAGACGACCCAGCGCGATGCCCATCTTTTCCTGGTCGGCCTTGGTCTTGGGCTCGACGGCCTGCGAGATCACCGGCTCCGGGAAGATCATCTTCTCGAGCGTGATCACGTGCTCGGGGTCACACAGCGTCTCGCCGGTGGTCACGTCCTTCAGGCCCACGCAGGCGGCGATGTCGCCGGCCAGAATTTCCTTGATTTCCTCACGCTGATTGGCGTGCATCTGCAGGATCCGGCCGATGCGCTCCTTCTTGCCGCGGATCGGGTTGTAGACCGAGTCACCCGACTTCAGCACGCCCGAATACACACGCACGAAGGTCAGCTGACCGACGTACGGGTCGGTCATCAGCTTGAACGCCAGCGCGGCGAACTTCTCGTTGTCGTCGGCCTTGCGGGTGACTTCCTTTTCGTCTTCGTCGGTGCCCGGCACCGGCGGGATGTCGACCGGCGACGGCATGAAGTCGATCACCGCGTCGAGCATGCGCTGCACACCCTTGTTCTTGAAGGCGGTGCCGCAGAGCATCGGCTGGATCTCGGTCGCGATCGTGCGGGTGCGGATGCCCTGCTTGATCTCGGCTTCAGTCAGGTCGCCCGACTCGAGGTACTTGTTCATCAGCTCTTCGCTGGACTCGGCCGCAGCTTCGAGCATGTTCTCGCGCCACTTCTGCGCGTCGGCCTGCAGGTCGGCCGGGATGTCCTTGTAGTCGAACTTCATGCCCTGGGAAGCTTCGTCCCAGATGATGGCCTTCATCTTGATGAGGTCGACCACGCCGGTGAAGTTGTCTTCGGCGCCGATGGGGATCACGATGGGCACCGGGTTCGCCTTCAGGCGAACCTTCATCTGGTCATAGACCTTGTAGAAGTTCGCGCCGGTGCGGTCCATCTTGTTGACGAACGCGAGGCGGGGCACCTTGTACTTGTTGGCCTGGCGCCAGACGGTTTCCGACTGGGGCTGCACGCCACCCACGGCGCAATACACCATGCAGGCGCCGTCGAGCACGCGCATCGAGCGTTCGACTTCAATGGTGAAGTCCACGTGCCCCGGGGTGTCGATGATGTTGATGCGGTGCTCGGGGTGGTTGAGCTCCATGCCCTTCCAGAAGCAGGTCGTCGCGGCCGACGTGATGGTGATGCCGCGCTCTTGCTCCTGCTCCATCCAGTCCATCGTGGCGGCGCCGTCGTGCACTTCGCCGATCTTGTGGTTCACACCGGTGTAGAACAGGATGCGCTCGGTCGTCGTCGTCTTGCCGGCGTCGATGTGCGCCGAGATGCCGATGTTGCGATAGCGCTCGATGGGGGTCTTGCGGGCCATGGTGGCACTCCAGAAACTGAAAAGCGCGCCTGACGGTCACACGACCCAGGCGCGCAGGGGACCAGAACTTAGAAGCGGAAGTGGGAGAACGCCTTGTTGGCTTCTGCCATGCGGTGCACTTCGTCGCGCTTCTTCATCGCGCCGCCGCGGCCTTCGACGGCCTCGAGCAGCTCGTTGGCGAGGCGCTGGGCCATCGACTTCTCACCACGCTTGCGCGCCGATTCCTTCAACCAGCGCATGGCCAGGGCCACGCGGCGCACGGGGCGAACTTCCACGGGAACTTGGTAGTTCGCACCGCCCACGCGGCGTGACTTCACTTCGACCATCGGCTTGATGTTGTTCAGCGCGACGTTGAAGATCTCGAGTGGATCCTTGCCCGACTTCTTCTCGACCTGGTCGAGGGCACCGTAAATGATGCGTTCGGCCACGGCCTTCTTGCCGGACTCCATGATCACGTTCATGAACTTGGAGAGCTCGACCGAGTTGAACTTCGGATCGGGGAGGATGTCCCGTTTGGGGACTTCGCGACGACGAGGCATTTCTCTTCCTTTGGCTTCAGTTGGCGGGGCTTTTCAGCTTCGCCGCGGAATCGCACGCTTTGCGACTCCACTTACTCGGCACATCACACGATGTACCGCAATACGACGTGCGCAGCATGACGCTGGCGCATGACAACTTGAACTATCAGGCCTTCTTCGGGCGCTTCGCACCGTACTTCGAACGAGCCTGCTTGCGGTCTTTCACGCCTTGCAGGTCGAGCGAGCCACGGACGATGTGGTAACGCACACCAGGGAGGTCCTTCACACGACCGCCGCGCACGAGCACGACGCTGTGCTCCTGCAGGTTGTGGCCTTCACCGCCGATGTACGAGATGACCTCGAAACCGTTGGTCAGGCGCACCTTGGCGACTTTACGAAGGGCCGAATTCGGCTTCTTCGGCGTCGTGGTGTACACACGCGTGCAAACGCCACGGCGCTGGGGGCCGCCCTGCATCGCAGGCGACTTGGACTTCGTGGCTTCGGTCTCACGACCCTTGCGCACGAGTTGGTTGATGGTTGGCATTGGTAACTTGTTCCCGTTTGAAGCTACACGGGCGCCTGACTCTTTCGAGAAAGGCGCCATGACTCTTTGATTTCCAGTAGAAGTCGTCGAGCGCTCCACTGGGAGACGAGCCCGAAGCCGTGAGAGGTCACGGTGAGCCGCCCGACAAAGAGCGCAGCCCACAGGACACGTCACCTTGTGTGTTGTGTGCCTGTCGACAAAACCTGCTGAAAAGCCCGCGATTATATTCGTGGCAACCCTCACTCGCAAGCAAGGACTTGGACGCAAGCCTCTCGAAGCCGGCCGTCGTGCTGGACACCAACGTGGTCCTGGACTGGCTGGTGTTCCGCAACCCTGAAGGCCGGGCCCTCTTTGACGCCATCGAACAGGGCCGGCTGCGCTGGATCGTGACCGAGCCGATGCACGATGAACTGCTGCACGTGCTGGGCCGAGGCGTTGCCGCCGCATACCGCCCCGACCTGGCCATGATTGGCGAAAGTTGGCGCCGGCTCTCGGAAATTGCCTCAATCCCCGTGCTCCAAGACGAGGCGACGCGCCTGCGTTGCACCGACACCGACGACCAGAAGTTCGTCGACCTGGCCCTGGCACGGGCCCGCTGGCTGGTCAGTCGCGACCGGGCGGTGCTCAAGCTCGCCCGCCGCGCGGGCCGCCTCGGTCTCCAGGTGATCCCCCCGGGCCGCTGGCGGCTGGAATGAAAAAGGGCGGCCGAAGCCGCCCTTTCAATTCACAGCGAAAGTCGCTTACTCGGAAGCTTCGCCGCCGGCAGCCGGAGCGGCCGCAGCCGCCTCGTCCACCGCCGACATTTCTTCCGCCGCTTCTTCCAGCGCGATCGCACGGCGCTCGGCGTCGTCCAGCTCTTCCTTCACCTTGCGGGCCTCGTGGAAGGCCATGCCGGTGCCGGCCGGGATCAGACGACCGACGATGACGTTTTCCTTCAGGCCACGCAGCTCGTCGCGCTTGCCCATGATGGCAGCCTCGGTGAGCACACGGGTCGTTTCCTGGAAGGACGCGGCCGAGATGAACGAGTCGGTCGACAGCGAGGCCTTGGTGATGCCCAGCAGCACGTCGGCGTGCGTGGCGATCTGCTTGCCTTCTGCGCGCAGGCGGTCGTTGGTGTCCAGCAGCTCCGAACGCTCGACCTGCTCGTTGGCGATGTAGTGGCTGTCGCCCGGGTTGACGATCTGCACGCGGCGCAGCATCTGGCGAACGATCACCTCGATGTGCTTGTCGTTGATCTTCACGCCCTGCAGGCGGTAGACGTCCTGCACTTCGTCGACGATGTAGCGCGCCAGTTCCTCGATGCCCAGCAGGCGCAGGATGTCCTGCGGGTCGGCCGGACCGTCGACGATCGACTCGCCCTTGTTCACCACCTGGCCTTCGTGCACGAGGATGTTCTTTTCCTTCGGCACGAGTTCCTCGAACACCTTGCCTTCCGGGTCGGTGATCTGCAGGCGAACCTTGCCCTTGGTCTCCTTGCCGAACGACACGGTGCCGGTGATCTCGGCCAGCGTGCCCTTGTCCTTCGGGGTGCGGGCTTCGAAGAGCTCGGCCACACGCGGCAGACCGCCGGTGATGTCGCGGGTCTTCTGGCCTTCGACCGGGATACGGGCAAGCACTTCACCCGGAGCGAGGTCTTGACCGTCGCGGATCTGGATCAGCGCGCCAACCTGGAAGCCGATGGTCACCGAGTGGTCGGTGCCAGGGATCTTCACCTCGTTGCCGGACACGTCGAGCAGCTTGACCTGCGGACGCACGACCTTGGTCGAGCCACGGCGCTTCGGGTCGATCACGACCAGGGTCGACAGACCCGTGATCTCGTCGACCTGCTTGGCCACCGTCACGCCCTCTTCCACGTTCTCGAACTTCGCCTTGCCGGCGAATTCCGTGATGATGGGTCGGGTCAGCGGGTCCCAGTTGGCGAGCACCGTGCCGGCCTTGATGGCCTGGTCCGGCTTGATGTTGAGCACCGCGCCGTACGGCACCTTGTGGCGCTCGCGCTCGCGGCCATGCTGGTCGGAGATGATGATTTCGCCGGAACGCGAGATCACCACCAGGTCGCCCTTGCCGTTGGTCACGTAGCGCATCGTGGCGTTGAAGCCGACGTTGCCGTCCGACTTCGCGTCCACGCTCGAGGCCACCGCCGCACGCGACGCCGCACCACCGATGTGGAAGGTGCGCATCGTCAGCTGCGTGCCGGGTTCGCCGATCGACTGGGCGGCGATCACACCGACGGCCTCGCCGCGGTTGACCACGCCACCACGGCCGAGGTCGCGGCCATAGCACTTGGCGCACAGGCCGAAGCGCGTGTCGCAGGTCAGCGCGGTGCGGACCTTGATCTCGTCGACACCGGCCGCTTCCAGCTCGTCCAGCGTGTCTTCGTCCAGCATGCGGCCGGGCTCGACCAGCTGGGCGCTGGTTTCGGGGTGCTGCACTTCGATCGCGGTCACACGGCCGAGCACGCGGTCGCGCAGCGATTCGATGACTTCACCGCCTTCGACCAGCGCGCGCATGTTCATGCCGTTCTGCGTGCCGCAGTCGTCTTCGGTGACCACCAGGTCCTGCGTCACGTCGACGAGACGGCGGGTCAGGTAGCCCGAGTTCGCGGTCTTCAGCGCCGTGTCCGCCAGGCCCTTACGAGCGCCGTGGGTGGAGATGAAGTACTGCAACACGTTCAGGCCTTCACGGAAGTTCGCCGTGATGGGCGTCTCGATGATCGAGCCGTCTGGCTTGGCCATCAGGCCGCGCATGCCGGCCAGCTGGCGGATCTGCGCGGCAGAGCCACGAGCACCCGAGTCGGCCATCATGTAGATGGAGTTGAACGACTCCTGGTCCACCTGCTTGCCGTGGCGGTCGGTGGTCTTCTGCTTCGACAGCTGCGACATCATGACCTTGCCGACTTCGTCGCCGGTCTTGCCCCAGATGTCGACCACCTTGTTGTAGCGCTCGCCGGCGGTCACGAGACCCGAGACGTACTGCTGCTCGATCTCCTTGACTTCCTTCTCGGCGCGCTCGATCAGCGTGTGCTTTTCCTTCGGCACCAGCATGTCGTCGATCGCGATCGAGATGCCCGCGCGCGTGGCCAGGCGGAAGCCCGACTGCAGCAGCTTGTCGGCGAAGACGACCGTTTCCTTCAGACCGCACTTGCGGAACGAGGTGTTGATCAGTCGCGAGATTTCCTTCTTCTTCAGCGCCTTGTTGATGTTCGAGAACGGCAGGCCCTTGGGCAGGATCTCGGACAGCAGCGCACGGCCCACCGTGGTGTCGACGAGCTTGGTCTCGGGCGTGAACTCGCCCGTGGCCTTGTTCTTGACCCACTCGGTCAGGCGCACGCTGATCTTGGCGGTGATCTCGACCTGGCCGTTGTCGAGTGCACGCTGCACTTCGACGACGTCGGAGAAGATGATGCCTTCGCCCTTGCCATTGATGCGCTCGCGGGTGGCGTAGTACAGGCCCAGCACCACGTCTTGCGACGGCACGATCGACGGTTCGCCGTTGGCCGGGAACAGCACGTTGTTGGAGGCCAGCATCAGCGTGCGGGCTTCCATCTGCGCTTCGATCGACAGCGGCACGTGGACGGCCATCTGGTCACCGTCGAAGTCGGCGTTGAACGCCGCGCAGACGAGCGGGTGCAGCTGGATGGCCTTGCCTTCGATCAGCACCGGCTCAAAGGCTTGAATGCCCAGGCGGTGCAGCGTCGGCGCGCGGTTCAGCATGACCGGGTGTTCCTTGATGACTTCTTCAAGGATGTCCCAGACCACCGGGGTGCCCGATTCCACTTCCTTCTTCGCCGCCTTGATGGTGGTGGCGATGCCCATGGCTTCCAGGCGCGAGAAGATGAAGGGCTTGAACAGCTCGAGCGCCATCAGCTTCGGCAGGCCGCACTGGTGGAGCTTGAGCGTCGGGCCGACCACGATGACCGAACGGCCCGAGTAGTCGACGCGCTTGCCCAGCAGGTTCTGGCGGAAGCGACCCGACTTGCCCTTGATCATGTCGGCCAGCGACTTGAGGGCGCGCTTGTTGGCACCGGTCATCGCCTTGCCGCGACGGCCGTTGTCCAGCAGCGAGTCCACCGCCTCTTGCAGCATCCGCTTTTCGTTGCGGACGATGATTTCCGGCGCCTTCAGCTCCAACAGACGCGCGAGGCGGTTGTTGCGGTTGATGACACGGCGGTAGAGGTCGTTCAGGTCGGAGGTGGCAAAACGGCCGCCGTCCAGCGGCACCAACGGACGCAGGTCCGGCGGCAGCACGGGCAGCACGTTCATCACCATCCACTGCGGCTTGATGCCCGACTTCTTGAAGGCTTCCATCACCTTGAGGCGCTTGGAATTCTTCTTGACCTTGAGCTCGGAGCCGGTCATGTCGCCGCGCAGCTTCTCGATCTCGGTGTCGAGGTCCATCTCGGCGAGCAGGCGTTGCACGCCTTCCGCGCCCATCAGGGCCACGAACTCGTCGCCGAATTCGGTGCGCTTCGCGTCGTAATCGTCTTCCGACATGATGCTGAACTTCTTCAGCGGGGTCATGCCGGGGTCGACGACCACATAGGCTTCGAAGTACAGCACGCGCTCGATGTCGCGCAGCGTCATGTCGAGCACCAGGCCCAGACGCGACGGCAGTGACTTCAGGAACCAGATGTGCGCGCACGGTGCGGCCAGGTCGATGTGGCCCATCCGGTCACGGCGGACCTTGGTCTGGGTGACTTCGACGCCACACTTCTCGCAGATCACGCCGCGGTGCTTCAGGCGCTTGTACTTGCCGCACAGGCACTCGTAGTCCTTGATCGGCCCGAAGATCTTGGCGCAGAAGAGACCGTCACGTTCCGGCTTGAAAGTCCGGTAGTTGATCGTCTCGGGCTTCTTCACCTCGCCGAACGACCACGACCGAATCTTCTCGGGCGAGGCCAGGCCGATCTTGATGGCATCGAAATGCTCATCAGGGGTGAATTGACGGAAGAGATCCAGCAAACCCTTCATATATCTCTCCTATTCCTTTAGTTACGCTCGAGTTCCATGTCGATCCCGAGCGAACGGATCTCCTTGACCAGCACGTTGAACGATTCCGGCATGCCGGCCTCGATCGCGTGCTCGCCCTTGACGATGCTCTCGTACACCTTGGTACGGCCATTCACGTCGTCGGACTTCACGGTCAGCATCTCCTGCAGCACGTAGCTGGCACCGTAGGCTTCCAGTGCCCACACTTCCATTTCGCCGAAGCGCTGGCCGCCGAACTGCGCCTTGCCGCCCAGCGGCTGCTGGGTGACGAGCGAGTACGGGCCGGTGGAGCGGGCGTGCATCTTGTCGTCGACCAGGTGGTGCAGCTTCAGCACGTGCATGTAGCCGACGGTGACCGGGCGCTCGAAGCTCTCGCCGGTGCGGCCGTCGTACAGCGTCGCCTGCGTGCGGCTCTCGGTCAGGCCCTTGGCCTTCGCGATGTCGTCCGGGTAGGCGAGCTTGAGCATGCCGCGGATCTCGTCTTCGGTGGCGCCATCGAACACCGGCGTCGCGAACGGCACGCCCTTGCTCAGGTTCTGCGCCATCTCGAGGATTTCACCGTCGGACAGGTGGTCCAGCTTCTCGGTCTTGCCGCCCGACTTGTTGTACAGCTCGTCGAGGAACTTGCGCAGCTCGGCCACCTTGGCCTGCTGCTGCAGCATGTCGCCCAGGCGCTGGCCGATGCCCTTGCCGGCCCAGCCCAAGTGCACTTCCAGCACCTGACCCACGTTCATCCGCGAGGGCACGCCCAGCGGGTTGAGCACGATGTCGCACGGCGTGCCGTCGGCCATGTAGGGCATGTCTTCGACCGGGGTGATCTTCGAGACCACACCCTTGTTGCCGTGACGGCCAGCCATCTTGTCGCCAGGCTGCAGGCGGCGCTTGACGGCGAGGTACACCTTCACCATCTTCAGCACGCCGGCCGGCAGCTCGTCGCCCTGCGTCAGCTTCTTGCGCTTCTCTTCGAAGGCGAGGTCGAAGCTGTGGCGGGTCTGCTCGAGCGAGTTCTTGATCGACTCGAGCTGGTTGGCCAGGTCTTCGTCCGCCGGGCGGATGTCGAACCAGTGGTACTTCTCGACGGTCGCGAGGTAGTCCTTGGTGATGCTCGTGCCCTTGGCGATCTTCTGCGGGCCACCGTTGGCGACCTTGCCGACCAGGAGCTTCTCGATCCGGTCGAAGGCGTCGGCTTCCACGATGCGCAGCTGGTCGTTCAGGTCCAGGCGGTAGCGCTTCAGCTCGTCGTCGATGATCTGCTGGGCACGCTTGTCGCGCTGGATGCCTTCACGGGTGAAGACCTGCACGTCGATGACCGTGCCGCTCGTGCCCTGGTCGACACGCAGCGAGGTGTCCTTCACGTCCGAAGCCTTCTCGCCGAAGATGGCGCGCAGCAGCTTCTCTTCAGGCGTCAGCGTGGTTTCGCCCTTGGGCGTGACCTTGCCAACCAGCGTGTCGCCCGGGTTCACCTCGGCACCCACGTAGACGATGCCCGACTCGTCGAGGCGAGCGAGTTGCTGCTCCGACAGGTTCGGGATGTCGCGGGTGATTTCCTCCGCGCCCAGCTTGGTGTCACGCGCCATGACCACCAGTTCCTCGATGTGGATCGAGGTGTAGCGGTCGTCGGCGACGACACGTTCGCTGATGAGGATCGAGTCCTCGAAGTTGTAGCCGTTCCAGGGCATAAACGCGACCAGCATGTTCTGGCCGAGGGCCAGCTCGCCGATGTCGGTGGAGGCACCGTCGGCGATGATGTCTTCGGCCGACACCACGTCACCGCGCTTCACGATCGGGCGCTGGTGGATGTTGGTGTTCTGGTTGGAACGCTGGTACTTGATCAGGTTGTAGATGTCGACGCCGACTTCACCGGCCACCGTTTCCGTGTCGTTGACGCGGATCACGATGCGGTTGGTGTCGACGTAGTCCACCACGCCACCGCGGCGCGCCGCGACGACGGTGCCCGAGTCCTTCGCGGCCACACGTTCGACACCGGTACCGACGAAGGCCTTCTCGGGGCGCAGCACCGGCACGGCCTGGCGCTGCATGTTGGCGCCCATCAGTGCGCGGTTCGCATCGTCGTGCTCGAGGAAGGGCACGAGCGAGGCCGCCACCGACACGATCTGCGTCGGCGCCACGTCCATGTACTGGATGCGTTCCGGCGAGGTCAGGATGGATTCGCCGTTGTCACGGGCCGAGACCAGCTCGTCGATCAGCTTGCCTTCCTTGTCGAGCGTCGCGTTCGCCTGGGCGATCACGTACTTGCCTTCTTCGATGGCCGACAGGTAGTCGATCTGGTCGGTCACCTTGCCATCGGCCACGCGGCGGTACGGCGTCTCGAGGAAGCCGTATTCGTTGAGCTGCGCGTACAGGGCCAGCGAGTTGATCAGGCCGATGTTCGGGCCTTCCGGCGTTTCGATCGGGCAGACACGGCCGTAGTGGGTGACGTGCACGTCGCGCACTTCGAAGCCGGCACGCTCGCGGGTCAGACCGCCCGGGCCCAGGGCCGAGACACGGCGCTTGTGCGTGATCTCGGAGAGCGGGTTGGTCTGGTCCATGAACTGCGACAGCTGCGACGCACCGAAGAACTCCTTCAGGGCCGCGGAGATCGGCTTGGAGTTGATCAGGTCGTGCGGCATCAGGGCTTCGGTTTCGGCCTGGCCCAGACGCTCCTTCACGGCCTTCTCGATGCGGGCGAGGCCCGAGCGGTACTGGTTCTCGGCCAGCTCGCCCACGCAGCGCACACGGCGGTTGCCCAGGTGGTCGATGTCGTCGACCTGACCACGGCCGTTGCGCAGCTCGACGAGGATCTTCACCACGTCGAGGATGTCGTCGTTGCTGAGCGTCATCGGGCCTTCGGCCGAATCACGCATCACGCGGGCGTTGAACTTCATGCGGCCCACGCGCGACAGGTCGTACGTGTCGGCGTTGTAGAAGAGGCGGTTGAAGAGAGCTTCGACCGCGTCTTCCGTCGGCGGCTCGCCGGGGCGCATCATGCGGTAGATGGCCACGCGCGCAGCCAGCTGGTCGGCAGTTTCGTCGGCGGCCAGGGTCTGGCTGATGTAGGCGCCTTCGTCCAGCTCGTTGGTGTAGAGGGCTTGCAGCTCCTTCACGCCGGCGGCACGCAGCTTCTTCAGCAGCGACTCGGTCAGCTCGTCGTTGGCCTTGGCGATGATCTCGCCCGTCTCGGGGTCGACCATGTTGCGGGCCAGCACGCGGCCGACGAGGTAGTCCTCAGGCACGCTGATGAACTGGGTCTCGGTCTGCTCGAGGGTGCGGGTGTGGCGCGCGGTGATGCGCTTGTCCTTCTCGACCACGACATTGCCGTTCTTGTCGGTGATGTCGAAGCGGGCGATCTCGCCACGCAGGCGGTCGGCCACGAATTCGAGCTGCGCGCCCGAGTCCATCAGGCGGAAGTTGTCGAAGACGAAGAAGTTGGCCAGGATCGATTCCGGGTTCAGGCCGATGGCCTTCAGCAGGATCGTGACCGGCATCTTGCGGCGACGGTCGACACGGAAGTACAGGATGTCCTTCGGGTCGAATTCGAAGTCGAGCCACGAGCCGCGGTACGGAATGATGCGGGCCGAGAACAGCAGCTTGCCGCTCGAATGCGTCTTGCCCTTGTCGTGCTCGAAGAACACGCCCGGCGAACGGTGCAGCTGAGACACGATCACGCGCTCGGTGCCGTTGACGATGAACGAGCCGTAGTCCGTCATGAGCGGCACTTCGCCCATGTAGACCTCTTGCTCCTTGATTTCCTTGACCGTCTTGGGCTGGGCCGCTTCACGGTCATAGATGATCATCTGCAACTTGGCGCGCACAGCTGCGGCATACGTCAGGCCGCGCTGCTGGCATTCACGCGTGTCGAACGCGGGCTTGGCCATGTTGTATTCGATGAACTTCATCTCCACAAACCCGTTGTGCGACACGATCGGGAAAGCGGAGAGGAAAGCCGCCTGCAGACCTTCTGGTTTGCGTTTCTGCGGTGGGACGTCCTTCTGCAGGAAGGCGACGTACGACTCCTTCTGCATGGTGAGCAGGTAGGGGACGTTGAGGACACTCTCACGCTTGCCGAAGCTCTTGCGGATACGCTTGCGCTCGGTGTAGCTGTACGGGGTTGCTTGTTGCGCCATAGGTGATTTCTCACTCCATCTCAGGGATCGATGCCGGGCCCAGGCCCGATCCCGTCGGCGACTGTCTTTCGAGCCTTGCGCTCGACGCTTGGTGGCTGGCCACTACCAGCCGCTGGCGGACAACCCCGGCATTGCACCAGGGCCCGACCAAACCGGTTCTCTGCAGTCGGTTCAGAGAACACTTGGAAAGCCCTCGATTGTCAACCGGGGGCTTTACAGGTGCTCTCCAAGGGGTCATCCAGGGGATGTGCCCTTGAAGCGCAAAAGGCTGGGGGCCGATTCCGGCTCCCAGCCCCTGGCACGAAACTCGAATTACTTGAGTTCGGCCTTGGCGCCGGCTTCCACCAGCTTCTTGACGGCAGCTTCGGCGTCGGCCTTGGCAATGCCTTCCTTGACGGGCTTCGGAGCGCCGTCGACCAGGTCCTTGGCTTCCTTGAGGCCCAGGCCGGTGATTTCGCGAACGGCCTTGATGACCGACACCTTGTTGGCGCCGGCTTCCAGCAGCATCACGTTGAACTCGGTCTTCTCTTCAGCAGCCGGAGCAGCAGCGCCGCCGCCACCACCGCCGCCACCGCCGACGGCCATCGAAGCGGCGGACACGCCGAACTTCTCTTCGATTGCCTTGACCAGGTCATTGAGTTCCATGACCGACATGCTGTCGAGGGCGGTCAGGAATGCGTCTTTGTCGAATGCCATGATGATTTCCTAGATAGATCGTTGAATAGAGAGATGCGTTGCCGATCAGGCAGCCGGGGCGGCAGCTTCTTCGCGCTTCTTGGCCAGAGCGGCCAGGACGGCAGCGGTGCGCTGAACCGGCGACTTGAGCAAGCCGGCGATCTGCGACAGCAGCACTTCCTTGCTCGGGACCGATGCCAGGGCCTTCAGGCCTTCGGCGTCGAGGGCCTTGCCAGCGTAAGCGCCGGCCTTCAGGACCAGCTTGTCGTTGCCCTTGGCAAAGTCGGCGATGACTTTGGCCGCGGCGACGGCGTCTTCGGAAAAACCGTAGATCAGCGGACCGACCATGGCGTCCGACGCCACTTCGAACGGTGTGCCAGCGACGGCACGGCGAGCCAGGGTGTTCTTCAGCACGTGAAGGTACACGCCCTTTTCGCGCGCCTGCTTGCGCAGCACGTCGAGGTGAGCGACGGTGAGGCCACGGTACTCGGCCAGCGCCAGCGTCTGCGACTTGGCCGCCTGGGCCGCCACATCCGCCACCACGGTGGCTTTCTCGTTGCGATTGAGACTCAAGGTCTGCTCCTCACACAAACGTGTTCTTTGGCGTTGCCGCCTCCAAACACACCACAATGCAGCGACCTCTCTATCCAGAAAACCGAGGTTTTCTTTCCAGCGGGGACCGCCATCTGCGCGGGCGTCGGATCGGGTTCATCACCCGGATCGTCGATTAAGCAGCGTGTGCTGCGCCTGCGGTCTTCGATGACCTGTCTTGGCTTTCGCCGTAACAGCCCACCAAACTCTTCAGGGCCGCGCCAGACTCAGCGCCGCCCTCGTTTCTTCAAGCCTGCGTCGGTGCGGCGTTGATGGTCGCCACGTCCACACGGGCACCCACGCCCATGGTCGAGGAGATCGCCACCTTGCGCAGGTAGATGCCCTTGCTCGTGGCCGGCTTGGCCTTGTTCAGGGCTTCGATCAGCGCGCGCAGGTTGCCCGCCAGCTTGTCGGCGTCGAACGAACGGCGGCCGATCGTGCCGTGCACGATGCCAGCCTTGTCGACGCGGAACTGCACCTGGCCCGCCTTGGCGTTCTTCACCGCGGTGGCCACGTCGGGCGTGACGGTGCCGACCTTCGGGTTCGGCATCAGGCCGCGCGGGCCCAGGATCTGGCCCAGGGTACCGACGATGCGCATGGTGTCGGGCGAAGCGATCACGACGTCGAAGTCGATGTTGCCGCCCTTGATGCGCTCGGCCAGGTCGTCCATGCCGACGACGTCGGCACCGGCGGCCTTGGCTTCCTCAGCCTTGGCGCCTTGGGCGAACACGGCGACGCGCTTGGTCTTGCCAGTGCCATTGGGCAGCACGACAGCGCCACGCACGACCTGGTCGGACTTCTTGGCGTCGATGCCGAGCTGCACCGCCACGTCGATCGACTCATCGAACTTGGCGGTGGCGCATTCCTTGACGATCGCGAGGGCGTTGTCGAGCGGGTACAGCTTGGTGCTGTCGACCTTGCCCGCGAGGGCCTTCTGGCGCTTGGTCACTTTGGCCATGTTCAGACTCCTTCCACCGTCACGCCCATCGAGCGGGCGGTACCGGCGATCGTGCGGACAGCGGCTTCGAGGTCAGCGCCGGTCAGGTCCTTGGTCTTGACCTTGGCGATTTCCTCGACCTGGGCGCGGCTCAGCTTGCCGACCTTGTCGGTGTGGGGCTTGGAAGAGCCCTTGTCCAGCTTCAGCGCCTTCTTGATGAGCACCGATGCGGGCGGGCTCTTCAGGACGAAGGTGAAGGACTTGTCTGCAAACGCGGTGATCACCACCGGCAACACCAGACCCGGCTCCATGCCTTGCGTCTGGGCGTTGAACGCCTTGCAGAACTCCATGATGTTCAGACCGCGCTGACCCAGCGCCGGACCGATCGGGGGGGACGGGTTGGCTTTACCCGCCGGAACTTGCAGCTTGATGAAGCCGACAATTTTCTTGGCCATCTTTCTCTCCAATCAGGCCCACAAACGACATGGGCCTTGAGTGCAAACGCCAAGGACTGGCTACCTTGGCTCCTCGTACCGGTGTCTCGTCACCGGCAGCAACGGGATGGCTTCAGGCGCAGGGCGCCCAAGCCGCCATCCAGGCTCAGATCTTTTCGACTTGGGAGAAGTCGAGCTCGACCGGCGTCGCGCGGCCGAAGATGGTGACCGACACCCGCACCTTGGACTTGTCGTAGTTGACGTCTTCCACAGCACCGTTGAAATCGGTGAACGGGCCTTCCTTGACACGCACGAGTTCGCCAACCGACCACTCGACCTTGGGACGCGGCTTCTCCACGCCCTCTTGCATCTGGGTGACGATCTTCATCACCTCGGCTTCGGAGATCGGGGCCGGGCGGTTCTTGGCGCCACCGACGAAGCCCGTCACCTTGCTGGTGTGCTTCACCAGGTGCCAGGTGTCGTCGGCCATTTCCATCTCGACCAGCACGTAGCCCGGGAAGAAACGGCGCTCGGTGACGGCCTTTTTGCCGTTCTTGAGCTCGACGACTTCTTCCATCGGCACCAGGATGCGGCCGAACTTGTCCTGCATGCCCGAACGCTCGATGCGCTCGCGCAGATTGCGCTCGACGGCCTTTTCCATGCCGGAATAGGCGTGCACGACGTACCAGCGCTTGTTGGTCGCCGGCGCCAGCGAGGCCGCTGTCACTTCACCGCCCGTGGTGGGTTGTTCGCTCATCGGCTTACCTCTTCCATCCGAGAACCAGGTCGTACAGCACCCACTCGAGGGCCTTGTCGGTCAGCCACAGGAACAGGGCCATCACGACGACGAACGCAAACACATAAAGAGTCATCTGGCCCGCTTCCTTGCGGGTCGGCCAGACCACCTTCTTCACTTCCTTGATGGAGTCCTGACCGAAGGCAATCAACTGCTTGCCGGGCTCGGAAGTAAAGAAGGTCGCCACGGCCATCGCCAGCAAGACGAGGAGCGCGACCACGCGCACCCACATGTCTTGCTTGCCGAGCAGGTAGAACGCGACCACCGCGCCCACGACCAAGAGGCCGGCCACGGCCAGCTTGGCCTTGTCGGCGCCGGTGGAAACAGTTTCGATTTGCGGATTGGCCATGTGATCGATCTATCGCTCAGGCAACGCAGTGCCTTCTAGCAGCAAAGCCCGCAGGGCTTTGAACTCCTTGCGGGCTTGGCAGGGGCAGTAGGAATCGAACCTACAACCTCTGGTTTTGGAGACCAGCGCTCTGCCAATTGAGCTATACCCCTGTGGCTTTCTTTACTCCAGGATCTTGGCGACGACGCCCGAGCCGACGGTGCGGCCGCCTTCGCGGATGGCGAAGCGCAGGCCTTCTTCCATGGCGATCGGGGCGATCAGCTTGACGGTGATGCTCACGTTGTCGCCCGGCATGACCATCTCCTTGTCCTTGGGCAGCTCCACCGCACCGGTCACGTCCGTCGTGCGGAAGTAGAACTGGGGACGGTAGTTGTTGAAGAACGGGGTGTGGCGGCCGCCTTCTTCCTTGCTGAGCACGTAGATCTCAGCGGTGAAGTGGGTGTGCGGCTTGATGGAGCCGGGCTTGCACAGCACCTGGCCACGCTCGACTTCTTCGCGCTTGGTGCCGCGCAGCAGGATGCCGACGTTGTCGCCTGCCTGACCTTGGTCGAGGAGCTTGCGGAACATTTCGACGCCGGTGCAGGTGGTCTTCTGGGTGGCCTTGATGCCGACAATTTCGATTTCTTCGCCGACCTTGATGATGCCGCGCTCGACACGGCCGGTCACCACGGTGCCACGACCGGAGATGGAGAACACGTCTTCCACGGGCATCAGGAAGGCGCCGTCGATGGCGCGATCGGGCGTGGGGATGTAGGTGTCCAGGGCTTCAGCCAGCTTGAAGATGGCGCCTTCGCCGAGTTCGCCGGTGTCGCCTTCCATGGCGAGCTTGGCCGAACCCTTGACGATGGGGGTGTCGTCACCGGGGAAGTCGTACTTGCTGAGGAGCTCACGCACTTCCATCTCGACGAGCTCGAGCAGCTCGGCGTCGTCGACCATGTCGCACTTGTTCAGGAAGACGATGATGTACTTCACGCCGACCTGGCGGGCCAGCAGGATGTGCTCGCGGGTCTGGGGCATGGGGCCGTCAGCGGCCGAGCACACGAGGATGGCGCCGTCCATCTGGGCGGCACCGGTGATCATGTTCTTCACGTAGTCGGCGTGCCCGGGGCAGTCGACGTGCGCGTAGTGGCGGTTGGCGGTCTCGTATTCGACGTGGGCGGTGTTGATGGTGATGCCGCGCGCCTTCTCTTCAGGGGCCGCGTCGATCTGGTCGTACGCCTTGGCCTCACCGCCGAACTTCTTCGACAGCACCGTCGTGATCGCCGCCGTCAGCGTCGTCTTGCCATGGTCCACGTGACCAATCGTCCCCACGTTCACGTGCGGCTTGGTCCGTTCAAATTTGCCTTTTGCCATTTTTTCGAGCTCCTAGCGGTCGAGAGAGACGATGCTGAAGAAAACTGTGGTGCCCATGACGCGGATCGAACGCGTGACCTCTCCCTTACCAAGGGAGTGCTCTACCACTGAGCCACATGGGCCGAACCAAACTTCGGTGCCAATCGACACTGGTTTGCGCCTTTCGGAGCGCAAACCACTGGCGACGTCATGGAGCGGGAGACGGGAATCGAACCCGCGTCATTAGCTTGGAAGGCTAGGGTTCTACCATTGAACTACTCCCGCTCGGGAGCCCCTTCCGGCGCCATGCCATCCGGGTTCAACTCTTCTGAAATCGGTTCGCTTTGGTGGAGGAGGCTGGATTCGAACCAGCGTAGGCGTAAGCCAACAGATTTACAGTCTGCCCCCTTTAGCCACTCGGGCACCCCTCCAAAGCGAACCCGGGACTATAGCATCAAATTTCGAAGATTCATGCTCACAAGGCCCACCAGTCGACGAGGTGCTGGGTGGCGAGGAAGTGGCTGCCGTCGGCCATGAACTGTTTGTGCAGGTCGTAGGACGGGTGTCGGGTGATCAGCACGCGGGGCGTCGCACCCGACGGGACGGCGCGAGCCAGAAAATCCTGGGCCTTGCCACCCCAAAGCAGAAATGTGGGCGGGTCGCCGCGCTGGCTCAGTGCCGAAACAATCTCGGATGTGAGCGCAAGCCAACCCGTTTTGAGGTGGCTGCCCGCCTGACCGATTTCGACTGTCAGCGCCGGATTCAACAGCAGCACACCTTGCCGAGCCCATGGGTCCAGCTTCCAGACCGCGGGAGGTGTCCAGCCCGGCCGGTCGGCTGCCAGCACTTCAAAGATGCGGGCCAGCGAGCGCGGCTTGCCATGCCCGGCGGAAAATGCGAGCCCGTCCGCGTGGCCGGCGGTGGGGTACGGGTCCTGGCCGAAGATCACGACCTTGGCATCTTGGGGGGACACAAGGCGGAGTGCGCGGAACGGGTCCTCAGGGCCGATCGGCTTGTCGCCCGACACGCCCTTGATCCGCTCGATCAAGGCCTCTTGCTTCTGAACCGTCCAGCCCGGCAACACCTTCCGCCACACCTCGGGCACCGTGCCGAAGGCAGCGCGCAGGTCATCGGCGGTCATGCGAAGAGCTGAGCCAGGGCCACGCCCGGATCAGGGGCTCGCATGAAGGCTTCGCCGACGAGGAAGGCATGGACATTGGCGTCGCGCATCCGCGCCACATCGGCCGCACCGAGGATGCCGCTTTCGGTGACCAGAAGACGATCGGCCGGCACTCCGGGCAACAGCGACAAGGTCGCGTCCAGGCTCACCTCGAAGTTCCGCAGGTTGCGGTTGTTGACACCGATGAGCGGCGTCTTCAGTGACAGCGCCCGGTCGAGTTCGACGCGGTCGTGCACCTCCACCAGCACCGCCATCCCCAGCGACAGCGCCTGCGCTTCCAGATCAGCCAACTGCGCGTCGTCGAGGCAGGCCGCGATCAGCAGGATGCAGTCCGCCCCCATCGCCCGCGCCTCGTAGACCTGATACGGATCGACCATGAAGTCCTTGCGAAGCACCGGCAGCGCGCAGGCGGCGCGCGCCTGCTGCAGGTAGACCGCCGAGCCCTGGAAAAACTGCACGTCGGTCAGCACGCTCAGACACGCCGCGCCGTGGCGCTCGTAGCTCACAGCGATCTCGGCCGGCACGAAGTTGTCGCGCAGCACGCCTTTGCTGGGGCTGGCCTTCTTCACCTCGGCGATCACGGCCGCCTGTCCTGCCCCTACCTTGCGCCGCAACGCGCCGACGAAGTCGCGCACATCTTTGCGCGATTCGGCCTCGCGGCGCAGGGAGGCCAAGTTGCGCACGCGGCTCGCGGCTGCAATTTCTTCGCGCTTGACCGCAACAATCTTGTCGAGGATGTCGCTCATGATTTGAATTGGTGTGTGGCGGCCACGAACTGGCTCAATTTCCGGGTGGCGGCGCCGGAGGCCACCGCTTCTCGGGCGCGCTTGACCCCGTCGGCGATCGACGACACGACGTTGGCGCAATAGAGCGCCCCACCGGCGTTGAGCAGCACGATGTCGCGCAGCGGCCCGTCTTCGTTGCCAAGCGCACGCTGGATGCATTGCACTGACTCGGCCTTGTCGGCGACCCGCAGCACACGGCTGTCGTACACCGGCATGCCGAAGTCGCTCGGGTGCACGACATATTCACGCACCTCGCCGTTCTTGAGCTCACCGATCAACGTCTCACCTGACAGTGAGATCTCGTCCATGCCATTCATGCCGTAGACCACCATCACGTGGTCGGAGCCGAGCCGCTGCAGCACCCGCACCTGAATGCCCACGAGGTCGGCGTGGAAGACACCCATCAGCTGGTTCGGCGCCTGCGCTGGGTTGGTCAGCGGGCCCAGGATGTTGAAGATCGTGCGCACGCCCAGCTCCTTGCGCACCGGCGCGGCGTGCTTCATCGAGGCATGGTGGTTGGGCGCGAACATGAAGCCGATGCCGGTCTGCTCCAGGCACTGCGCCACCTGATCGGGGGCGAGGTTGACGTTGGCGCCGAACGCTTCCAGCACGTCGGCGCTGCCAGTGCTCGACGACACGCTGCGCCCGCCATGCTTGGCGACCCGTGCCCCCGCCGCCGCCGCGACAAACATCGCCGCCGTCGAGATGTTGAAGGTATGTGCGCCGTCACCACCGGTGCCGCACAGGTCGACGAGGTTCGACTTGTCGTCTACTGGCACCGGCGTGGCGAGCTCACGCATGACCTGCGCCGCTGCCGCGATTTCACCGATGGTCTCTTTCTTGACGCGCAGCCCCATCGAGAGCGCCGCGATCATCACCGGCGACATCTCGCCGCTCATGATGCGGCGCATCAGCGTCAGCATCTCGTCGTGGAAGATCTCGCGGTGATCGATGACGCGCGCCAGCGCTTCGGTGTTGGTGATGGTCATGGCGGTCGATGTCAAGCGTTGAAATAGTCGCGCACGGCGGCGACGGCGCGGTCCACGCCCTCGGCGTCGACGTCAAGGTGTGTCACGAAGCGCAGGCGGTAGAGCCCGGTGGCGAGCACGCCGCGCGATTCCAGATGCGGCAGCAGGCCGGCGGCGCGATCACCGGCGACGTCGATGAAGACGATGTTGGTCTCGGGTGCTTCGACCGTGACACCGGCAATGCCCTGCAGCCCTTGCGCCAGGCGACACGCCAGCGCGTGGTCATCGGCCAGTCGCTCGACGTGGTGGTCGAGCGCATGCAGGGCGCCGGCGGCGATGACGCCGGCTTGCCGCAAGCCGCCGCCCAACATCTTCCGCCAGCGATGAGCGCTCTTGATCAGATCCTTGGAGCCGCACAGCGCCGAGCCGACGGGAGCACCGAGGCCTTTCGAAAAACACACCGAGACTGAATCGAAGTGGCTCGCGATCTCGTGCACGGGCACGCCGAGCGCCGTTGCTGCATTGAAAACGCGAGCACCGTCCAGGTGGGTCGCCAGGCCACGGCGCCGCACCAGTGCAGTCGCCTCCGCCATGAAATACATCGGCAAGGCCTTGCCGCCCAGCGTGTTCTCCAGGCACAGCAAGCGGCTCTTCGCGAAGTGCGCATCGTCGGGCTTGATCGCTGCCTCGATGCTGGCCAGCGAGAGCGTGCCGTCGGCCAGGTGCTCGAGCGGCTGCGGCTGCACGCTGCCCAGCACCGCCGCCCCACCCGCCTCCCACCGGTAGGTGTGGTGCATCTGGCCGACGATGTACTCGTCGCCGCGGCCGCAGTGGCTCATGATGGCCGCAAGATTGCTCTGCGTGCCGCTCGTCATGAAGAGCGCGGCTTCCTTGCCGGTGAGGGCGGCAATGCGCTCCTGCAGCGCGTTCACGTTCGGGTCGTCGCCGAACACGTCGTCGCCCACCTCGGCCCGCGCCATTGCCTCGCGCATGCGGGGCGTCGGCCGCGTGACGGTGTCGCTGCGCAGGTCCACCACCTTCATGCCCAGCCCCGCTCAGTTCTTCAGGTCGAGGAAGTTCTTCAGCATCGCGTGCCCATGCTCGGTGAGGATGGACTCGGGATGGAACTGCACGCCTTCCAGCGGCGTCTTGGTGCCGGCGAGTTCGGTGTGGCGCACGCCCATGATCTCGTCATCCTGCGAAGTGGAGGTGATCTCCAGCTCCTTCGGCAGCGTGGCACGCTCGATCACCAGCGAGTGGTAGCGGATGACGGTGAACTTCTCCGGCAGGTCGCTGTACACACCTCGCTTGTCGGTCGTGATCACGTCGGTCTTGCCGTGCATCTGCGTCTTGGCGCGAATGATCTTGCCTTTCAGCGCCGCACCGATCGCCTGGTGACCCAGGCACACGCCGAGGATCGGCAGCTTGCCGGTGAAGTGCTGGATCGCGCTCACGCAGATGCCCGCTTCGGCAGGCGAGCACGGTCCGGGCGACAGCACCAGTTGGTCAGGCTTCAGTTCGGTGATGCCTTCGAGCGTGATCTCATCGTTGCGGAACACACGCACGTCTTCGCCCAACTCGGCAAAGTACTGCACGAGGTTGAAGGTGAAGCTGTCGTAGTTGTCGATCATGAGCAGCATTCAGAAGCCCTCCTCGACCAGTTCGGCGGCACGCAACAAGGCCCGCGCCTTGGCTTCTGTCTCTTTCCATTCCAGCTCGGGCACCGAGTCAGCCACAACGCCGGCTGCCGCCTGCACGTACAGCGTGTTGTCCTTGACGATGCCGGTGCGGATCGCGATCGCCACATCCATGTCGCCGGCAAAGCTCAGGTACCCACAGGCTCCGCCATAGATGCCGCGCTTCACCGGCTCGAGCTCGTCGATGATTTCCATCGCCCGCACCTTGGGCGCACCGGTCAGCGTGCCGGCAGGGAATGTCGCCTTGAGCACGTCGAGGCTGCTCATGCCGTCTTTCAGGATGCCCTCGACATTGCTCACGATGTGCATCACGTGCGAGTAGCGCTCGATCACGAAGGCGTCGGTCACCTTCACACTGCCGGTCTTGGCGATGCGGCCGATGTCGTTGCGCGCCAGGTCGATCAGCATCACGTGCTCGGCGCGCTCCTTCGGGTCGGCGCTCAGCTCGGCTTCGAGCGCCCTGTCCTGCTCGGGCGTCGCGCCGCGCGGGCGGGTGCCGGCGAGCGGGCGGATCGTGATCTTCTGGCCCTCGGGTGTGTTCTCCTGCCGCACCAGGATCTCGGGCGAGGCGCCGACGATCTGGAAGTCGCCCATGTCGTAGAAGTACATGTACGGCGACGGATTCAGCGAGCGCAGCGCGCGGTACAGGCTGAGCGGCGATTCGGTGTAGCGCTTCTTCAGCCGCTGGCCAATCTGCACCTGCATCATGTCGCCGGCCGCGATGTAGTCCTTGGACTTGAGCACCGCGGCGAGGTAGTCCTCCTTCGCGAACTCGCGCTCCACCGCATGCGAGGTGCCACGCTTTACCGGCGGTGCGGTCACGCTGTATTTCAGCTTGTCGGACAGCTCGGCGAGACGCCGCTTGCCGCGGAAATAGGCTTCAGGCTGCGACGGGTCGGCGTAGACGATGAGGTAGAGCCGGCCCGACAGGTTGTCGATCACCGCCAGCTCTTCGCATTGCAGCAGCAGGACGTCGGGGGTGTCGATGCCACCGGGCAGCTGCGTCTTTGCGAGCTTGTGCTCGATGTAGCGCACCGCGTCGTAGCCGAAATAGCCGGCCAGGCCGCCGCAAAAACGCGGCAGCCCCGGGCGCAGCGCCACCTTGAAGCGCTTCTGGTACTCGGCGATGAAGTCGAGCGGGTTGCCGTCGTGCGCCTCGACCACCTGGCCATCGGTGACGACCTCGGTGCGGAAGCCGGTGGCACGCAGCAGCGTGCGCGCCGGCAGGCCAATGAACGAATAGCGTCCGAAGCGCTCGCCACCCACCACCGATTCCAGCAGGAAGCTGTGCCTGCCACTGCCGGAGGCATAGGCGAGCTTGAGGTAGAGCGACAGAGGGGTCTCGAGGTCCGCGAAGGCCTCGGCCATCAGCGGAATGCGGTTGAAGCCTTCGGCGGCAAGGCTCTTGAATTCAAGTTCGGTGATCACCTTCAGGGCCCTCCAATGGCCCGGCGGACACGGCGACGGCCCGCGTGCGATGAGGTTCAGACGGACGGCACCCGCGCAGGGCAGCCGGTGGAGCCGAAGGCGCAGCGTCTCAACAACACGCTCGCGGCCGGCGGCAAACGCAACCTACGGAAGCTGGCGACGCCAGGGCCAGGCTCCCCGGTCGTTCGACCCTTTGGTTTGTTTGCGCGCGATGAACATGGAAAAAGTGTAGCAGGCAGGGTGGACCCGGCCCCCGAATCGCGGGTTTCCGTGAACTGGGCCGCTCGCATTTTGGTGACGTTTTGAGACAATCCTTCTTTCCGCACGCTCGTGCGATAAACGCTCGGAGTCCACCGTGATTCGCAACCTCATCATCGCCACCGCCGTATCGCTGGCTGCCATGGGCAGCGCCCTGGCCGACACCACCCAGGTCGCCGGTGTGAAGTACGAGAACACGGTGCAGAGCGGCAACTCCACGCTCGTGCTCAACGGCGCCGGCGTGCGCTACAAGGCCGTGTTCAAGGTCTACACCGCCGGCCTCTACCTCACGCGAAAGGCCGGCACCACCGAAGCCGTGCTCAGCGCGCCCGGCCCCAAACGCATGCACATCGTGATGCTGCGCGAGATCAACGCCTCCGAGCTCGGCAAGCTCTTCACCCGCGGCATGGAAGACAACGCCCCGAAGGATGAGTTCTCCAAGTCGGTGGCCGGCACGCTCAAGATGAGCGAGATCTTCTTCCGCATCAAGAAGCTCAACACGGGAGATTCGTTCTGGGTAGATTGGGTGCCCGGCGTGGGCACCACCATCGTGGTCAACGGCAAGCCTGCCGCCGACCCGATCAAGGAACCTGAATTCTTCTCCGCGCTCGTGAAGATCTGGCTGGGCCAGTCACCGGCCGACAGCCTGCTGAAGGACGCGTTGCTGGGCAAGCCCGTGGCTCCGCCGCCCAACAGCTGATTCAGCCCAACGCCTGCAGTTGATCCAGCCGGTCGATCACGCCATCGGCGTCGACCGACTGCACCGGCTCGCCGTGGTTGTAGCCATAGCTCACGAGCACCACCGGGCACCCGGCCGCACGCGCGGCGCGCGCATCGTTGCTCGAGTCGCCGATCATCAGCGTGCGGGAAGGCTGTGCCCCCAGCGCCTCGCAGGTCTTGAGCAGCGGAAGCGGGTCAGGCTTCTTGCGCTCGAACGCATCACCGCCGAAGACCTGGGCGAAATGGCCTGCAAGGCCCTTCTTCTCCAGGAGCGGCAGCGCAAACGCGGTCGGCTTGTTGGTCAAGCAGGCGAGCATGAGGCCTTGTGACCTGAGCGCCTGCAGGCCCTCGCGCACGCCGGGGTAAACGGCTGCGTGCTCGCCGTTGATGCGCAGGTAGTGGTGCTGATAGCGCGCCCATGCCGCACCGAAGGCCGACGGCTCGCCGCCCACCTGCGTGAGGGTGCTGCGGATCAGATGCTCGGAGCCTTTGCCGACCGTGTGTTCGATGAACGCCCGATCCACGAGCGGAAGCGACAAGTCGGCGAGCATCGCGTTGAGGGCGACCTCGAAGTCTCCGAGGGTATCGACCATCGTCCCGTCGAGATCGACGATGGCCGCGGTGATGACCTCCCTGGAGCGCCCTAATAGAGTTTCCAATTGAGAAATAGAGTTTCCAAAAAAGCGCCAGAAAGGCGGCGCGGGTGATTAATAGAGTTTCAAGCGCAGCGGGTGAGTATGAGCCCTGGGGGAGTAAGTGGCGACCAACTGCGATGCCACGCCAGACGCCCAGCAGGTAGCCTGTCGCTTCGCTGCTCCAGCGTTAAGACGCCTTTGACCTGTAAAGGCTTACATCCAACAAACTGGGGGGCTCACCTTTCGCGAGAGACTGTTCCTTGGCACGATGCCCGCTCGGTACGAAGGGATTCAGTTTCTCAAACGCGAGCAATCCAGCAGTGCGCTCGGAGGTCTAAGTCGCTCAATGACTCATTAAAACGGGAGGGTTGTATGGCAGCCAAAACCGAGCGGGCAGGTTCACAGCCCAACTTAAGCCCAGGCGTGGAAGACGCCGCTGCTCGAGGGGAGTACCACTTTCTTGACGTTGGCGACGAGCGGTATGGCGAGTGCATCCTCGTCGTCTTCGGCAAGGTCCGCATCTTGATCGACGGAAGTCATCGTGCCGACATGAGATCGCGCAATGGACGTCCGTCGGTTCCCGACCAACTTGCCGAGATCCTGAATGAGCCTGCGCCACACAGGATCACCCTGGTCGTGGTCACACACGGCCATGCGGACCACATCGGATGTCTTCCCGAGCTTTTGTCTACCGGCGTTATCGCGCCCGAATGGGCCCTTATCACGGACCGCAAACTTGGCTTTGGCCGAACGCTGGATGACGACTCGGACGTTTCCGATCTTGCCAGTGATCCACGCGCGCGCCTTGCAGCTGTCTGGCGCGAGGAGGATGCATCCGATCTTGACGATGCTGCACTAAGCGAGTTCATCGACACGGTGACGTCCGTTGAATCGAGGTATGCCGAGTTCATCGAGAACCTGGAAAGCGCAGGCGTGACAGTTGTTGAACACCGGGGAGATCTGAAACTTCCTAAGAAGTTGGCAGAAATTCTTAAACCGACCGGTGCGAGCCTTCTTGGCCCCTCCGAAGATCAACTGCTTCTGTGCGCGCAGCAGATCGCAACGACCAACCAAGACGCTTTCGAGCTCGCTGACGCGCTCATGCGCGTCGACGCGTCGATCGACGATGTCAGGCTGTATCGAGCGGCAGTCGCCAATGTCGATCGGCTCTCGGACTCCTCACGAAATCCTCGCGGCAGCGGCATGAACTGCCAGAGCATCACTTTCGCGTTTGGTCCAAGGAATGCTCGGGTCTTGTTGGCCGGAGACATGCAGTTCACCGCGCCAGGGGTCAAGGGCGTCGACAAGGAGATGCAAGCGCTTCGGGACCGAGTGATCGCCGCAGGCCCCTACATCGTTTTCAAGACGACCCACCACACTAGTGACAACGGGCAGGACGACGAACTGCTCACGCAGCTGGGCGATCCGCCAATCATTGTCCACAGCGGCGGCCGCAATGATTCAGGCCATCCTGACAAAGAGGTGCTCGAGCTGCTGGAGGCGCGCAGAGCGGGAATCAAGTTCGCACGCACAGACCGCAATGGGCGCATCACGGTCCGACCGCAGCTTGAACTCAAGGAGGCAATTGAGACGCGAGGTCGCATCAACAACTTCACGGTGAACCCGAAGAGTAGCGATGAGCCACCGACGCCGGCAGCCCCCACCCCCGCGGCAATTGTCCAAGCAACCGTGCAAGGTGCCGGCCCGCAGATTGTCATCGTGAATCTGCCGCCCGGCCCGATTGACATGACGGTCGCCGGCGTCGAGATCCAGGTGCGCCATGGCGCGAATGACCGTAGCGCTGCTTCCGCCTTTCCCAGCAAGAGCCCCGGTGGAACACCGGGTGGAACGGGAGGGCTGCCGACGATTGCCCGAAGCAGTTTGCGCCGGCCAGTGGTTTTGGGTAGCTCCGTTTCCCTCGGAGGCGGGCGCGAGTTGCCAGATCTTCTCTTCGTGACGAACAAGAGGCGACTCGAGAACGGAATCGGGAAAACCGAGGCGGGGGCCGCACTGGATGCTGTCCTTGCCGCAAAGCAAAAAGTGGTCGAAGTTGGAGACGACCCGGTGGAAGCAGCAAAGGCCGTCTCGTCGCTCCTCGCCAGAGACTCGACTTACAAAGGGGTTGTAATCCTCGGTGGATACGACGTGGTTCCATCCCAGATCGTTGATGTGCTTGAGCCAGCAGTTCGTAGATCGTTGGGTTCCGACATCGGTGACGTCGATGAGGATCACTTCATCGTGTGGTCAGACGAAGCTTACGGGGACACCGATGGCGATCACATTGGGGAGCTCCCCGTCTCGCGCATTCCCGACGCGCGTGATGCCCGCATGTTCCATCGTGCATTGAGCAGCCGCGGTGTGAACCCATCGAAGCTTCAGCGCTTCGGGGTTCGAAATCTGGCCCGACCGTTCGCTGCGGATGTGTGGCCGGCTCTTGCGGGGAGCACGCCGCTCAACGTAAGCGCGTCGTTTCTTCACACAGATGCAAACCCGCAAGACCTCGAGACAGCGCAGCTGCACTACCTGATGCTGCACGGGAGCTGGCGCGACGGCTGGATGTTCCTGGGTGAGAAAAAGGACCGCACATACACGGACGCCTTCTTTGCAACGGCGGTTCCTCAGCAGTTCGACGGCTTGGCCTTTGCGGGCTGCTGCTGGGGAGCTTTGACTGTCAGCCAGAGAGCCCGAGATGCGGGCAGCGCAACTCAAATCGCGCCACGGGTTGTGGAACGGTCCATCGCCCTTAGCTATCTGAACGCGGGTGGCAATGCCTTCGTGGGGTGTACTGGTGCTCACTATTCCGGCCCGGACACGGATCCGGATGTGAACTACGCAACCCACATGCACCGAGCCTTCTGGAAGGCACTTCCTGTGACCAGGTACTCGGCCGCCTCTGCCTTGCACGCGGCGAGGACGGAGTACAGTGCAGACATTGCCACGCGAGCCGGGGACATGGAAACCCTGGACCTCGCGCGACGACTCAAGAACCGCGCGCAATTCACCTGCTTGGGCTTAGGTTGGTAAGGAGCTGACATGGCTACTTCATCGAAGCGTAAGGTTTCAGGGGCCTCGAAGGCCTCGGGGACGAACTCAGCTGATTCAACCAAAGATGTACTCGCCGCGGCGGTCGCGGATCAGATGCCGGGTTGGAGAATGGTGGGAACCTCTTTCGAGGTCGACAGCGTGACCATCACGGGGCACCCCGTCGATACCCAACAGGGCGTGGACCTCACGGCGCTGCGCAAGAAGTTTCTGGGTGCGGCAACACCTCCAATCAAGCTTCGCCGCAGTTCGGCGGCCGACAGCGCGAGCAAGCCGATCGCGGTCTTCAAGGTGGCGCCCGCAGCAGGCGGCCCCACTCAGGTGGCGGAGATGCGCGACGGCAAGATTCGGATCGTCACTGGCTGACGTTACCGAACCCCGCTGCAGCTCAGCCTAGCCAAGCTTCGCTGAACCGGTTGTTCTGATAACTCTCGGCATGCCGGCCAAGCGGGCCAATTCATCGTCCTCGGGCGCCTTCGACACCGTGGGGCGCACTTGGCCGTAGTACTTCCGACTTCCGGCCTCGCCGTGGTATTGGGCTTTAGCGGCGAGCTGCAGGAGACGCACTTGGCCAATCCTCGCGCCCACGTTCACCTCCACCGGCACGTTCCCGTGGTTCAGCAGCTCTAGAGGCACGCAGCCCCGAAACCCGGGCTGCATTGTCCCGCTGACTGTGATTCCTAGCCTCGAGTAGCTGCTCCGAGGGCTGATCTCCGCATAGCTGTCGTCTGGGATGCCGAAGTACTCGATCGAGGTGCCCAGCACCAGCTGGTTCGGATACAGGATGAAGGTGTCGCCTATCTCGCGGCGTGTCTCTTGGAAATGCGCGCGGGGGCCGGGTCGGGCGCCGTCGGTGGCGGGGGCAATGCGGATGGCAGGCTGACGGTTCGGGACAGACACCAAGAAGTCATAGCCAAGGCGGATGTCGATAGACACCTGGCCGATCTGATCGGCGCTCAGAAGCGGCATGATGTGCAGCCTTGGGGGCGCACCGTCCTTGCCGTTGATGCCGTCAAGAAGCTGCGCTTTGGTCCAGAGGCTCATGCCATGCCTTCGTGATCATGAAACTGCGGATGCTCTTCTCGACCAGATCATTGACTAGTCTCGCACGCTTGGCCCGCGGAACGCTCGCGATGTTGTGGCCCATGAGACTTGCGTCCTCGTCGAGAATCGTCTTGAGGTACTCATCAGCGGCGGGCAGCAAGCCATGCAGTTGCGCGATCGACTTCACTGTCATGGGGCGCACATCATTGAAGCAGGTCGCCACGTCCGGCATTTCATACCTCGGCGCCAAGCGCAAGGTTACGCCAGACAGCTCTACCGCCTCCTTGAGCATGTCGACGATGGGATTCGATACCCCGCGAAGGAACGCCTGCGTGACCTCCGCGCGGCTGTCCGCGCTTGGGTGAGTTTCGCGGAACGACGGATTCCGGTCCCACTGGATGATGTAGTCGCTGACGCAAGCTCCGACATAGGACGCGGCGACGAGGTCGCAGAAGTGTTCAGTTATATGCGCGAGCACAGCGGACTCGCGACGGCTCTTGTCGTTGAAGACCTTGATGTCCGGGAGCAGTTCGATTGCCTTGTCGTACTGGCTCGTCAGCAGGCCCTTCACGATCTTGTAGCGAGCCTCGACGAAGTGGCCTACCTCGTGATAGAGGGGCGTGCATAGCAGAGGCATGTGCTGGAAGATCTCGGGCATGCCCATCTGCACCAGCTGCCCCTGTTCGGACAACTGCTCCATGCCGAGTCCCTTGAGGAGCACGTTCGGCGCCATGTCGGCAGGCTGGCACGTGAAGTCTGGCGCTTGGTGAAGCGAGGTGGTGACGATGGTGTCGCCCAGCTGCCAGTCCACGAGCACTTCGCGCAGCAGGTAGGTGAACTCGTAGGGAACCTTGTTCGACGTGGTGCCGGCCAGGAACTGCGTGGCTCGCCAGACGGAGTCGACGACCTGCGATATCAGCAGCAGGTCAGAACCTTGCTCGGTGAGCTTGTTCTGGAGCGCTTGAACGTTCGCGCAGAGATGCTTGACATAGACGTCTAGGTCGTCGGCGAAGAAGCCGCTGTGGGAGAGTTTCGTCAGTTGCTCAACGAGCAACTGCAGCACTGTCTCCAGAAGAATCGTGCTGGAACTCGCTGAGTATTCTTCGCGCAAGCTCTGGAGCAAGATCATCCTCCGTCTTGAGTTTTAGGATCTCGTCGACCAGGGGGCGCTTGTCACGAAGCTCAAATGCCAAGTCGACGGCTTCTGGCCATCCAACTGGCAAGCGATTCTTCGGATCTTGAATAAATTGAGCGGCCAGTTGGGTCGCTCGAAAGATGTAGTGCCTTCCTTCTGGGCTGAGGTGCCTTGTCGGCTCCTCACTGGCCAATGCCGTCAGAAAGATGCGAAGGTAGTCAACGGGCTGCGAGCGTCGAGCGGAGGTCGCGAAGAGACTCACGATCGTTCTCCCAAAACAGTGTGGGCCCAAAACCGGACCAATTGGAATGCATATTAGACGGGGGGCCGCTAAGGGCCAACCCTCGGTTAGAGGCTGGATCGCCCGCAAATACGGAGCAATCTACGTGCCGCGTCAACGGCCGGAACGGCCCCCGAACGTGCGCAATCTCCCGCCAGGCTGCCTGATGTCCCCAGTCAGCACGTCACGTGCTGATAGGCCGATCCTCATGTCCTGATAGATCGGTTCCTGCTGTTGGATATCGGAGATCGTCAAAAGCATGGCAAACGGCACCCCCTCGAGCGGGAACGACTCACCCGACCGCTCCAGGTACTTCACCCAGATGCGCCAATCGGAGGAGCTGCCCTTCCCCCTCTTTGAGTAGAACTGCGTCTGCTTGACGACGCCCCATTTCAGGCCATCCTCGATCAGCTCTTTCTCCATCGCGCCGGCCGACGTGCCGCCATCGGAGGAGAAGGTGTCCTCGCAGTCTTTGTCGTACGTCCCCGTCTTTGGGTTGCGTCTCTGCAAAACGGCCTCGAGGTTGATGCGCACCATCTCGGTCTCAAAGGCGTCGGAGATCGGCGGGGTATAGACAAGCGTCAGCGTCGCCTTGCCGCGACATTTACCGTCGGTCACGAGACTGCGGGGCCAGTCGAAAGCGAAGAAAAGGTCCTTGCTCGGCATCATGTCGTCGTAGAACAGCAGCGTGGACGAATGGGGCGAGCCGTTGATGAGATCTTGCGCATTGACGGGCACACCGAACCCGACCATATCTCGAACGATGCTGCTTCGATCGTATGTCGCCAAGCACTGAGGCACCTGAGCACCATGTATCAAGAGCGCTGTCAGCGCCTCACGCGGCAATGTGTTTAGAGTGACTTGGTCGTATCGCGCAAGTGCCTTGGCGACCAGCGGGGCGGAGTAGCTCGTGCCATGCACAAACTTCTGCTGGCCGCCGATGGTTGCTGACAGCAATCCTGACATTGCCGGACTCGAGGAGTCGCACACACCGCCGAAATGCGCCACGTCTGGTTTAACGAGCTTCATTAGCCCAGGACCGCGCCTTGAGTATCGCGCCGGTGCACCCGCCACGGTCCCGGCGACGTTGGGCGGATTGATTGCGCCGACCGCGATGCTGAGCACTGAGTCGGCAGGTGCCGTTACCCGGTCGCTCTGGCTAGACGCCAGATTTGTGAGCACCGAAATCTTGTTCGCAGTCCATTCGCGCCGCTTGCTAGACACATGCGGCGCATTCCCGGCCGACACAACAAATAGCACGTCATGCTTGCGTGCAATCCAGTCGAGTCCATGTGACAAGTCGGTGTAGATAGGCGTGCCACCCGGTGGCTCGTCCAGGTTATGGCTGAAGCAGAACACGCGGGCTCCCGTTGCGGCCTTTGCATCCACCACCTCCTGCTCGATCAGATCGACCAAGTGAAGTTCAGACCGGTGGTACATCGAGAACATGTGGTCCTGCGGCAGCAGAGCCAGGTCAGCGAGCCAACAGCCGTCCGGTTCGGGGCAAACATCTCGGCCGTTGAGTAGTTGGCCATCTACCAGCAGCGCACCGATCTCGGACCCGTGAGAGATATCAGCGTGGTGAGGGGCCACGTAATTGCTGGCATGGACTATCCATGGCTTCAGCGAGGGGTCCATGCCGCCATCGATGACGCCTACAACGGGATACTTTGCGCCCTTCAGCGGCGTTGAGAACTTGTGCAAAGGAAGAGTTGCCGGAGTCGCCGCCGACGCTCCTGGCTTGAGGTCGGCCGGAAGGCTGATGCGGCGAACGGCGGGGTGAGATTCGAGCAGAGAAAGCAACTCACGATGCGCCCGCGAGTCCAGCGAGAAGCTGGGCGCCTCACCGAAGGCGGCTTGCAAGTCCTTGGGACTCACGATGCGGCGCATGGATGGCGCATCGAGCAGCCAGATATACATCCGCGACATGGAGATGACATCGGGCCGATAGGTGGTTGCAACGAAGCTAGAGTTGAGCTCGTAAAGCTTCGCGTGCAGATCAGCAACTGCGTCACCCGCCTTGTCATATTCGTGCGCGGCTGAACGATTCTCAGGGCGACGCTTGTCGAAGAGATCGATTCTGTAGGCACGAGGGACCGCGCGCGTTCCAAACCAGGAAATTGCCTGGGTTGCATCGAATTGACGACGATCGGCAGGCGACCAGAGCGCGACCGAATCAATGGCGCCAACCTCGCTGCGCTGACGCGACGGGTTCGGCTCGAGTTCGTCCGGCTTGTTTTTTTTGGGCCGGTACTCGAGAGTGTCCTCTGCGCGACTCGACTGATCCAACGCGTGCGCAATACCTCGGGGCGTAACCTGAATGATGAGTTCGCCCATTCCTCTTGAACCGACGGCCGGCATATGGACCGCTGGAAAGAGGTGTTGCGTCGGCCTGTGAGACTTGGCGAGCGCCGAATCCCGCATACGCACACGAAGGAAGCCCACTTTGCTTGCGCTACTGGACTGCAATGTCTGGCCGACGCTGAGCAGTGATTGCTGGATCTTCCTCCGATGAGCGACGAATCCCGCGTCGTTTCCTTCAAAGAACTCTTTGGGACGTCCGCCGGGCTGTCGTACACGCTCTTCCTGAAAGCCTCGGGGTTCGAGCACCACTTGAATGGGGCCAAAGTCGTCAGCCATCACGCCTCCTTGCGCTCAGGTTCCTTTACCCATCGACCTACAGTAGATTTTCCCTTGTTGAAGAGGGCGCCGAGTTCAACAACACCGATGTTGCCGCCAAGCCTGTTGCGAATCCACCTGGCGAGTTCTTGATCGTCTCGCTTTAGCAGCGACTTCACCTCCAAGGAGAGACGCCCACTGTTGAGTGCCACGATCTCCCTGATCGTTTCGATCGGAGAGACATCCTCGCCGGACATTGCCTGTCGCTTCTTGTATAGAGAGACGATCGTCTTCACCTCAGAGCCTGCACTGCCCTCCATCAACGCGGCAAGCAGATGCACCAAAGCCTCAGGGACCTCAAGAGGCTCGAACGTACGACGCACGATGGACTCGCGAATCTCCTGCGTTGGAAGGGGCACCTCAATCTGGCTCATGAAGCGACGCCATACAGCTGGATCCAGGAGCTGAGGATGGTTCGTAATTCCAAGCGTGATGCCGCTGCTTGCTCGGACATCCATGTTCTGCAGTAATGCGTTGACGACGCGCTTGATCTCCCCAACCTCGTTTGCGTCGTCGCGGACTTTGGCGAGTGAGTCAAGCTCGTCTAGCAAGAGCACACAACGGAAACGGTTGGCGAAGTCGAAAACCTGGGCAATGTTGCGAGACGTGGTGCCCAAGAACGATGACATCATCGCGTCCACACGTGCAACCAGCACCGGCAGTCCCATCTGATGAGCCATCCACAGCGCAAGCGTCGTCTTACCTGTACCAGGCGCTCCGGTAAGCAGGCATGACAAGGAGGGCTGTTCGCCCACCGCACGCAACTCGTCCATGTGCCGCCATTCGCTGACCAGCGTCAGCACCGCTCGCTCAAGGTAAGGCAGCAGATACGGCCGCGAAACGGTCGCTGCCGTCGGGAAGATCGCGTCGACGAGCCTAGCGCCGGACTCGCGATCGCTCGGCAAGATGGTCGTCGGAAGCAGCACTTCACCTGGCAGGCTGACGGTGGCCCCGCGAGAGGGTACCAAGCGCCGTGGCGTCATGTCTTGATTACGCGAGGCACTCTTGATCAGCTGCTTGAGCTGCTGAGCAGCCTTCGTGTCCCCGGTCTCGCTTAGCGCTTCGGAGAGGCGATCGATTTGGTGTGTGAGCGCCTCGTTGGGCGACACCAAAGCGAGCCGGCAGATCGCCTGCACGATCGAAAAGTGTTCCATGGTCTCCATTCCTGTGGTGTGGCACTGATTTTCCATCCAGTTTCCCAGAAACGCAATACAAACTGCCAGCATGATGACTATTCTTCCCGTCTTCATGGTATATTTCCCATCAATGCGCTATCTTGGACCACTGGATGATCTTTTTTCCCAAATCGACGACGTTTGACCCGCCCGACGCAGATTAGCGCGCTGCGGCACGCCGCACCACTGATCGCACGGGCACAAAACAGGACACCACAAACATGTCTGGCGCCTACGCCCACATCACGCTCGCCAACCAGTGCCGATCGCTCATGCGTCGCCACAAGATCTCCAACGCCACCGGCTTGGCGGTCTCCACCCACCTCGCCTACGTGGAGCTCGGGGCAATCAGCCCCGACTACCCGTACCTTGGCGGCGAGGACGCGTGGGCAGACCTCTTCCACCATGAGCGTTCGGCCGAGTTCCTCCGCAATGCCGTTGCATACATTCACCCGCTCAGCGACGGCGACGGGCGTCAGAAGTTGACCGCTTGGCTCATGGGTTACGCCGCCCACGTGGCGACCGACGTCACGATCCACCCGATCGTGAACAAGATCGTCGGCCCCTACGAGCTAAACAAGTCGGCACACCGCGAGTGCGAGATGCACCAGGACTCGCACGTATTCCAGCGCCTCAACGTGCATCCGGACAGCGGCGCCACGACCCACCTCACTGCCAGCATCGCCGCGTGCAGCCACCCCAAGGACGATGCCCGCCTGGATCCGCAGATCGCGGACGGCTGGCGCGCGATCATGCGCATGACCTACCCGGAGCAGTTCTCCAAGAGTGCGCCCTCGATCGACAAGTGGCATGCGGGCTTCTCCAAAGTCATGTCGGCCATCCGCGTGGGCAACCGGCTACTCCCGTTCGCTCGGCACCTCACTGCTGGTCTGCAGGTCAACTACCCACGGCCCGGCACGTCGGACCCGAAGTTCCTGAAAGACCTCCCCACACCGACGGGCGGCAGGATCGACTACGACCCGCTGTTCGACATGGCGATCGGCAATGCGATGGCCCTCTGGGAAACGATTGACGGTGCCCTGAGCAACTCCGCCCCTAAGCCGCTCCAGGCGCTGCAAGCCTGGGATCTCGACACCGGCCAAAACATTGACACGGGGAAGTCTGTGTACTGGGAGCCGAAACAATGAAGCACATCGCCCTGATCGGCCTGCTGCTGACTTCTGCAGCCTGCACGCTGGCATCGAGCTCATATTCTGAGAACCAGCTGAACGACCTGGCATCGTCGCTGACCAAGCTCTCCTCCGTCGTCGACGGGTCGGTGCGCTACCTGACGCGCCCGCCTAGCCCTCTTCTGGAGGACGAGCAGTTCTTCAAGCTCACGACGGCCGGCAACCCGAGCGTGCTGGCGCCGTTCAAGGGCCTGAAGCTACGGGTCCAGCGGGTTGGGTCCGAGACCGCGATCCTGGTGTGCCGTCATGACGCCGACATCGCGCTGCTGGAAGACGCGACCTGCACCGCCGGCATGGAGAGCCACCGGTGGAAGAGCCAGCCGCAAACGTCGTGCAGCTTCACGCTCGACCTGGCTGAGGTCTGCAAGTGACCCCCTCGACTGACTCCCTATGCACTCACGATTGGAAGGAAGGCCAATGAAATCGCCCATCCCCCGAGTGCAGAGCGCCACCGCCCTCTTGGTGGCCCTGCTTCTGGCGGCGTGCGTGAACCTGCACGACGTATCGACCTACTCGTCCTCCGCGGCCGATGTGGTGGGAAACAAGTCCGCGGCGGTTCGCTGGCGCGACTCGGAAAAGATCCTGCTCAGAACTCGGCTCGAGGGCGATACATGCGAGATCGGGCGCACGGGTCGCAAGCCGCAGGCGCAATTCGACGCGGCCTACATCGAGATCGCCGCCCTGCACGACGCCCTCAGCACATACTTTCTCGCGCTCGGCGAACTCGCGTCCGGCGATGTGCCCGCCGTGAGCTCCAAGATGAACGCCACTCTGGACGCGGTCAAGGACTACGGGCTCCCGGTTAACGCCCGCGACGAGGCGGCGACGCGCTCGCTGTTCGCGGTGCTCAACCGCTCGCTTGACGCCTACCGTCATCAGAACCTCCGCAAGCTCATGGACGAGACGCACGAGGATGTGACGCAGGTCGTGACACTGCTGACCCGTCTGGCGGACGTCTACGTCGGCGAGATCAACGGTGAGCGCGTCCAGGCCGTGAACTTCGTGCGTTGCTCCATAGGCCAAGCCGACCTGACGGACAAGTTCCTGGGCCGGCGCGAGATTGACCGGACCCGACGCAAGTACGAGCAAGACACCGCCGTGCTCACCCAGTACAAGGCAGCGCTGCAGAAGGTCGCACAGGACCACGAGGCCATTCGCAAGGCGCTCGCCTATGACAAGAGCTCGCTGAAGCGGTCATTGAAGGCCACTGCCGCCACGGCCAAAGAGCTGAACAAGGCGGCTCAGGCGCTTTCCAACCTTTGAGAGACCCACAACATGGCTACAAACTACACCGCCAAGCAGCTCTGTGAGCTGGCCGCCGAACTGGACGCTATGGCAGAGGCCCTGCCGGTGGATGCCCCAGGCGGTGAAGGCAAGGAGTACTACAAATGGTGCCAGGCTTTGGGCGGCGCCGCGTCGAACCTGCGCCTGATGGCCGTGCAGGACATCATGGCCGACACCAGCGACCCGCTGAGCGAGATCATCTTGGCAACCAGCGAGGCCAAGCGAACCATCGCGCGCCTCAAGAAGTTCACCAGGTCGGTGGAGCTGATTGGCGATGTACTGCTGCTGTCGACGGTGATCTGGCTGCGCAAGTGGAGCCTCGTGTCACCGACGTTCAAGGAGCTGCGCGCGGACCTCAAGGGCTGAAGCGCCTTGCGGCGCAGCCCAGGATTGCCTAGCTTCGGAACGCCTCTCGCATCTGCCGCGCTCGCCTAGCCTTGTCGGTGTGCAGGTACACCGACGTTGTGCTGATGGAAGCATGGCGCAGGTTGTCTTGGACCGTCTTCAGGTCCACGCCACGCTCTAGTGCATGCGTAGCGTGTGTGTGCCTCAGCCAGTGCGGGGTTGCACGTCGCAGCTTCTCGGCCGCAGTCGGACTCACGGCATCTAGCTTGACGGCCGCCAAACGGAAGAACCGTCCTAGCATGGCACGCATGCGCCCAGTCGTGATGCCCACTTCCGGCTGATCCAAGCTGGGCACGAGGGGTGCACTCGGATTCCAACGGCCGCGCGCGGTGTGCAGGCCTCTTTGCATCAGGAAGCGCTCCAGCGACCCCAGGGCAGACAGCGGCATGGCCACGTCGCCTTCCTTGCTGCCTTTGCCTACCACGCGAATCCAGTTGTCGCCGGCATCGTCTCGATAAAGGTCACCAAGCGTGGAGCGAACCATCTCCAGAGGGCGCAGCCCAGTGTCGCGCCAGAAGTCTAGTGTGAACCGCAGCCGCTGTGCTGCTTCAAGCGTCCAGCCCGGCTCGTACTCGAGGCCGTCGGCGGTACTGCGCAGCAAGGACCACTCGTGCTGCGTGAACACGTGAGAAGCTTCCATGGGCGTATGCCGGGCTGCGCCCTTGACCTTGACGCCCGAGAACGGGTTGGCCAGGAGGTAGCGCTGCTCGATCAGCCATCGGAACATTGCGCCGATTACCGAAAGCGCATAACTCGTGGATCGCGCTGACAGCTCCTTCTGGAACGGGCGCCAATCTGGTGCCGACCGCGGTCGAGCGGGTCCCACCCAGCGCGACTTCGGTGTTGGCTTGCGCAGGAACTGCCTGTAGGCCACCGCGTCTTCGGTGGTGAGCGATGACAGGGCCCGGCCCTGTTCCAGTATTGCCCACAGCATCAACCGCTCGGCCTCCTTGCGATAGGCACGTCGCGTTTCATCATTGTCCTGGAGGGCCAGCCACGCCTGGATCGCCTCATAGTCGTTGTCGGCGCGCAAGGTACAGGTCTCGCGGGGAGCCCTGAACGTGCCGTTCGAACCGTCCACCTCCGTTGGCACCACCAGCGCTTCCCAAGGCCGGGCCTGCCCGGGCTCTTGCACCACGAGCGCTCGCGCGCGCTCGGTGAGTTGCGGATGGCGGGCGAAGAAAGCTTCGATTCTGGCCGCCTGGACGCCGCCGAGACCGGGGATCACCGCCCACCATCGATGCCTGCGCGGCACGCGCACGGTGAGATCGGTCAGAGTGTGAATGCCATGCCGGTGCAGCGCACCCACCGCACGAGCGGAGAACCATCGCGCCACGTCGTCCGTGAGCGTCGGTATGGCCACCGGCAAAAGGCGGATAGCCTCAGCCGCGCCGATCACCTGCTTGGCTCGTGAATACCGTTCCGGCGCGGGATGCATGAAGAGCGCCTCGAGCTCTTCGCGCCCCCGACTTCTGGCGAAACGCGCGAGCTGCCGGCGGACCGCACGGAGCATGGCGCGCGACGACTGCCCCGACGCCTTCTTGTGCCCCAGATACTGCATCACGGCCTGACGCGCCGGGAGACCTGCGTACCAGGCACGCAGCGCCGCGAGTTCGTCGGCGCTGGGGTATCCATCTGGGGTTGAGGCGGGAACCGGGACGGGCGGGTTTTTCACGCCATCAGTTTAGGCTCCTGACCCAGCTATGGCGATAAGGATACTTATCGTGATAGCAATGTATTTACTCGCTCTCTAGTAGGAGACCAGTCCCGTCTGAATGAGACATTAGTCCGGTGTGCCGCGACTCGTTCTCTCAGTGGAAGAGTTGGGCCTCTGAGCGCTGACTTCAGTGCCTGGCTCGCGATCTGCAACGGACGCTGGAACGAGCTCCCCGAACTCCTTCTGTTGCTTAACGACCTGATCTTCCATCACGCAGGCGTCGATGAGTCTTTCCCCCAAAGTTACGTTGTTCTTTCGGTACTTCTTGTAGCTCCAGTCTCGCCATGTTCGTAATAAATGAGGACCGGAGTTCGAGTGGGCGTACAGCATTTGACCTTTACCGCGATTCAACTGACTGCGAACCGTGCACGGCTACGGGTTCAGGCGCCTAACGCCTGACATCAGAGGAGGTGACGCGGCCCGGAGGAGTCTTCCAAAACTTTGAGCGGCGGTGGACAGCCAAAGAAGCGTCCGGCTTCGTATCGAAGCGCCTCAAAGAACTCTCGCAGAAACTGCTTCAACGCTAAAGAACGCAACACCGCGTCTATGGCTCGAGAATGGACAGACGGCGCAACCAGCTGGACATCCCCTCGCTGCAAGGAAAAGCGCCCCGCGCCGCTGGGCCTCGAACGGAGGTCAAGCGACCAGCGCCCGAGCAGCTTCCATGATGTTGTACAAGCCGTAGCCGAGTGTGGCAGAGCCGAGAATGAACAGGATCACGAGTGATACTTCGAAGCATGCCCATAGCCGCCGAAACCATACGTCATCTACAAGCGGCTTCTTGCCAGCGATTTTTGGTCGCCAAACTGCTTCCGCCACAAAGTAGTCGCGGATTACCATAACCGCGACCAAAGAGAAGAAGGCCGCCATCGACAAGAACAAGCTACACCAACCGCTGTGCAGGAACTGAACTAAAGCTGGCTTTAGTTCACTTCTCGGTCGAGAGGAGAAGACAGTCACTGTTGCTGTAAACGAACTCCCCGCCAATAAGAAGGCGTAGCTGGCCAATTGCGTCACCCGTCCGCGGGTGTCCTTCTGATAGTCGTTGAAGCTGTCTTTGGCCTTGTGGCGATCTTCTGCGGTCTTACTAGATGTGGATTGCATAGAGTCAGAAGCTAATTTGAAGCGCTCAACGTCCGACACAAGACGCCCGACCCGGCTTGCATGGAAGCGAAGGTCATAACTCATTGAACCGCCGAACGTTGACATGAGACACGCGGACCGGCATGCCAGGGAGCGTCGTCTTAATGGGATGGTTAGGCGCCGCCGGCCAGCTCTTGTAGATATTGCTTGTACGTGCCTTCAGCTTCATTGACGATTGCCCAGGCCCTTGAGTAGCAACCGGATGGCAGCTGGCTATCGATTTCGACCATATTCTCAAGCGCCGCTTTCTCTCCAAGCGAGAGAAGAACGGCCTTGTGAAGCGACAGTAGATGAAGATGGTTGAGGACGCAACTTGATTCAGCGTTGTGAAGCTTTTTAAGCGGAGACGCCTTTGGAACGTGACGGCGTGTGAAGTCGTGCAGGACCTCGTGGAACGCCGTGTCAATCTTGTAGCGAAGTGGAACCGGTTTGGCGGTGAAGGAGCCGAGCGCAAAGCGCATGTTGACGCTGATGCCGAGCCTGGCCTGAGATGGCGAATCGCACAGAGTAAGTCGAATGCGCGACGAGGGTGCGTCAATCAGCTTACCTGTTAGCCGGCTCACGGCGGCAAACATAAGCGGCGCTGTGGTCTTCCATAGGGCTTGAACTTCGGGAAGCCGAGCGTTTAGCTCATTCGCCCATTCTTCTTTGATCTCATAGCCCCGGGACGCGGCGCATTGTTCATCTGCTCTAGCGTCGTACTCAAGCGCGGGCATAGCGTCCTGCGCGTCTGCGAGGCACGGCAGAACAAGAAAAGAGACTGCAAGGACTCTGCGGAGGTGCACTCTTGCGGCGCCTAACGTTTGACATCAGAGGCGGCGCAAGGGCGCAGCCCTTGTGACGTCCTCTCAATGGAAGGGTTAGGTTGCACTCGCAAGGTCGGAAAGGCGATAGGTCTTGCGGCCCGGCCAAGCCCGACGAGCCATCTTTAGGGCGCAAGAGACCTGATTGCGTGGTACGGCGTGGTCACATTTCTTCCAGGCACTGGTCAAGAAGGCCATGTCGAATTCGGCGTTAAAGGTGACGAGACGATGAGTGCCAATGAACTCGTTGAATTCGGCTAACGCTTTGTGAAGTTCTTGACCATCACGTTCGATCATTTCTTGAGTGATCCCTGTGATCTCCGTGATCTTCTTTGGCACCTTCTTCTTCGGCCTGACCAAAGACTGATATGTCTCGTGCTCCTTGCCACCGTCCTTGCGATAGCGGATGGCGGCGATTTCAATGATCTCGTGCTTGCTCGCATCGAGTCCAGTGGTTTCCAGGTCAATCACAACAAAGACATCGGGCAGATGGTCCCTTGAGATCTTCTGTTTCGTAGGCAGCCTGAGCTTTAAAGCGAAGTACGCGATGGCAGCGACGAAGATGATGACGACTAGAAATTCCATAGCGAGAAGCGCCGGTGCAACCTAACGATTGACATGAGAGGCCCCACCCGGCTTGCCGGGGCGGGTCCTCTCGATGGAAGGTTTAGGCGTCTGTGTCATCTTGAAGTAGCTGCTCAAGGCGCCTTGGATAATTGTTGAGAAAGTCACGTGTGACAGAGAAGTGCTCTGTATCTTCAAAGGCAACTTCGCTGATGCCTGACTTGTCGAACTGAATGATCTTCGCGTTTGGATAGGAAAGCAGAATGGGAGAGTGGGTTGCAATGATGAATTGCGAGTGATCTTCTACAAGCTGGTGGATTGCACTGAGCGCCGCAAGCTGCCGGCTGGGGGATAGCGCGGCTTCTGGTTCATCTAGTAGGTAGAGACCGTTGCCGCGCAGCTTGTTTAGCAGCACGGCCATGAATGACTCACCGTGAGATTGCGTATGCAGTGACTTCCCGCCGTAGCCCTCAAGGTAGCCTGTTTCATCCATGTAGCTTGCAACATTGAAAAAGCTTTCGGCTCGAAGAAAGTACTCATCACGTGGCTTCGGCACTCCCCGCGCAAGACGCAAGCTGTCGTGAAGTGAGGACAGCGAGCCTGCCGACTGGAAGCGAACATTCTTTGTGCCGCCTTCAGCTCCGAAGCCGAGTGCGATGGCAATGCCTTCCATGACTGTGGATTTGCCCGAACCGTTCTCTCCGACGAAGAAAGTCACGTTTGGATGGAAGTCGATGTTAGCGATCTCGCGCACAGCAGGGATGCTGAACGGGTATGACTCGTAGTCGACATCCGCATCTGGTCGGATTGACGCGTGAAGTAGGTATGGCTTGGTGCGCTTCGGCATGCGATTCGGACGCCAACGTTTGACATGAGAGGCGCTTGGAGGCCGAAGGCCGGAAAGCGTCCTCTCGATGGAAGGGTTAGACCGCACCGCCATGCCTGCGCCGCAAGTTCTCAATGTGCTCGACATCGGTTTGATTGGTGATGGCCAGTCGTGCGGTCTCAAGCCGACCAACACAGAATTGCATTCGATTCTGCGACATGACCTCGATATCTTGCTCGCGGATGTGATCTACAAGCTTTGAGAGGTAGACCACCCCGTGAGGAACTTCTGTCTTGAATTCGGCTTCTCCAGTGAAGACCACGACTGACTTGACGCAGTCTGCAGGAAGAAAGTCAAGCATCTCTTGTACTACCCGGACGTGCAGCAGGTTTTGGAAGATCGGGTTCTGGAACTGGGACTTTCGCTTGAATAGAACTTGAGTCCAATTTGCGTGCTTGCTGTTAGCGAAGATCCAGCCGTTGTAGTTCTTGGTTTCTATGACGAAGACGCCAAAGCGAGAGACAAGAATGTGATCGACCTGAGTTGTGCCGTCCCGCAACTGCAACGTAACGTGATTCATCAAGTGATAGTCAGGCGCACCGAAATGCGCCCGAATCTCACTGGAAAGGCGTGCCTCTCCGTCGTTCTGAAAAGAGAAGGCAAACGGTCGGCTTCCGCGACCCAGCGCAAAGCCAACGGCGAGCCCAATCAAAATGCAGATGAGGATATCCACGCTTCTCAGTGCGGCCTAACGTTTGACATGAGAGGCTCGACCCGGCTTGCCGGGGCGAGTCCTCTCGATGGAAGGGTTAGGGAGCAAGGCGAAACACGCTACCCGTCTTGATGACGATTTGGTCTGTTTCTTTGTCAAGGAACGGAATGAACCATCTTGTGTTTAGTCGCATCGTGACATCAGTTAAGAAGTTAATCTCCGCTACCTCTTCGAAGGCTTCCCCGCGTACCAGTCGGACTTTTAGCAGCCCTGCGCCTTGACGCTTTCGAAAAGTTTCAGGGCCCACTCGATCAAACCATTCCCAGCTAAAACCGCCCCCGTCTTTCTGGATCCACATTCCGAATCCATCGACTTGACGACTTCGATAGATGCTTGCTCCGAGTTCAAATCCGGAAGTCACTGCGATCGACTTCTTCCAGTTCTGTTCGTCCGGAGAAGGCCCTTTGGCGACAGTGACTTCCGTTAGCAGATATACCTTCTTGCCCCCAGCGACCAGATTCGGCTTGTCGCCAAACAGCGGGATCGAATAGATCGAATACTTGATTTCCTCGGCGCCTACTTCTGCCGAGGCAAGGAGGAGTGCGAGAAGGCCAGCGATTGCAAGTCGCATGATTTCTTGCTCCCTAACGTTTGACATGAGAGGCGCTCGCCGGCTTGCCGGACAGCGTCCTCTCGATGGAAGGGTTAGGCGTCTGTGGCCAAAGCCGAGACTGGCTTGACCCCGAGAAGCTTTCCGGACAGGGCATAGTTTGCTTGATCGATTTGGCCATCTAGCGCCGCCCGCAAAGACTTCTTCGCATCTTCTGCTAGCGGAGACTTTGGATGATCAAGTAGGACCTGTGGCTGAGAGAACGTGGAGAACCAGGGCAACCCTTGCTGTTCAACGAAGCGGACGAGGTCGCCGACACATCGATCAAAGGTGCTTCCAGTGCTTGCATTGAAGCGAAGATGGTAGTTGGGTGACGCGGGCAGGTCATATCCGCCAGAAGCACTGTGAGGCCCATTTAGTGCGACGGCGTCAAAGGGATCGTTTAGCACGCGAATACCCAGGTGGAGCCGTATGTGGACGGATGCATTCATCGCGGCGCCGTAAGAGATGCCTCCGCGACGGGCGTGTATGAAGCTTGCGGTGAACTCGCTGCGTTGCACCCAAAACGCCTTGTTCGATCGATTGAAACCGAAGGACTGAATTCGATCAGTGAAAGCCTTGCAAGCTCGCTCGAAACCATCGCGAACTACGCGGGCTGTGGTTTTTTCGGTGTCTGACATGAATCGAGATCGGACGCCTAACGCTTGACATGAGAGGCGGCGACCGGCTTGCCGGGCGACGTCCTCTCGACGGAAGGGTTAGGCCGCACTTTGCGCGAATAGCAACTTGCCATCTTGAAACACTCTCGCTTCATGGAATGGAAGTACATGGTGACCGCAGTGCTCTGTAAAGACGGCGATGGCTCTGAGTTCCTCGTCTACGAGAGCAAAAGCGTTACAGAACTCGACGAATGAACCGTCCATGAGTTCTACGCGAACAGACGACAGTGGAAAGCTCACATACGTTTCTGGAGATCTCTTGAACTCTTCGAGAGTGACGCCCGCACGCTCAGCCAAGGGCATAGACCAGTCTTGGAGCATGGCTGCGGCTTGGGTTGGTACAGGGTATTTCATTCTGGGGCGGCGGCTCGCGAGCTGAGGTGCTGGGCAAGACTGCCAAGAGTGATTTCGCCCAGAGAGTATCTGTTCAGAGCTCGCTCATCGATTTCGCCTTTGTACAAGCCGGAAGAGATAAGAGCTGCTTCAATCGCCTTCGCTTGTTCCTTCAATGTGGCGACTCGTCCGCTGCGGCTGATGGCCTCAGCCTTGGCAACAAGACAAGATTGCTTTAGCAGCAGTTCGAAGTCTCCGCGAGTCACTTTGTGCGGCCTAACGTTTGACATGAGAGGCTCGGCCCGGCTTGCCGGGGCGGGTCCTCTCGATGGAAGGGTTAGGCATCGCTTCTCCGCACAACCGTGACTCCTCCTTCGCGGTGATTGGCTTGGCCGCGCAGTCTTGCCTTGGGAGTAGATCGGCATTAAGCCTAGTCATCAACGTCAGAGATAGAGCCAGCTTTCTCGTCTTGCGATGCGTCTAAGGTCCCAGCGTTGTCTTCCGAGGCCAAGCGTGCGACGAATGCCTCAGCGAAGAAGAATCCCACCATTGCGCACGCCACTGCGGAAGCGATTACGGCTCCGAAGTAGTGGGTTGCTGACGCGGCCCAGGTTGTAATGAACTGCCCAGCAATGAGAGCGCCGACAAGCCCTCCAACGAAAAGGCCGCCAAAGAGGCCGCGGAAGCGGTACTTGGAAACAACGTCTGACGAGTATGCATTCATCGACATCTCCAACAAGAGCCTACATTCGGCGATGCCTAACGTTTGACATGAGAGGCATGCCCCGGCTTGCCGGGGCATGTCCTCTCGATAGAAGGGTTAGGCGCCTGCTTCAAAGAGAGTCTTCGGCTTTGTCACCAGTACCCTTTGCTTTCAACTTGTCGGCGCGTTCATAGAAGAGATGTGAGCCGAAAAAGTCTTGGCACAACATATCGAAGCCGTCTTCGTTGAGTTCAATGTTGTCTTCCGTAAGACGTTCTTTTAGAAAGCGGCACATTACTTCGGTGCCTCGGATGCACGCTTCGTCGTCACTGTTGTCGAACGCTTCGGGATGCTTGAGTTCTAGCTCGTCATACAGCTTCGCGCGATAAAAGTTTGAGAGTTGGATTAGGTTGCGAGCGGAGTTCATACCATTGCCGATGTAGTAGGCGTCTGCACAGGCTCGACAAAAACTCTCAGTTGATCCTGAGGCGCCGGATATGTGAACTAGAGCCTCTTTTTTGTTGCACGTTTGACAAAGCATTTGGTTGAGACCTCCGAAAGAGTTCCGGCGCCTGGCGCACCCGGACGCCTAACGTTTGACATGAGAGGCGGCACCCGGCTTGCCGGGTGACGTCCTTCGATGGAAGGGTTAGGCGTCACGCACGAGGAATGATGTACAGGAGGCTGGCCACCACTGCGACTACCTCCTTGGCGGGTGAGAAGCTAGTTTGCGCTTCATGTACCTCGGGGTTTCACCAAAAGTCCGGATCTTTGTCGAGCGTCTCGTTCAGCAAGTATGCCTTCGCGATATAGCGCAAGTCCCCAGCCTCAGTACTAGACAGACCACTGATCTCTTGAAACTCTGACAACGGGAAGTAGGCGACTTCTTCAATCGTTCTCAAGCCACCTGAGACGAGCTTGTTGGAAAGGGCAGACGAAACCTTCAGCTTGCGCTGGAACATCTCTGCCGGAGTTTCTTCAGCATCTTCCATGAGACGGCCCGCTCCTCTTCAAAATTTGTCCGGCCTACTCCGCTCATGGCCGTCTGCTTAAAGCAGTTTCCTTCTGACGCCTAACGTTTGACATGAGAGGCTCGACCCGGCTTGCCGGGGCGAGTCCTCTCGATGGAAGGGTTAGGCGTCATTCGGCACCGACGCCTGTCTATTTATCCTGGCAAGGAACCTTCCTTGACACCGATTCGACCTTGACAGCGAGAGTGGCGACGGGTGGCTGCGCTGCTTGGAGATACGTTTCGATGTGGAGACTATCCCCATCTATCCGATAGATGTACTCGCGGGTCGTACCAATACCTTGCTGCGTTCCGCTATTTGAGGTCATCGTTGCTTGATAAACGCCAGGCTTGGTGATCTTGTACGAGTACTCAATCACCGCGCCAGGTCCGGGGCCGGTGCAGCGGGTGCGGATTTGAGCATCTTGAATGCTCATCGTGCAGTAGTTCGTGTCATTGGTAGCTTTTCGGCCGTCACTGAGGAGCCGTACAACGCGCTGTGCCTGCCAGCACCCTATGAGTTCCTTATCGGCCGCCGCTAAATCTGGAGCGATGGAAAGACCGGACGTCGTCTTCCCAAGAGTCTTATCTGTGTTGTCTGCAATCCGCTGCTTCAAGTATTTTGCGACGACAGGATCATTTCTCTCGAGATTGAACTTTCCTTCTGAAATTGCTATCGCGTAGCTTGAGCAGATGGATATCTTTGACTTCGCATCAGGAAGTAGCGTGAGAGGCGAAATGAGTGCGTTGGACTGAACTTCGACTGCGGTCGGTGCGATCACTTCGAAGATGTATAGGAGCTTGCGCTTCGTCTCTGGAGTGGTTGTAGAGTCATTTGCCACATCCAGAAACTCCTGTTTGATGCGCTCGTTCTCTTTCAGAAAGTCACGATGACGCAACTCCCATTCAGCTACTGCGACCTCCAAAGTTAGTCGGTTTGGGTCTTGGTATGGCGCGCAAGCGGTTTGAAGCTTCTTCAGGATCTGTCGTATGGTTTCAGGAGATACAGCAGCTGCTCCATGAACTTCTGCCTCGCTTTCGTACTTGAGAAGTTGCCCGTTTGCGAGGTGCGCATAGCAAAGAAGGGCGGCGAAAGCGCCGTAGGCAGACAGTCTATTCATGTCGATACTGAACTAGAGAAAGTGGCGCGCAAGATGCTCAGACGTTGGGCCTGAGGAGTTGCTTTCCATGATGCCTAACGTTTGACATGAGAGGCGGCGCCCGGCTTGCCGGGCGACGTCCTCTCGATGGAAGGGTTAGGCGCCTGCTGCACCCTGAAGCCTTTTTATCTCGCCTTCGGCGATATTTCTGTGCAACTCGGAGGATTCGAGGCCCAAAAATTCCTGGAGTGTTTGGATGGCTCGTTCGTGGTTTCCGGCAATCTCGAACTCGGATGCGTTGTACATGTACTCAGTGAGCAGTCGATTCGCCTCCGAATACTCGGATGGTTGTTTTAGGTAGTCCGGCATCAGATCCGGCTGCAGCCGATAGATCTGTTGTTGGATCTCGAACAATTCGGCGATAGCTCTCCCGATGTGCTCAATGTTCTCGCGCACCGGTTCAAGCTTCGAATCGCGAATCTCGCCTGCCGCTTGATCGATGAGTGAGGTGGCCACTGTCAACAGGCGGTGGATGGATTCAGGTGTAGTCATAGCTCTTGAGGCGCCTAACGTTTGACATGAGAGGCGGCGCCCGGCTTGCCGGACGACGTCCTCTCGATGGAAGGGTTAGGCCGCACTGCGCGCCTCGGCCAACTGCTTGAGTTTCTTCAGGGTGACGGGCAGACCTGAATCTATCTGCTTGCCGAGCATGCGGCCGAGGATAATCAGGAGAGGCCCCGAGAGGGTGACCCTGTGAACGACCTCAGTTCCGCCGTTTGTAGGCGTGAGCTCGTGCTCGAAGAGCATGCGAAACAGTGGAATCTTTGACTCGACGGTGAATGATCGATCACGGGTGACCTCAGTGACCCGCATCGGAACCGTATTGCCTTTGGTCGGAGTGAGCTTCCCTCTGGCACCGACCTGGAGCGGACCATCCAGGAATGCGCGTTTGGTGTCTGGATCCCAGACGTGCCAATTGGAGACATCCTCGTAGATGTGGAACAGGACGCTTGGCGGAGCAAGTACGGTTGTCTTGTGCTCGATCTGCATGACTTGGCTCGGATGGTCTGGTCGCGGCTTACCTTCTGTGCGGCCTAACGAGAAGTAGGCGGCCTACATGTCGCTTTGTAAAGCGACGTTATCCACCCGACGCATAAAAAGTCGTTCGCCGTCAATGTGCTCATCTGCCCATGAATCTTTGCTGGCGGAACGTTACGGCGCCCACATTGGAGTGCACCTTCTCCAAAGAGTCCACCCCCGCATCACCGGCTGATTCGTCCTCAAATCTACACGGCAAGCAGCAAGCACGAATCTTCGAAGGATCCAAAGAATGAGATGACCGACCACAACGGCACGAAGATGCCGATACAAAGCACCGCCGTTACCCCGCCGGTTCACTCGATGTTCGAGCTTCGGACGTTTGACAGAACGACTGCAACCGAGTCGGATTCCGCCGCGCTGAAAAAAGAAAAAGGGAGGCACCCGAAGGCGCCGTCAAAACCCGTTTCGACCGCTCGAACACGAAACGAGCCCTTGAGATCTTTGGAGCGAAAGCTTTCTGACCTGCCGCTCTTAACGCTGGGAACGATCCAATTGTGTCGCTGCCTCAAGAAGTGCGATTTAGGGTGAACTACTGCAGCAGTACGTGCAGCGGCGCCAGCTAAAAGGAGCACGCACGTCTTTGCCGGTCCGGCGGTTGAGAGTACACACACCGCATGCGCGACAGCTGCCGGTGATGCTCCGACTTCTGGAGCTGGCTCGCTCGGTGCGGCAACTGAAGATTGCAAGCACTCGAGCGCTTCGCGCAGGTCCGATCTGCCTGAATACACGGTGATACCCGGGTTGCTCCTTCTCCAGCTGCTCAGGCGACGGGCTACCGACCAGGTTGAACAGGCATTCGATTAAGCTTCGTTTTCATTTCGATTTGCAATGCCGCATGGAGCTGCGGAAACACGAGACTCTGCGGGAAGCGGATAGAACGCATTGTCTGGCTTAGCGCAAATTCGAAGCCGCTCATCAAGGTCAGGCATGGCCAATTGTCCGCTCCACCATTTGGTGAACTCCGCGAAAACCGCCTTGTTCGCTTCCTCTTGCTGGTGCTGTACGTCAGCGGCGGCCTCAGGCGCCGGCAAGCTCGCCTCAACGAAACTGGAATAGATTTGAGCCAATCGATCTATGGCCCATTCGCGCCGGCTGTATGAGCTGTTGACGTTCTGCGCAATCACTAGAAGCACATTGACCGAACGCCTCGTTAGCAGAACCTGTAAGTGCACGCGATGTGACTCGATGTGACTGCAACTTGCATATGCCTGGTAATGTCCGGGCTTCAGGAAGAGGCGCTGAGTTGCATCAACGGTGACTCTGATCCCGCTCTCTGCAGCGATTGCCACCTTATGCGGCACGGGCTCTTTCAGCGCAACTTGGCCAGACCCATGGAACTGCATTGCACTGAGGCTGCCCAATTTGAAGGTGTAGTCTTCAAGCGTCGCTTGGTCAACAAGATGCACTGCAACGACAAACGAATGCGAGGGATCATCGATCAACACCGGGCTTGCACTTGAATTGCGCAGAGCTACGGTCACTTCCAGAGGCGCGCCCAGTTCAGACACCACCGGCACTTCGAGTGATATCTGCAACCTCGAGCACATGTCCAACATCTTTTGCCTCAAAGCCGGCCCAGTCATTGCCGCATCCTCTCCTGAAGGGATCGGCGGTACGAATGCATCGCCGCTCGCAGCGCAGGTAGCCGATACCCAAAAAGCAGTGATTCGACGCCTCCACAACTTGCCCGAGAGGCATTTCAGCAGCGGGTCGAACTAACGGTGAGCTAAAGCGCCCGGGAGTTGTTCGCCGAGTGACCGCCTTTCACCGCCTTCGCGGCTGCGACCAATGTGCAAAGCGAAGAGAGCTATGCAACTACTCTTTTCCTGGCGTGGGTCCACCCAAAGCCAGCCAAGGTAGAAGACACTTTTGCTGTCCGATACGCCGGCTCTCATGCGGCTCTCCGGAGCGCCGCGCGGGAGCGGCCGAATCGCGTGTACCGAAAGAGATCCTTGGGGTCGTCTGCCCATGGGACAAGCTCAACATCCACACCAAGGTTGCGGCGAGTGGCCTCGGAATGCACGTATCGAAGAGTCGAGTAGTCCTCCAGCGCGAATCCTACGGAATCGAAGATCGTTACCTGATCAGCGTTCTGACGCCCACCCTCAGTCCCGGCCAAAACGCGCCACAGGTCAACGACTGGAAAATCAGCGGGCAATTGCTGGATATCACCTTCAACGCGAGTTTGTGGCTCGTATTCGACGAAGACGCGAGCCTGTCTAAGGACATCGGCGTGGAGCTCCGTCTTTCCTGGGCAGTCACCGCCTACGGCGTTGATGTGCATGCCTGGCTCGATCATGTCGGGCGTCAGAATGGTGGCGTAAGTCTTGTCAGCTGTGACGGTGGTGACGATGTCTGCGCCGCGTACCGCTTCAGCGGTACATGACGCACGTGTCACCTTCAACGATGGAAACTCGGACAGATTTCGGATCAGCTTCTCAGTAGCGTGTTGATCCACGTCGTACGCGACGATCTCCTGAATTCCGAGGTGGCTGTGAAACGCCACTGCCTGAAATTCACTTTGAGCACCATTGCCGATAAGCGCCATGCGACGAGCACCTGGCTTGGCCAAGACACGCGCCGCCATCAAGGAAGTTGCACAAGTGCGCAGCGCCGTAGCAACCGTCAGTTCGGACAATAGGACTGGAAAGCCTGTATCCACCTCGGCCAGTACGCCGAAGGCCATAACGGTATAGAGCCCTCGCGCAGTATTGCTTGGGTGTCCGTTGACGTACTTGAATGAGTAGCGCTCGGCATCAGAGACGGGCATCAGTTCAATAACTCCGATGTCGGAGTGATTCGCAACCCGCGCGGATTTGTCGAAGTCGTGCCACCGAATGAAATCTTCCTGAATTGCCTCGGCAAGATTTCCAATGAACTGGGCTACGCCGGTGTCCTCGACTAAGCGTGACATCGTAGGAACATCAATGAATCGGGTCATATTTTGTGCGTTCAGTTGCATGCATGCCTCGTGGGTGCATGCGCCTCAGGCTAGGAGTCAAACGTCGGCCTCGAAGCCGAGAAGGACGTTGACGGCGTTCAGCCCTATCTCGTCGACCATGTAGCCTCCCTCCATCACGAACAGGGTGGGCACGCGAGCACGAGCGATGCGCTTTCCCATCAGGAGATAGTCATCAGTGGTCAACTGAAAATGGCTGATGGGATCGTCTTTGAAAGTGTCGACCCCCAACGAAACGATGAGCACGTCGGGCCGATGGCGGGCAATACGATCAATCGCGCTGTCCAGCGCAATTTGGTAGTGATTCCAGTCGGTCCCCCAAGGCATGGGGTAGTTGACCGTGAAGCCGTACCCAGGCCCGGATCCAAGCTCGTCCGATGAGCCGGCAAAGAACGGATAGGAGACCTTGGGATCGCCGTGGATTGACGCAAAGAGAACATCTGCTCTTTGGTAGAAGATGTCCTGCGTACCGTTGCCGTGATGGAAGTCGACATCCAGAATTGCGACGCGGCGAGCGCCTCGGCTGACGCATCTTTCTGCAGCGATTGCCGCGTTATTCAGATAGCAATATCCGCCGGCGTATTCACGCGCGGCGTGATGCCCAGGAGGGCGGCATAGCGCGAACGCGCTCGTCGCGCCGTTAAGAACTGCGTCTATGCCGGTAAGTGCGACGTTGGCGCTACTGCTAACTGCATGCCAAGTGTGCACGCCGATTGGTGCGCCGGCGTCCATTGCGAAAAAGCCGAGCTTTCCATCTATGTGATCGGGCTCTTCATCAGATGGAAGTCCATTGACAGGCCAGACCAAAGGAAGCGCGTCATGCGACCTACCTGTTGCGGACCACTGGTCCCACGCGGTTTCAAGGAATCGAACGTAGCGCTCGCTATGCGCCGCAACGTAGCAGGATCGCTCGTACGCATGCTCCGCAGTGACATCACCAAGTCCGGCACTTCGAACTCGATCAAGAACAGTGTCGGCACGCAGAGGCTCTTCAAAGGAAAGCTTTATCGCCCCGTCCTTGAGTTCAACCCCATGGTGCAGGCGGTGGTTCGTGCTGAAGACAGTCAACATCTCGAACATTAGGAGTGTGTTGGTAGGTGCACCATCTTGCCCTCGGTCTGCAGCGCTTACTTTGCTATTGTTCGCACTAAAGCGCAGATTCTTGAAACGAATGCCTCAGGAAACGTGAACATGAGCAAAGAAGTAGCTGTCACCGATTTGGACAAAGCCGATCGTCAGTTGTTGCGTCTCTTGCAAGACGACGCGACGCTGTCGAATGCTGCGCTCGGAGAAAGGCTCTCCATGACAGTCACGCCGTGCTGGCGTAGGCGCAAGCGGCTAGAAGATCAAGGCTTCATCAAGGGCTATCAGGCGAACCTCGACCGTCGCAAGCTCGGCTTTGGTGTCCTGGCATTTGCTCAAGTTCGATTCAGTGACCATGCCGGCAAAGCAGCGGATCGCTTTGAAGAACTGGTTCAGCGTTTGCCCGAGGTTCTGAGTTGCCACAAGGTCACCGGTGAGGCGGACTTCGCACTGACAGTGCTAGCTGCAGACCTAGAAAGCTATGGGCGCTTCGTGGAGGAGGTGCTGCGCAAGCAACCTGGCCTAGCAACAATTCAGTCAAGCCTCGCGCTCCGGGAAATCAAGGCCGTATCCAAAATTCCGGTTTGATTTGCGTCCCAACGCTCAACACTGAGTCGAGATCTCTGCCTGTCGTGCGATCGCTAATGACGATCAGCGCTCTAGCTTGAATCGCGGGATTGGCGGACGGCAACGATCGACATACCGCAGCAAACCTCAGAGCCTATACAAGAAAAAATCAGCTTCAGTAGGTTTTCGCCGGCTTTTTCCGTGTCCTTGACGGTGCCTTGGATGGTGAGCAATGCATGGAGCAACTGCTCCCCGATCACGGGCAGTTTGTGGATGGATGCGCCTCCTGACTCCAAGGTTCGAATCGGGCTTGTTTCCGATGCTTGGAAGAAAGTGATGGAGTCACTGCAACAAAAAAAGTGGGGCGCCCAAAGGCGCCCCAAAGGACTCGTCTCGCCAAGTTCAGAGGCGTGACGAGTTCGAGGTCGAGAAACACACCAACGAGTTCCAAAGACCTCACGCCGCAATGATCGATATGCACTCTTAGTGCCTAGACTCCCAGGGTGCCACAACGTACCCGGCCACAGTGCGCGCTAGAAGTTGTGCCGCAACCCGATGGCGAGCGACTTGAAGTCTCCGTACAGCCCGGCGCCATCGTCGTCTTTGCGGGTATAGAACGCGTAAGCCTTCGTTCGCTTGCTTAGGTTGTGGTTGAACCCGACGGTCAGCTGCCGTGCGCCGCTGTCTTCCAGTGACCCGGTGTCGCCGGCAATGCCGAAGTTGAGATGGAACTCGTTGCTTCCCAGAACGTACATCCCCGAAACGCGAACGTTGTTGCGGCTACCAACCGCTAGATAGTTCTTGTCACGCTGGACATACGCGCCGACTGTCACCGGTCCCGCCGTGTATGCACCGCGGACCGCAATCTGAGATTGCGTGGCGCCAACGCTACCTGCGCTCTCATATCCCAGCCCGAGCTGGAGGCCACCCAGCGTGTGGTTCACTGCGACGTCATAGTGACGTTTTGCGTTCGCCGCACCTTCGGTGAGTGACACCGACCCTTCAATGCTCAGGTTTTGCACGACGCTTGGCAGACGGTAGGCCAGCTTGTTTCCGCTGCGTCCCAGGTACGCGTAGAGGGCATCGGCCGAGGTGCCGGTGTCGTGGTTGTGGTTGCTGATGTAGTCAGCCGTGGCGAAGTAGGCCTCACTTGTGAAATTGCCCACACGCAGCAAGCCGAAGCTCCCGCCGAGGTTAACTTCACTCTGGCGACCCCAGAAAGTGCCAGCGGCAACCCCGGTGTCCGGGGAAAAGCCATGTTCAATCTGGAAGCCAGCACGCAGCCCTCCGCCAAGGTCTTCTGTGCCTTTAAAACCGATGCGAGACGAGTTGTTTTGTTCAACCCACACCGCATCATTAGCGCCATTCTTCTGGCTCTCAACCGTCACGTTAAGACGACCGTAGACCGAGACAGAACTTTGCGCCAACGTGCCCGAAGACAAAGTCGCCAGGCCACTCACCACACATACCAAAAGGAGCTTGTTTTCCATGATTCAGATGTTCGAAAGTTGGGAGGGCCGCCGTTTAGCGCACCACTGCGATAGCTTCACGCTTTCCGCCTTTGTAGGTGTAGAGCGTCAACGCACCGTTCTTGACGTCGCCCTTGGCGTCAAAAGAAATCGTCCCCGTCACACCCTTGAAATCGCTGGTCTTGGCCAGCTCAGGAAGGTACTTAGCAGGGTCGCTGGAGCCGGCCTTCACCATGGCCGCGACCATCACGTTGATTGAGTCGTACACATAAGGCGCATAGACCTGCACATCGGTATTGAACTTCGCTTTGAAGCGCGCCTTGAATGCCTCCAGGCCTTGTTTTTGCTGACCTTCCACACCGCCCGCCTCTGCGCACACCACCTGGCCATCGGCCATAGCACCGCCTGCCAGCTTCGGCAGCTCCCCCGAGCAAATTCCATCACCGCCGACAAACTTGGCCTTGATACCAAGTTGCTTTGCTTGACGAATCATCGGACCCGCGACGGCGTCCATGCCGCCATAGAACACGACATCCGGCTTGGAGGAGCGGATGGCGGTGAGGATGGCCGAGAAGTCGGTGGCCTTGTCCGTAGTGAATTGGCGCGCGGAAATCTTGCCTCCCGCAGCAACGACGGCCTTCTCGAACTCCTCCGCCACGCCCTGGCCATAGGCAGTTCGGTCGTCGATTACAGCGATCGACTTCCCGTTTAGATCCTTTACCGCATAGCGACCAAGCGTTCCGCCGAGATGCACGTCATCAGCCACAACGCGGAAAGTCGTCTTAAACCCCTGGCGCGTGTACTTTGGGTTGGTTGCGGAAGGTGAGATCTGCGGAATGCCGGCGTCGCTGTACACCTTCGAAGCCGGAATAGAGGTGCCCGAATTGAGGTGCCCCACGACACCACTTACCTTGGAGTCGACGAGCTTCTGCGCCGCTGCGGTACCCTGTTTGGGATCTCCGGCATCGTCTTCGGCCATGAGCTCGAACTTGACTGCCTTGCCGCCAATGCTTATCCCTTTGGCGTTGAGCTCTTCAATCGCCATACGGGCCCCGTATTCGTTGTCCTTGCCCAGATGGGCAATTGCGCCACTCGTTGGGGCGACGTGGCCAATCTTGACAATCTCTTGAGCTCCGACCACTCCGGAGCAAAGCGTGGCTGCCCCGATTGCAATCTTGCTTACACAACGATTCATGAACTCTCTCCTGATGCAATAAAAGAAGCCGGTGAAGTCACAACATGGCGCGCAGGCTTGCGCCACTCACCGATCGCGATTGATACCTGCCCTGCCTATCCCTAACACCCCAAATACGCGGCTCTAACACGCTCATCCGACGCAAGCGTCTTTGCGGACCCTTGTAACGTGATCTCGCCTGACTCCATCACATAGCCGCGATCCGCCATCTCGAGTGCGCGGCCCGCGTTCTGTTCCACGAGCAGCACCGTCACGCCGTCACGGTGAACGCGTTCGATCAAGTGAAAGATCATGTCAACCATCACGGGCGACAAGCCCATAGAAGGCTCGTCCAGCAGAAGCAGTCGCGGTTGTGCCATCAGTGCGCGACCCATCGCGAGCATTTGCTGTTCACCGCCGCTCATGGTCCCGGCTAGCTGATCCCGCCGGGCAGCTAGCTTCGGGAAGAGGCCATAGACCTTTTCGATGTCTGCTTTGATGCCTGCGACATCGTCCCTGGTAAATGCGCCCATCATGAGGTTCTCGCTTACGGTCATGCGAGTGAAGGTCCCGCGGCCTTCGGGCACCATGACCAGGCCTTTTCGCGCCAAGTCCCAAGAAGCTTGGCCCCTTGTGCTTTGCCCAAGAAATTCGATGTCGCCTTGAAGAGCAGGTTGTAGGCCGGTCAATGCTTTGAGCGTGGTCGACTTGCCGGCGCCGTTTGAACCGATCAAGCAAACAAGCTCTCCCGCGTGCACATCGAACGAGACTGTCTTCACTGCCTCAATGCCCCCATAAGCAACCTTCAGGTTGCTGACCTTCAAAAGACTGTCGGTCGCCACTGGTTCTCCTTGCTTCCATTCAAAAGATGGTCATGCCGCCTGACCGAGGTAGGCCTCGATCACCTTTTCGTTTCTCTGGACGTCGGCGGGCGAGCCCTCGGCGATCTGCTTGCCGTAGTCGAGCACGGTCACGCGGTCGCACAGGCCCATCACCAGCTTCACGTCGTGCTCGATCAGCAGGATGGTGCGGCCATCCTTGCGGATGCGGTCGATCAGCTCGCGCAGCACCACCTTCTCGGTGGCGTTCATGCCGGCGGCGGGCTCGTCGAGCGCGATCAGCTTGGGGTCGGTGGCAAGCGCGCGGGCGATCTCCAGGCGGCGCTGGTCGCCGTAGCTCAACGTGCGCGCCTTGAACTCGGCGTACTTGCCGATGCCCACGTAGTCGAGCAGCTCCTGCGCGCGTGTGGCGATGGCGTGCTCTTCAGCCTTGAAGCCGCCGGTGCGGAACACCGCACCGATCAGGCCTGACGCGGTGCGCACGTGGCGGCCCACCATCACGTTCTCGAGCGCCGTCATGTCGGCGAAGAGGCGGATGTTCTGGAAGGTACGGGCGATGCCAGCCTTGGCCACTTCATGCACGGCGGTCGGCTTGTACGGCTGGCCGCCCAGCTTGAAGCTGCCGGAATCCGGCGTGTAGAGGCCGGTGATCACGTTGAAGAAGGTGGTCTTGCCCGCACCGTTGGGGCCGATCAGGCCGTAGACCTGGCCCGGCTCGATGCGGATGCCCACGTCGCTCAGGGCCTGCAGGCCGCCAAATCGCTTGGAGACGTTGGCGACTTCGAGCACCGGGGTTGCGTTGGTCGTGCTGCTCATGACAGGGTCCCCTTCGGTGCCGGGTCCTGGTCAGGCGAGCCGGGCCGCATTCGCCCGTGCTCGGGCACCGGCCACAGCCCACGCGGCCGCGACAGCATGATCGCGATCATCGCAAGCGCGATCAGCAGCTGGCGCAGGATGGCGGCATCGAGGCGGCCGTCGGTCATGCTTTGCAGCGGGTGGGCAACGTAGCGCAAGACCTCGGGCAGCGCGGCCAGCAGCAGCGCGCCGATGATCACGCCGGGAATGTGCCCGATGCCCCCCAGCACCACCATCGCGACGATCATCACCGACTCGTGCAGGCTGAACGACTCAGGCGACACGAAGCCCTGGAAGCTCGCGAACAGCACACCCGACACACCGCCGAAGGTCGCGCCCATGCCGAAGGCGAGCAGCTTCATGTTGCGGGTGTTGATGCCCATGGCCTTGGCCGCGATCTCGTCTTCGCGGATCGCCATCCAAGCCCGGCCGATGCGCGACTGCTCCAGCCGGTGGCAGATGATCACGCTCACGATCACGAGCGCCAGGAACAGGTAGTAATAGCCGGTGACCGAGGGGATCTCGATGCCGAAGAGGGTGTGCGACTTGCCGAAGTCGTAGCCCAGCACCTTGAACGAGTCGATCTGGCTCAGGCCCTTGGGGCCGTTGGTGATGTTGACCGGTGCGTCGAGGTTGGTGAGGAACACGCGGATGATCTCGCCGAAGCCGAGCGTGACGATCGCGAGGTAGTCGCCGCGCAATTTCAACGTGGGGGCGCCCAGCACGACCCCGAACACCGCCGCCAAGAGGGCCCCGAGCGGGATCACCAGCCATAGCGGCGTGTGCAAGCCGTTGGGGAAGGCCGCTGCGAAGCCGGGGAAGGTCTGCGACAGGTGCGGCGAGGCCAGCAGCCCCAGCATGTAGGCCCCGACCGCATAGAAGGCCACGTAGCCCAGGTCGAGCAGGCCGGCGTAGCCCACCACGATGTTGAGGCCCAGCGCGAGCAGCACGTAGAGCAACGCGATGTCGATGATGCGCACCCACGCGTTGCCGAACTGCTGCGCGATCAGCGGGGTGATGGCCAGCAGCACGCCGGCGATGATGAAGGTGATGAGCTTGTTGTCTCGAAGATTCATCGCTCGCTCCTCAAGCCCGGTCGGCCACACGCTCGCCGAGCAGGCCCTGCGGCCGCAACGTGAGCACGAGGATGAGCACGATGAAGGCGAAGATGTCCTGGTAATGGCTGCCCAGGATGCCGCCAGTCAGGTCGCCGATGTAGCCGGCGCCCATGGCTTCGATCAGGCCGAGCAGCACGCCGCCCACCATCGCACCGGCCAGGTTGCCGATGCCGCCGAACACCGCGGCGGTGAAGGCCTTGAGGCCTGGCAGGAAACCCATCGAGTGCTGCACCGAGCCGTAGTTGGCCGCGTACATCACGCCGGCCAGCGCCGCGAGCGCCGCGCCGATGATGAAGGTGGCCGAGATCACCATGTCGGGACGCACACCCATGAGGCCGGCGACCTTCGGGTTCTCGGCGGTGGCGCGCATCGCGCGGCCGAGCTTGGTGCGGTTGACGAGGTACATCAGGCCGGCGAGCGTGATCGCCGTGGTGATGAGGATGACGATCTGGATGGTGTTGATCACGGCGCCGCCGATTTCATACGGCTCGGCCGAGATGAGGATCGGATACGGCTTCGGGTTCGGCTTCCAGATGATCATCGCGAGCGTCTGCAAGAGCAGCGACATGCCCATCGCGGTGATCAGCGGCGCCAGGCGCGGCGCGGTGCGCAGTGGCCGGTACGCGATCTTCTCGATGCTGAAGTTGAGCACCGAGCACACGATGATGGCGGCGAGCAGCGAGATGAGCATCACCACCCAGCCTGGCCATCCGATGCCGATGAGCGCGGTGGCCACGGTCCAACTCGTGAGTGCGCCCACCATCAGCACCTCGCCATGCGCGAAGTTGATGAGGTTGATGATGCCGTAGACCATCGTGTAGCCGAGGGCCACCAGCGCATACACGCTGCCGAGCACCAGACCATTGATGATCTGCTGGATGAATGTATCCAAAACAAACTCCCCCCAAAGTACGCGTCGGCTGTGCGCCGGATTGACGTTCTCTTCGCACATCACGTGCCAACGCCGAAGGCGGAAATCAGTCCACAGATCAAAACGCACGCAGCCCGCATGTGGACTGGGCCGCGCGCGCGCCAGCCCTTGGCCGCACGCGAGTGCACAGAGCGGAAATCCACACTCGGCTTCTCAATGACGGTGTGCAATTCCGCACGACTAAGGCGCGATGTTTTGACTGGCTAGATAGAACGCGACAACGCTTCCTTGCTTAGGCAAACTAGAAGCGTCATGGCTCTGCACTTCCCTACCTTCAGGACTGATCAGCGCCCTCAGCGCCGCTTGGTCTTAGGCCTGCTCGCAACTGCGCCAGTTTTTTTTCTAGCTGCAATAGGTGCAGCTATTGGCTATCACGTCAGCGAGACATCTGGCTTAAAGCAGTTGGCGATGTCCACCGCTCAAAAACTGGACCTCTATACCTCGACCCTTGAGGCGGAACTGGCGCGCTACGCCGATTTGCCCGGGCTGATTGAAGTCGGAAGCAACGTGGACACCCTGCTCAACGACCCAAGTAATCCATCGAGACGAGCTATGACGGATCGAACACTAGCGCGCATAAACGCACGCGCAGGTGCGACCAAGATAGCGATCTATTCGCCTACTGGAGAGCCCATCGCAGCGAGCGAAAGCGCATCGACGAATGCCTGTGCCTCCGCGAACGAGAGCTCAAGCTATTTCTACGCAAACTCGGCCGATCAGGGCACCGACTACTGCTTCGTGGAGGACCTGAAACGCGCTGGCAAGACAGTCGCACGCATCGCGGTGACTGTGAGCATGTTGCCGCTTGAGGCCACGTGGATCGATCTGGCGCAGCGAACGCAGAGCGAGCGGCTGCTGCTTGTCGACGACAACAACGTCGTGGTCTTGTCGTCGGTAGTCGGGTGGAAGAATCACACTACCGGGAAACCCGATACAGCCAAGCTTCAAGCATCCGGACGCTACGGCGCTGCTGACATGCGTCCATTACCGATTGAGACGTACATATCTCCGGATAAGGGCATGTCGACTGCATGGATCGCATACCCCACGGAGAGTTCGCCGCGATACCGCCTCCTTCAGGCTCGCGTTATTGCACCTCTATCGGCACGGCTGATTGCGATCTCCGATACCGCCGAGGTCCAGCGCTCTTCGCTGTACGCATCATGGGCCGGGGGTGCTGCAGGAGCAGCTGTTGGTCTTCTCGCGCTGTATATCGTGCAGCGGCGCCGAACCATCCGGCAGCTTTTCAATGCGCGCAACGCTCTGCAGAAGGCGCACGATCAGCTCGAACGCCAGGTGAACCAGCGAACCTTAGAGTTGCAAGCCACCAACGATGAATTGAAACGGCAAATAATCGAGCGAGCGCAGATAGAAGATGAATTGGTCCAGGCCGGCAAGCTTGCAGCGCTTGGGCAGATGTCTGCTGGAATCTCGCACGAACTCAATCAACCGCTGACGGCCCTACGAGCTTTGTCAGGCAATACGCTGCAACTGCTCGAGCAGGGTCGGACAAAAATTGCGTCTGACAACTTACGCGCGATTGATCAAATGGTTGAGCGGATGGGGCGAATCGTGACGCAACTGAAGTCTTTCGCACGAAAGGGCTCGGCATCTCGCAATCGAATTGACCTCTCGGTATCGGTTCGCAATGTGTTGGTTCTCATGGACCACCGCCTGAGATGCGAAGACGTTACCGTCATCAATGTCGTAGAACCGAATACCTGGGTCCATGCAAATGTGACCCAGCTGGAACAGGTACTCCTCAACTTAATCGCGAACGCAATTGACGCAATGAGCGGTCACCACTGCCGCGTCTTGCGAATCGAGACGCGGCGTCACGATCACAAGCTAGGAGTAAGCGTAGCGGACACCGGGCGTGGCATCGAGGACGAACTGTTGCCACGTCTTTTCGAGCCGTTCTTCACAACCAAGCCGGCGGGCCTTGGCCTTGGCTTAGGGCTCGCAATCTCATCGAAGATTGCACTTGAGCTCGGCGGAACGCTGCGGGCTACCCGAGGCGCACAGGGAATGCAGTTTGAGTTCGATCTTGAAGCATCGGAGGATTGACTTGTACGACGGATTCAAGGTCCTCTTCGTCGAAGATGACCCACCGGTTAGAACCAGCGTCATGCAGACTTTGCAGCTGGCATCTCTTGACGTCGAAGGGTTCGGCTCGGCCGAGGACGTGCTTCCACAAATTAACGCTGAGCTTCAAGCGATAGTGGTGACAGACGTCCGACTGCCCGGTCTCGACGGTCTTTCGCTTCTGCAACGCGTGATAGCGATTGACCCCCACATTCCCGTCGTTGTTGTCACAGCGCACGGTGACGTTGAAATGGCGGTGAGAGCCATGCGTGAGGGAGCGTACGACTTTATCGAGAAGCCCTTTTCTCCCGAGCGATTCGTCGAAATCGTCCAGCGCGCTCTTGAGAAGCGAGTCCTCAGAGTCGCAGTAGATGCGCTAAGAAGTCAGCTGCAGACTCGCATTGGGATCGATGCTGTGCTGCTGGGGAATTCAGCCGTCATGCAGGAGTTAAGACAAAAGGTCACCCGATTAGCCGACACCTCAGCAGACGTGATGATTCTCGGGGAGACCGGGACCGGCAAAGAACTTGTAGCGCGCTGTCTGCATGAGCACAGTAGGCGTCGTGATCGAAACTTTGTTGCCATCAACTGCGGCGGGCTACCCGAAAACCTCATTGAAAGCGAACTTTTCGGGCATGAGCCTGGAGCTTTCACTTCTGCGAACAAGCGGCGCATCGGCAAGTTCGAACATGCCAATGGCGGTACTTTGCTGCTCGATGAGATCGAATCGACGCCTCCAGTCGTACAAATTAAACTGCTTCGAATTCTGCAAGAGAGAAAGCTTGAGCGCCTCGGATCCAATGTGGAGACGCCAGTAAACCTGCGAGTGGTAGCGGCGACAAAAAGCGACCTTCGCGAGCTAAGTGATCAAGGGAAGTTTCGCGCTGACCTGTACTACCGACTGAATGTTGCGGTGATCAAGCTGCCACCTCTGCGCGACAGACGGGAGGACGTCCCATTGCTCTTCCAGCACTTCGTCATGAAGGCGAGCAGCCGCTATGCGCTTCCAGCGCCCGAACTTTCATCAGACCAACTTAGACAGCTGATGGCCCATGACTGGCCAGGTAACGTGCGGGAGGTCAGAAACGCCGCCGATCGCTACGTCCTCGACCACGGCTCTTTTGAGCTTGGCTCGGAAATAGGCCGGGCCGCATCGCTTTCTCAACAGGTCGACATCGTGGAGAAAGCGCTCATTGAGCACGCTTTACGGCAGCATCACGGTCGCGTGCAAAAGGTGATGGAGTCGCTGAGCATTGCCAAAAAGACTCTATACGACAAGTTTCACAAACATGACATCGACCCAGATCGGTTCCGTTAGCAATTTGAGCCGATCACCGGTAGATGTCTGGGTCGGGTGAGTCAGTGGGACGTTCAACTACCCGCCGAAGCTGTCCACTCATCGGAAGGCGCAGATTGATGTTGCGGAATGGGATCTTCGATTCGAACCAGCGCTTGTAGAGAACATGGATCTCGCCGCTGACGAACAGTTCTTTGATGGCGCGATCAACAACCTCTTTAAACTTCGCGTCTTTCGGCGGCAGTCCGATCGCATAAGGCTCAACGGTCAAGGCATGCTCGCTCACCGTAAAGGCCTGACCGTCTTGCGCGCCGGCGAGAACGCTTTTGAGCAGCACGTCATCCATAGCGAATGCGATCGCTTCGCCTCGGCGCACCATGGAAAATGCATCCTCGTCATCTATCCCTGCGACGATGCGCATGGCTAGCGAACGCTCGGCGTTGACCTTGGTCAGGTACTGCATGCTTGTTGTCGAAAGCGTTGTAGCAACGGTCTTTCCGCGCAGATCGTCAACCGATTGAATGCCAGCGCTACGCCGCGAGAGCAAACGGCTTGCAGATACAAAGGTCGTTACGGAGAAACCAACCGACCTCTCACGCTCCACCGTGTGTGTAGTGACCCCGCATTCCAGGTCAATGTTGCCCACCGCAAGCATCGGCAGCCTGGTTGCGGTGGTGACAGCCACCATGCGTATACGCAGTTCAGGCAGTTTGGTCTCTCGACGTATGGCTTGAACAATACGATCGCATATGTCTATTGAATAGCCGATTGGTCTCCGGCGTCCATCAAGGTAGGAAAACGGGGCGGACGTCGTGCGATAGCCGACTGAAATAACGCCGGTAGCTTGGATTCGCTCAAGTGTGCGTGATCCGGTCTTCGCTGCCGCTGGGCAGCAGAGTGTCACGCAAATGGCAGGTAGAGCAAGGACAACAGCATTGATCACTCTCACCGTACGTGCGATGCAAGTGCAAAGTGTGGCCGCTTCAAACGGATTGGCTAACCGCAAAGTGTGAGTCATCCTTCTGCCTCGAGATGTGATGGGCGATCGCTTCCACATGTCTCAACTCGCCGCGAGCACGAACGGAGCGCCAAAGGAACATTTGAGACGCATCTTGAATGACTGTTTGCATACCAAATGCTTCCAAACATCGGTCAGACTTGTTGCGGAGTCACAAATCTCTACACCGCCATTCGCTCGCACATGCAACACGATCGCACCGGGATCGAGTGTCTGTGGATCAGCAGTGATCCCAACAACAAAGGACCCCGCGTCGACTCCAGCGATTGGATTGGCCATTGTTGGATGCATGCGCCGGATGAGCAGTGGGGGCGCCCGTCCAGCGCATCCGAAGGTGAATTCTTCATCCGAGGATGGCCACAGAACCCCGTGAGCCCCAGCGCAGGAGCGCGCGCGACTCGATCGCCTCGCGCGCCGTCGCCGCAGGCACTCGGCTTTGCGACTCGAATCCGTGGCCACGACCATGTGGACCTCACCAAGGACCCCTCGGCTTTCGCGCCGGGGTCGCGCGGTGTGCGTCGAGAAGTGAAGCCATTCGAGATCCTTCTTTACCTTCAGCCAAGCTGGCAGCGCTGCAACCGAGCACTGAGGTTTGAAGGGGGTCTGCCCCTGCCGCGAGGAGGGCCCTCGCCGTTGCACCGTGCCCATTGAGCACCGCGTGCATCAGTGGCGTGTATTCACACTGCCTGGACGTCAAATCGACCTTTGCACCAGCCTTTATGAGGATAAGCACTGCATCGTGGTGACCGAGAGACGCCGCAACGCCTAGCGCGGTCTCGCCTGTGCTGGGCATGATGGCGTTGATATCAGCACCTCGCCGGATCAAGGTGCGCAGTGTCTCCAATCGACTGGCCGCCGCGGCGGCCGCCAACGGTGTTAATGAATAACGGATATCGACGCAGTTGATACCCGCTCCAGCAGCCAGCAGACGCGCCACGGCGGCACAGTCTCCATTCGCCGCTGCCGAAACCAGCTCGGTGTCCTTGTTGCCCAACGCCGAAGTAGCTCCAGTCAGTATGTCGGTCTTCTCACGACGCCGGCGATCCACACCACTCCCTTCAAGCTCAATGAGAACATTCGTTCCTTTTTTCTCGCGTTCCGAACACAGTGGCGCTGTTGAGCAGCCCCTTTTCGCGAGATAGGTCGTCCGGCGCAGGAGCTACGTCAGCTAGGGTGTCGGGGCGGCAAACGATGGCTAGTCAGAGGCCAGACGAAGACGTTCGAGTAGACGCCGACTCGTGGCCAGGGATTCCATGAACGCGCCCTGTCCGTTTAGCGCAACTGTTTCGTAGGCCCTCGCCAATTCGCGTGCACCCGACCAGAGCTCATCGAAGGTCCGGTCCAGCTCCTCACGACGCTCGGGTGCAACCTGCAGCACGACCTGCACAACCGCCGCGTGCAGGTCCGAGAGCAAAGGAACAATTAGTCCAATGAGTTGGATGCCTGCATTCAAGCAGTCGTCTGGTGCGCCGGCGTATGCGGTTCGATCGCTATGCTCGCGCCAGGAGTGCTCGACAAGTAGCAGCACCCGCGCCGCGTTTAGCATTCCACTTATCTGCTGAATTTGGTTGAACTGCGCCTTCATTGCGTATTGAACAAATTGCACACGTAGAGGCGATAGAGGATCATGCGGTTTATTGGGCAGAATGGTTGCCAGGCGTGCGAGTGCTCAAGATTCGTTGCAATGTTTGACGCAGGCGCGGCAGCTCGACCGGCTTGGTGATGTAGCCGTGAAAGCCCGCTTTCAACGCCGCTTCGATGTGCTGTGGCATCGCGTCCGCGCTAACAGCGATGAGTGGCGTACGCGCATCGGGCGCATCCTCTTGCAATACCTTCAGCATGTCCATTCCCGTGCCGTCTGCCAAGTGCATGTCTAGTAGGATGAGGTCCGGCTGCATCGACCGGGCCGCACGCAGGCCGGCCCTAATGCTGTTAGCGGCCGTCATGGCGATGTTTCCGATGTTCGCCAGAAGTCCTTCCATAACCAGTACATTGATGGGGTCGTCATCAACGTACAGCACGCGCCACTGAACCGCATGCTGCGAGGCTTCGGGCATCGGAAGAAAGCCGCTGGTGGGCGCGGTGGGCGCGGTTTTGTTGCCTCTCCGAAGCAGCAGCCGAAACCTGGAGCCGCGGCTGGTAGGGATGTGCACAAGGTCGCCACCCATCTGTCGAGCGAGCTGCCTGCTGATCGCAAGGCCAAGCCCAGTACCTGGTATCTGGCGATCAGAAGTCAATCGCTCGAACGGAGCAAACAGCCTGTCGAGTCGTTCTGGCGGAATACCTGCTCCGGAGTCCGTCACGTCGATTTGGACACAAGTGCTGCGCGACACGAGGCGCACACTCAACGAGATCACCCCGCGCTCGGGCGAAAACTTCACCGCGTTCGACAGTAGATTCAGCAAGATCTGCCGCACCGAGCGCTCGTCCGCTGACACGTACGGCGTCACCGGTGCCGCTATTGCCAGCGTTAGCTGCTTCACAGCCAGCTGCGTCTGCATGATCGCGCTGCATCCTGCAAGAAGCGGCCGTAGCTCGAAATCGTTCACCTTCATTTGGGCGTGGCCGGCTTCCAGGGCAGCCAGGTCCAGCATGTCATTGATTACCGAGAGCAGGTGATTCGCCGCCTGGTGAACATGCGACAGCGACCGGCCCGGTTCAATCTCTGCGTTCGGATAGCTCACACGCAGAAGTTGAGCAAAGCCGAGGATGGCGTGCAACGGCGTTCGAAGTTCGTGGCTCACACGCGCTGTCAGATCGGCGCGTAGCCGTTCAAGGCGCTTCGCGTTGTCGCGTTCATGTTGGAGCGACTCTGCTCGTTGCCTCTCTTCCACTTCGAGCGTCACATCGGTTGCCACCACATACCAAATAATGCTGCTGTCTTCCTGAAGCTCGGGGATGGCTTGACCGGCGATGACACGCTGTGCCTGTCCGGGTAAGCAGATCCGGTACTCTCCACGCCACGGCGACACAGATCGCGCCGAGTGTTGCAGAGAGGCGGCCACTCGAGCAAGGTCGTCGCGGTGAACCCAACGCAACGCTATTGATGGGTCGTCGCGCAAAGCGTCAACCGACTCGCCAAACACGTCTTCGAGCCGCCCGTTGGCGTAGACGATCTTTGAACTGCCATCAGGAAGAGTTTGAAGTTCACAGACCAACCCTGGCACTTGCGACGCGATCCGAACAAGGGCCCGGGTCGCTCTGCGACGCTCCTGCTCCGCCTCAACTCTGGAGGTGACATCCCGAGTCGTGCCTCTGTAGCCAACAAACGAGCCGCCGTCAACAAACGGTCGACCGGAGAACGACAAGTACCTCGGGGTGTTTCCCCCTTCTGCCCGAATGACCGCGCGCGAGAACGGCTGTTGCCGAACCAGCAGATCTATCAGCCGGCAGGGTGGTGTCAGTGCATCACCCTCTTCGGAACACAAATGCGCCTCAAGCATAGGGTCGTTCGCATAGGCGGCGGCTTCGGGCGATATCCCGCTAAGAGCGGTCCATCTCATGCAGTGGTTTGAGTCGGTTTCCCAGAAGCCGTCACCCGATGCCAATGCAAAGTCGGCGAGCCGCCGACTTCTTTGCAGCTGTGCATCGCCACAGCGAAGCACTTGAATGAGCGCGCCGAAAATTGCAGCCGCCGCTTTGAAGCTGTGCAGCTGAGCATCCGAGAGAGGCGAACTACCCTGCCTTAGCGCGATTACGGCACCAACGGGTTGAGCTGCCTGAGTCAGTTCAAGCACCTCCATCCCCGGGAAAACGGCGTACAAACCGGATCGATCTGTCAACGGACCGACGTTAAGTGGCTGGGCACGTTCCAGCAGCGCAACCAAGCGGTCTCTGCTCAAAGCGCTATCCGGTGTCACATGCGCACAGATCAACCTTCCTCCGAGACCGTGTCCCTCCAACAAGGCGAGCGCGTCACACCCCAAGAGTTTGCACAACTGGTCGAAAGTTTCGCGCAGATCCGTGTTTGACCAGCCCGTCATCATCTCTGACGAATCGAGGTGCACAGGAGGTTGGTGGCAAATCATTGGTGTTCGCTCGAGCGGTGACGCGCAGCTGGATCGGCGCTAGCCCATCGGAGGTCGCGAACCGAATATGTCGGTGTAGCGCTGGTAGTTGCCGCTCGCCGACCGCGCGACCCAGAGAAATGCGCGCCACAGCTGGGTCAATGTTCTCAACGTTGGCATGTGCGTTTCCTCGAACAAAAAAAATAGCACCTCAAAAGAGGTGCTCTAAAGCGCTCTCGTCATGCTGCGCTACCTAGGAGAGAAGACAGAACACTCATCGCATGCTCCTTCCGCGGCTCCAAGTCCAAACTCGAACTCGAGTCCCGTTGGAACGATCCAATTATGCGGTGAGGCCTGACAGGCAAAGGTAGGGGAAACACCAAACTGAACCCCTATCTCAAGCCGGCGAAGAAAAGCGCGCCGGCACGGATGTATTGCACGAACTTTCATTTGACGTGCCAATTGGTACGTTCCAATAATTCGTACCGAATATGTCGCTTTGTGCGTAGCCCTCAGGCTGATTTTGTAGTCAAGTGCAGACGGGAGAACCAACATGCGCCGCGTTTTTCTTGACCATTGGTGGACCTCTCATTCGGAGAAACTAGCACTCGCTTGTTTGCGTGAGGCGCTCTATGTCGACGGCATCGACTTGGTGGACTGCGCAGCGAACGCGGACGCTGAAGCCTGCGTCATGTCTGCGCAGCGAATATGGGATGGCGTATGTGGCTCAGGTCCGCGACCTATCGATCTCGGCTCATTTCTCACGCCCTACGATCTTGAATCCCGAGTCTTCGCACCTTTCAAGGCAGTGAACTCCCCCTCGAAACTGGCTTTGTTCGGTGTTCCCCTCGGCGCTTTCCGGAACAACATCATGTGGGCGAACCGGGAGATTGCTGATCGCATCGGCTCACCACCAACGACTCACGCTGAGTGGCTGGAATGGTTGGCGCGAGCCTCGAAGCTGGTGCCCTACCCCATTCGTCTCGGGCGGGAGGACTGGCAGCTGAGCCTTCTATTCGAACTCATCGTGCTGTCAATGCACGGGGCAGATTTTCACAGACGCGCCTTTGGCATGAGCCTCAGTTCCGCCCTCGCCTCGCCTCGCATGCGCGAGTCTCTGAACTACCTCAAAGACATGGCGAGATACATCTCCCCGTACGAAGAATCAGCGGCTTGGCACGTGGCTGCCGCTGATTGCCGAACCGGTAAGTGCGCCGTAGCCATCATCGGCGACTGGGCTCATATCGAGTTCTGCGATGGCACGTCTACAGACTCATCGGGCAGCTACAGATCGGTCTACAAGTGGACCGCCCCTGGCACCGAAACGTCGTTCCTGTTCAACGTGGACTACGTTGTTCCCGTGGAGCGAGAAAGAGGGTTTCGCAATGACGAGGTGCTGGCGAAGCTTACTCAGACCCTCTTGCGCCCGGAGGTACAGGGCGAATTTGGGTTGATTAAGGGCGCGCTGCCCGCGGTTCGCGATGCGACAACAACCATGATCGACTCATCGTCGTGGAAGATGTTCCACCTGGCGGGGCTGTGTCCTGATCTCCTGCTTCCATCCATGAGCCAACTTCAAGGGTCGTCACGCAGCATGCGCGACGGCGTTGCCACTGCTGTCAGATACGTCATTCACGCCGACGGCGACACCGCGAAGGCTCACGCATTCCTGAGGATGCTAGGCGGTAGGCCTTCTGCACAAGAACATCGCTCCTTCCCGACATGTGCGCTAGAAGAGCATGACAGCGAGAGCTACCGGCGCAGCCTCTCGTCCCGAGTGTCGCTTGCATCATCTATGCGCACCGAGATCAGCAGATCTGTTGCGCCTCACTAGCGTTGCACCGACGCCAATGAAGAACGAGAAAAAGTTTTCAGCTGAAACCGCCGATCTCGCTGTCGAGCAGGTGCTGAGAATCCAGGACAAATGTCGATCGCAGTGGGCGGCCATTCAAGTGGTGGCGTCGAGTATCGGCTGCCACACGGAGACCTTGCGCTTGTGGGTGCGCAAGGCGGAGCGCTCCCGAGACTGGGCGGCCGACTCGAGTGTCAAGGAGTTGCTCGAACGCCTCAATCAAGAGGTTGCTGAATTGCGTCGTTACAGCGATCTCCTGAAGGAGACGAGCGAACATTTGGTGCAGGTGCTTCAAACAGTCAGTGGGGAAACTGACGTGCCGATGATTAGGGCGCTTCGGAAAATCCGATGACCAAACCAGTTGAAGCGCGGCGCCTCAGGCTAGCGTCTGGTGAGCGACACCTAACAGCAGCCAAGCACGCCGCGCTCAGATCCGATCATTCGCGAGGAGACATCAGAGGTTGAACGAAGGAACGAGGCAGAGGCGAGTTTCCGGCAGGAGTGGCACGCATTCGCCTTCTCGCAAGGAGGGACCAGATCACTACGCAGACCCCACCCAGCGCTGCCATATATGCCACGAAGAAGAAGAAGAACTTGATAGAGGCAAACGTGGAATAGGCAAGCGCAAGGTGGTCTGGAAAACCGGTTGGGTCTGCCAGCATGAAGTAGGAGACTAGGTTTTCGCACGCATCAGCGATCGGCGCAATAGCGCTCACCAACGCGAAGACTACCCAGCCTCTCCGGATTCTCGAGTGAGCTCCGAACGAGCGTCCTATCCACGCAAAAACAAGGAAATGGAGGACTAGCGTGGACGCGATGAACGCAAAGTCGATGTGCTGCGTTCTGACATAGAGGTCGAGCGACCCAAGAGCCAGCAGCTGCCCATACCACGCCTTCAATTTGGCGGCGTCAAACGATAGCTGGGCAACATAGTAGGGCACCGGGAATTGCGATGATGCGTAGCTTTCGTTCAGCCACTGAGTGGCCCAAAGGTTCAGCGCAAATGCGAGCGGAACCCACACCAAAAAGCTGCGGGTCGATGGCCACTTGGTCCAATGCGAAATGAAGTCTTTCATTTGATGTGTCGAAGTCAGGAGCGCTCATTCTCTAGGGCAGATAGCGATATGAGAACGGTTGCCCACGTATAGGAGCTATGCGCGAATGGAAGCACGCAGCGGACGACGGCGGAATGCGGAAGCTCCTCCCGGAACTTGCTCACCGGAATCACTCGACTGAAATCTGCTTCGCGCCTTCCTGGGGGTGGCCGACGGTGGATCTCTTACTCGCGCCTCGCAGGCTTTGCACACAACTCAACCCACGCTGACTAGGCAGCTGGGCGCCCTAGAGAGGGCGATGGGCGCGGCGCTGTTCGAGCGGACCCCGCAGGGAATGCTTCTGACGGCAGCGGGCCAATCGCTCCTTGCACCTGCGCGTAGGGTGCAGGATGCGGTGCAAGAGCTGTCCTCCACTTTCGCTAGTGCGATGGGTCGGGAAGGCGGCACTGTACGTATCGCGGCGAGTGAGCTGGTCGCAGGTCAACTGCTCTTACCTGCGTTGAAAGGCTTGCGTGAGCGATGCCCTGATATTCAGATCGAGCTAGTCGCTTCAGACGAGATTCAAGATCTACTGACACGCCAAGCTGATATCGCCCTGCGAATGGTTCAGCCGCATCAGGGCAGTCTGGTCGTCCGAAAGCTACGGATTCTCCAGTTCGGGCTGTATGTGCATCGACGATATGCAGAACAGTATGGAGTTCCAACGCTGTCAGACGCAGAAGACCATCAGTGGATTGGCCTCGATCGGTCGCCGCTGCTGGTGGACGGATTCGCTCGTGCAGGCATGCGCGTCACCGCTGCTTTTTTTGACTTTCGATGCGACAACAGACTAGTTTGTTGGCAAGCGGTGACGAACGCGCTGGGTATAGGTATCGGTCTGCGCAATGTCGGCGACGCGGATCCCAACCTGGTCCGAGTTTTGGAAGAGGTCCCGTTGCCGGAGTTGCCCCTCTGGCTGACTACACATCGAGAGTTACGCGAATCGATTCCGCTAAGTCGAACTTTCGACTGCTTGGCCGAAGCACTAGCCTCACCTTAGGAAGGCGCAATTTGACCGTGCTCGGACACGCCAGCAACACAGGCGAAGTACTACGGGCCTGTACTGAGCACAACTGCGAGCCCGGCTGAAGTCAACGCGTGTTCTCGGCTCTTGGTCTGCCTAGAGGCAACTCGCTGCGACCTTCAGGCGGTCGTCTCCATCATGGCTACGTTGGGAATGGTCTGCGGCACCTCGGAATCTTCAAACGTCTCGTTGACTTTGAATACGCTCACGACACGAACGAGCTCGTCTGCCTGACCTCTCAACTCGCCTGCCGCCGCGGCCATCTCTTCGACGAGCGCAGAGTTGCGTTGAGTGACTTCGTCTATGTCACCGACTGCCCTCTCGACCTCGCTTACGCCAATGCTTTGCTCCTCGCTGGCGATGCGGATCTCCTCCATGATCTCAGTCACTCGCCGAGAGCCTTGCACGACCTCACGCATCGACTGCACGGACTGACTGACTAGCGCACCACCGGCATTGACCTCGTCGTTGCTTGCCCGAATCAACGTGCCGATGTCTTTGGCGGCTTTTGAAGCTCTGCCGGCGAGGCCTCTGACTTCGGTGGCGACCACCGTGAAGCCGCGGCCATATTCACCGGCGCGCGCCGCCTCGACACCAGCGTTGAGTGCCAGGATGTTGGTTTGTGCCGCAATTCCATCGACCAAGCCGACGATTTCCAGGATCTTCTTCGAGCTCTCCTGGATCACCTGCATACTCGCTGCAACCTTTTCTACGATTCGGCAGGCCTCGTCGGCTTTGCTCGACGCACCAGCTGCCAAACGGTTTGCCTCTTGAGCGCTCTGGGCGTTGTGGACTACAGCGGCGCTGAGCTCCTTCATGGCGGATGAGGTCTCCTCAAGGGAACTGGCCTGCCGCTCAGTACGAGCTGACAAATCCATATTGCCCTGGGCAATCTCTGCGCTCGAGATGGCTAAGCGATTTGCGCTCGACTTAACGCTTTTCACGATCGAGCCGAGGCTTTTCTGCGTGTCGTCGATTGCCGTCAAAAGTTGAGCCGTCTCGTCGTTGCCCTCGACCACGACTGGTTGCGAGAGATCGCCCTGCGCCAGTGCCTTGGCCACATATACCGCCTTGGCCATCGGCTTGGCCATGCGGGCAGAAAGCCACAGCGCAGCGCCAATCAAGAGCACCGTGCTGACAAGCAGTGAAGCAGCCACCAGCAATGTTGCGTTTTGAACGACCCCTTTGGAGCGTTCCGCAGATTGCTTTCCTTCCTGCTGGATCGCCTGAACCTGGCTGCGCATCAAACCTTCGGTCTCGTTGTAGAGACGCTGAAACTCCGGCACGGCGGCTGCAGCCGCTGTGTCTGCAGCAGACAGCTCCACAATCCGCTTGGCCGCGCCTTCATAGTCCTTTGCGACAGGAATCGTCTTCTTGATCGTCTCTTTGGTCTGAGAAGAGAGAGGCGCCTCTGTGAGTGCATTTAATGCGGCATTAAGCGCATCGCTATGACCAGCCAATGCACTTTGCGCTTCGCCGATCTGCTTTTTGTCTCGGCCAAGCGCTCCCAGCATGGCACGCTGAACATCGCCGCGAATGGCGTCAAGCATCAACGAGGCGCTCTGGCTGTCTTGGGCCGCCTGTCCCATGCGGGCAGTGGCGGCCATCGCGTCTGCAAGGCGGTTGGTGCTGAATAGTCCAATGGCGCCCACGAGTGCCGCCGCGCATGCGCCAGCAAGGCCGTAAAGCAACACCTGGTTTCTCAGTTTCATGGAACCTCGCGCTTTTCAATGCAGAGCCGCTTCGATTGGAAGGGTCCAACCCAATATCGGCCACAGCTCGCGGAAATCGACGACGTGATGGTCGGCAAGCGTGCTCTTCTCCACGTTGGGCCGGAGTGTTTGCACAGTAACCATGCCAAGATTTCTGCCCGCGTCGAGTTCCGACAATGGGTTGTCACCAATGACAAGCATTTCGCATGGTGCCCACTGTCCGGAATCTCTGATGCTTTCGAAGATCGCTTGCTTACCGGGATGAGATGCGGAATCGATTGCGTCGATGAAAATCGCATCGAAGAGCGACTCGATGCCAAGTGCGCGGATCTTGCTTTTCTGCAAACGTGTGAAGCCAGAGGTCACAAGAAAGCGGCGCAAAGGAAGAATGCTAAGAAGGCGAACGTCTGGATACGGCGCAATGGGCTTGGTGATCTGAAGCGCTGAGAACGCCGCTCGTCCGGCATTGAGCATTTCGACGGAAAAGCCATACCGCTCGGCAACCAAATCGAATGCGGTAAACCAGCACTCATGGAGCGCGCGATCGAGCGTTGCGGCGTCGAGCCATCCTCTATTGCTCTCGCGGATGGCGTCAAACGCGGGCGCAAACAACTCCACTCCAGCAGCGTCTGCCGGACAGATGCAATTGTCGAGATCGAAGATGGCTGCTTTCATGCTCCCCGCTCCGAATGCCCGCCGGACCTGTACGGCCCGGCGGAAGGTCACATGCTTAGAACCAGATCTCGGCTTGGAAGCCGTAGCTGGTGCCCGACCTCTTGTCGGCTTCTGCAGCGGTACCAATGATGCCGTTCGCACCTGCAGCAGCGTTGGCTGCCGAGTTCCACTTAGCAGTCGTCACGTAGAAGCGGAGCTCAGGACGGCTCCAGAACTCCGGGCCCATCGACAGCGTCGGCGCGATCGTGAACTTGGAGAGCTTCTGCGTGGCTGCTCCATCTGGCTTTTTCTGCGAGTAGCCGGCCTCAGCGACCATCTTGAAGTGCTTCATGAGCGCATAGGAAACCCGGCCGCCTACCGTCGCGGAAGTCACTTTGGAGGTGCTGCCACCTGTGGCCTCGATGGTGTCGCGCTGGACCAGACCGATGACTTGGCCACCAAAGGGGCCGGATTGCCAGTTCACGCTGTCCACGACGCGGATTTTCTTGTTGCCGGAACTGGCGTCGAGCGTGCCGAAGGTTCCCTTCAGATCTGCGGATCCCTGGGCGTACTGCAGCCACAGCGTGTTGCCGCCGCCAAACATAGACTGGTTGTGCTGAACCGTCAGCCCGAAGCCGCTCTTGCCGCCGGTGAAGTTGCCGCGTACGAAGTTCGTCAGGATGCGGAGCTTGCCACCTGGGTTGACGCCAATGTCAGACACATCAACGTTGAAGCGCTGGCCCGGCTGATTGGCGGTTGCGCCGTCGGTTGTGAAGTACGCGAGGCCGACTTTCGCGCCACCCAAATCGATCGCATCGGCGCCGGCGCCCACACCATCAAGCTCAGTGAAGCGCTGATCGACGATGTGCACGTCCGTACGCCCCAGGAATCGCTTGCCAACCCAGAACTTGACGTTCGGTGCAATATCGAAGCCTTTCCCTTCGACATACATTTGCGGCACGCCTGAGAAACCCGAATCCTTGATGTGACCGATGTCGGTCCCACCGTTGTAGTAGTTCGTCATGAACAACGCTTTGACCTCGACGTCGTTCTTCTTGATGGTCTCGCTCAGGGCGAACTCACCATAGAAATCGCACTCGTTGCCAAGGCGGTACTTCAGGCCCTCGCCGGCGAGTCCATAGCACGCACGCGACACGTCCTTCTTGGTGCCGCCCGGACCGGAGCGGAAGTAGCCGCCCCACTCGACCGCGGACGCGGGCATGGACACGGCGAACATCGAAGCGGCGAGAGCCGCGAGATAGGTCGGTTTGAAGTTCAAGAGAGTCTCCTACAAGTTGAGCTGTTGGGGGGTCCCTGTCCCCGCTTGAAATGACGATCGTTAAAGATTCGATCGTTTTGTGGAACGTTCCAATTTTGCTGTCGAATTGAACAATGCAGTAGAGCTTTTTGTCGCTCTTTGTCGCGTTCCGACTACTTCTTAGGGTAAGCCGCTAGAAGAACGCGACTCGCGGCTTCGCTCGACGGCATTGCGTCGTTGTTCCAGAAGTCACTGATGACGGCTTGCAAAGCTGCATGGGTCACGGTCGGCACCGACATGTCGATCGCAACGGACGGCACCAGCGTCTTCGCGGCTTCACTCATGGTGAAGTCCCTGGCTGATGCTTTGGCGCAGTCATCGAATTTGCTGAGATCCATATCGCGCCGCGATGGGATCGAGCCTTTCCGCAGATTAAATTTCTCTTGGAATTCTTTGCCCAACAGCACGTAGGCCAAATAGCCTTGCGCCTTCTGCGCTTCCCAACTCTTCAGCTGGAACATGGCGAAGGTGTCAATGACATAGGAGAACGCTTGCCCAGTGCCTGGAGCAGGAGTGCAGTTGAACTCTTTGCCCGGGCGCTGGCCCGCAACCACGAACTCCCCTTTAGCCCAGTCCCCCATGAACTGGAAGGCCGCCTTGCCGTTGATGACCATCTCAGTGGCGGCGTTCCAATCTCTGCCCTTGCTCTTGCTGTCGGTATAGCTCTTGACCCTGCGGAACACGTCGAATGCGCGACGCATTTCGGCACTGTTAAGGGCCGACGGATCCAAGTCCATGAAGGCGCGCTTGTAGAAGTCGACGCCGTTGACGCCAAGCACGATCGATTCGAACAGCAAGAACTCCTGCCATGCTTGGCCGCCATGCGCGATGGGAATGAAGCCGGCTGCTTTGATCTTCTCAGCCGCTGCGAGGAATTCGTCGAACTTGGTGGGCACCGCCGTCACGCCCGACTTCCGCAGCACCTCCGCGTTGCTGTAGAGCCAATTTGATCGGTGAATATTGGCTGGCACGGCAACGTACCGCCCCTTGTGCTTGACCGCATCCTGGACGACCTTGGGCAGTACCTGGTCCCAGTGGTCGAATGTGGCCATGGCGTCAAGATTGGCCAGCGTGTTCAGGGCGGCCCACTCCTGAACTGCCGGACCCTTTATCGTTGCTGCTGCTGGCGGCTTGCCAACCAGGACGCGCTGCTTTAGCGCTTGCATCGCGTTGCCGCCCCCGCCGCCCACAACTGCGAAGTCTTTCCAAGTGTGTTTGCGACGAGCAATCAGTTCCTTAAGCTCAGTCACTGAGACGGCCTCTCCAGGAGAGGTCCAGAAGTGCAGCACCTCCACCTCACCGGCGTAGACATCCTTGGCTGATAGCAGCAAACCGATGCAGACCGTCAAAAGCGAAATCAGGGTCTTGACCATTGTGTCTCCTCGCGTATGAAACTGGAACGTTCCAATTCTGCGAGTGCTTGTGTCAATCTGTATGCGGCATTTGCACGGATTAGCCCTGTGCCACGACCTCAGCCAATGCCTCTGTGCACTGTTTGGCATCCAGGCGTTGGACAAAGAAGTCGCTGATCAGCGCGAGCATGGCCTCACGCTTCGACGCAGCGCAGCATTGATCGAATGTGAGTGATGCGAATACGGATCGGTCGGCGTAGCTGAGCAGGCGGGCGCGCAACGGATCGCAGTCGTTCCACGCATCCACCATCGCTGGCATGCAGCCCTTTTTGCGCGCGTATCCCAGCTGGCAATCCGCAGTCGTCAACAGGCCTGCCACTACATCACTGATGTCGTTCCTGGCGTGATGCAACGGAACGAAGAAGTCCATGATGGCGAGAAACTTGCCGGACGTCCCGGGCACCGCCCACTCCGACAAGCCAGTGCCCGCAGATGGTCGAACCCAGTCGCCCATCACCTGCAATGCACACTGACCCTCAGCCACATGGTCGACCAGTTCCCGCCATGTCAAAGTCAGGCATTCATCACGCACGAATTCCCGCAAAGCGAGCATTGATTGGAGCGACTCGATCATCGCGTTTGATCTCCATGCGCTCGACTGCATCGCTTCGAAGGCTTGGCGATAGAACATCGGTCCGGCCACAGCGAGCACGGTGGACTCGAACAACATTCCAACTTGCCACGGGGCACTTGAGATGGCCAGCGGACCACCGCTGATATGTCGCTGAGCCTCGCCCAACCATGTCAACAGTTCCGAAAACGAGGCAGGCGGTTGAGCTCCGAGGCGTTGCGCGATCTCCGAGTTGACCCAGGCAACGTTCCCGCGGTGGATGCCCATTGGGATGCCATACCACCTCTCGCCATGGACCATATAACGACGCATGAACGTCGGCACTCTTTGACGCCATTTCCATTTCACTGCGGACGCGTCCAGTGATCTCACCGCAGAGTCGGGCGCCGCCACGGCCTCGATCAAGTCGTAGCCGTGCATCTTCACCGCGTCGCCATCAGGCGCAATGGAGCATTGTCCAAACGCGACGCCTGCCTTCGCCAACGCCGCGCCGCAGTACTGCAGCGCCTCGAGGTCGCTGTGACTACTCCATCCGTGGCGCAAGGTCCATCGTGCCTGACCGGGTGCCGCCATGACTCACTCCCCCGCGACGAATACCGCCCTGAAATCGTTGATGTTGGTATGCGTCGGGCCGGTGTGTACCAGGCTGGACACTGCGTCGAACACCGTCGCGCTGTCGTTGGCCTCGAGATGCATAGCTGCAGCAAGACCTACATCGCTGATCTGACGCAGGGTCGAAGGCGTCATCCAGGCACCCGCTGCTCCGGCACGACCATCCAGGCCGTCTGTGCCGGCGGACAAGGCATAGACCCGCTGTGCAGCGTCACGTCCCTTCAAGGCAAGTGCAAGTGCCAGCACGAATTCGGTGTTGCGTCCCCCTCGTCCATTGCCACGCACGGTCACCGTTGCTTCGCCGCCCGACAGAAGCACGCACGGCGTGCGGAACGGCTGTTCGTGCTGGGCGGAGCTCAGCGCAATGGCGGCGTGTGCTTTTGCAAGCTCCCGCGACTCGCCCTCCATTGCGTCCGACAGTACATGGCAGTCGTAGCCACGAGCACGAGCTAGTGCCGCAGCGGCATTTAGGCCCATGCGGCCAGTAGCGATCAGCGCGTGCTCGTGGCCCGCCAGCCGGGGGTCTCCGGGCTTCACCGACTCCCATATGCCAGCTTCCAGAGACTGGCGTACCGGTCCGACATCCTCCAGGCCGTATCGGCTCAAAATCGCGAGCGCGTCGGCGCAGGTTGATGTGTCCGGCAACGTCGGGCCTGAGGCGACCAAGGCAGGATCATCACCAGGTATGTCGGAAATGACGAGCGACACCACGCGTGCCGGATGCGCCTGAGCTGCGAGCCGTCCGCCCTTGATCCGAGACAGATGCCGCCTCACCGTGTTGAATTCGGAGATGGCGGCACCGCGCCGCAGCAGCTCGGTTGTGATGTGCTGCTTTTCTGCCAGCGACAAGCCCTCAGCCGGCAAGGAACACAACGCCGACCCACCGCCGGAGATCAGAGCGATCACAAGATCATCTCGCGCCAGACCGGTCACTGCAGCCAGCAGGCGCTCAGCACCAATCACACTTCGTTGATCCGGAACCGGGTGGCTGCTTTCGTGGACCTCAATGTGCTGCAAAGGCAAGCTTGCACCCTCCGGCACGACGACCACGCCGGATAGCGGTCCCCGCCAGTTTTGTTCCACTGCCATGGCCATCGCGGCCGCTGCCTTGCCGACTCCGATGACCACCGTTCGACCACGCGGCGCATCTGGTAGATGAGGTGGGACAACCTTTAGAGGATCTGCAGCCGCTAGGGCTGCCTCATACAAATCCAGCAGCAAGCCGACTTGCCATCCTGCGGTCGGTAGGTTCACGACGTGATGCCGCCTGCGACGGCGAGGAAGCGCCTCATCCTCAATACGGCCAGCTCTGGATCGGAAAGCACACCACAGGCATCTGCGAGTTCGAAGAGCTTCGAGTAGTGGAGGACACCGCGCGCCGATTGCAGGCCTCCCGCCATGGAGAAGTGGTCTTGATGTCCGTTCAGCCAGGCCAGAAACACCACACCGGCTTTGTAGTGGCGCGTCGGCGCGCGGAAGATCTCCCGCGACAGAGCGACGGTTGGGTCAAGGATTTCCCGGTAGAGAAAGGTGTTGCCTGCTGCCAATGCACCGAGCGCGACGGATGCGACCGGCGCGATCGGGTCAAAGATGCCGAGCAGGCCATGGGAATAGCCAGCCTCGTCGCCGGCGATCAACTCGGCGTAGTTGAAATCATCCCCTGTGTACATCTTCACGCCAGGCGGGAGCTTCTCGCGCAGAGCCAGCTCCCACTTCGGGTCAAGCAATGAAACTTTGATGCCGTCAACCTTGGACGCGTTCTCGGCGATCAGTTCCGCCACCGCGTCGATAGCCCGCGGAAGGCTTGAGGCCCCCCAGTAACCCTTGAGCGCAGGATCGAACATGTCGCCCAACCAGTGCAGCACCACCGGTTGCGAAACGTCGCGCAGAAGACGCCGGTACACCGCGACGTAGTCGTTGGTAGACGTTGCGCAGCGTGCCAGAGCGCGGCTAGCCATCAGGATCACCTTGACGGCCTCGTCCTCGGCGACCTGCAGCTGCTCACGATAAGCAGCCTCCACGTCTGCCAACGTGACGTCCGGCCCAGGCGTGAGCTGGTCAGTGCCGACGCCACACGCGATCTCACCACCGACGGACTGAGCGTGCCTGGCGCTGTACCTGATCAGGTCGCGTGCGACCGGCCAGTCAACTCCCATTCCGCGCTGGGCGGTGTCCATGGCCTCGGCCACCTTGAAGCCCAGCTTGAAAAGGTGGGCCCGGAAAGCCAGCGTCGATTCCCAGTCGACGACGGGCGATGCGTCCCACGGGTCGGCCGTTGCCACAGGATCAATCACCACATGGGCAGCCGCGTAGACGGTTCGATTGAATTTGACGGTGGGACCTTGCGGCGCGATGGGCTGCGCCTTGAGAACGTAGTCGGCCAGGCCGCCATCCGCGTGTGGAAGTCGAATCTGCATAGGGTTCATGTGAATCAAGCGGCAAGCCGCCCAGAGATGAGATCGGACGCCTTCTCGGCCACCATGATGGTTGGGGCGTTGGTATTGCTCGAAGTCAAAAGCGGGATGACGGACGAATCCACCACCCGCAAACCGTCCAGACCGACAACGCGCAGGTCGGGTGTCACGACAGTGGTCTTCTCGCTTTCCGGTCCGATGCGGCATGTGCCGACCGGATGGTGGTCAGTCTTCGAGTGCTGGCAGGCGTAGTCGAAAAGGTCGTCATCCGACGTCAGGGCCTTACCGGGGAGAACCTCTGACTGCACGAACCGACGCATCGAAGGCTGGTTGAAGATCTCGCGAGCAAGTCGCAAACCCTTGATGGCCATCTCGCGGTCATGCGGGTCAGACCAGTAGTTGGGATCGATGAGCGGCGCGGCCGCGGGATTTGATGACGCCAGCCGCACCGTGCCGCGCGAGCGCGGGCGCAGGTAGGCCGTGTTGAGCGTCACGCCGCCCTGCTTCAACTTGGCCATGCCGGCCTCGATGCCCGAGCCTAGGCCCAGGTGCATTTGAATGTCGGGTGAGCGCGCCGTCCCCTGTCCACCCGCGTACCAGAATCCCCCGGTCTCAAAAAGGCTCGACGCAACTGGGCCTTGCTTGAACAGCAGGTACTGCAACCCCGCCCATGCCGCATGGTGTGGCTTGAGGTACTTGTCATAGGTGTGATCTCCGTTGCATTCGGATATCACGAAAAGGTCCAGGTGATCCTGCAGGTTCCCGCCCACTCCTGGGAGGTCGTGGTGGCATTCAATCCCTACGGATTCCAAATGATCCGCAGGCCCGATGCCCGACAGCATGAGCAAGCGCGGGGAGCCAATCGCACCCGACGACACAATGACCTCTCGCGTGGCGCGCGCCATCCACGGCGTCTTGTTCTTCCCTGTCACGATCGACGCGCCGATTGCTCTTCGTCCCTCGACGATCAACTTGAGCGCATGTGAATGCATGCGTACCGTGAGGTTTGGACGTGACTTCGCCGGCCGCAGGAAACTGATCGAGGTTGACGAGCGACGTGCCTCCCACTGAGTGAGCTGGTAGTAGCCAAGGCCATCCTGCTTCGCGCCGTTGAAGTCCGGGTTGTAGGGAATCCCGAGTTCCTGCCCGGCCTGGAAGAACGCTTCGCAAATCGGCAGAGGACTGACTGGGCATGAAACGCCAAGCGGGCCTCCGTAGCTGTGGAACTCGTCGGCGAAACGCTGGTTGTTTTCCGACCGCTTGAAGTAGGGCAAAACGTCTCGGTAGGACCACCCTGTGGCCCCGGCCTCGCGCTCCCAATCGTCGTAGTCGGCCGCAGCGCCGCGGGTGTAGACCTGCGCATTGATCGACGAGCCGCCACCGATCACCTTGGCCTGGGTGAAGCGGATCACCCGGTTCTTCAGGTGGCGCTGGGGCACCGTGTGCCAACCCCACGAGCCGATGCCTCGTGTCATCTTTGCAAACCCAGCCGGCCAGTGGAAGAAGGGGTGCGCGTCTCCCCCGCCCGCTTCGAGCAGCAACACCTTGACCGACGGGTCCTCGCTCAAGCGGTTGGCCAGCACGCACCCGGCTGAGCCGCCGCCGGTGATGATGTAGTCGTAGGTTTCCATGTTCAGAATCTCGGCACCGACAAGGCACCATCCACATTCACGACGCTGCCGGTTGCAAACGCCATGTCGCCGGCGACGAGCATCCCCACGGCTCGCGCCACGTCATCGGCTTCCCCCCAGCGCCCCATGGGGACCAGCCCGTCGGCGATGCGCTGGTCGTAGCGGGTCGCCACGGCTTCGGTGAGAGGCGTCCGGATCACGCCGGGGCGGATTTCAAAGACGCCGATGCCGTGCGGCGCGAGCCTCAGCGAGAGCAGCTTGGTGACCATGCCAAGGCCGGCCTTAGAGACGCAGTATTCCGAGCGCTCGATGGAAGCCATTTCGGCACTGACTGAGGACACCGTCACGATGCTGCGGACGTGTTTGCAGTCTGAAGCGAGCATGTGTTGCGCGACCGCTTGCGAGAGAAAAAAGGTGCCACGGAGATTGACGTCAAGCACGCGGTCCCAGCCGTCAGGCGTCACATCCAGCAGGTCGCCTCGGCGCGGTGACCCGATGCCGGCGTTGTTGACCAATGTGGCAATGGGCCCGCGCCACTGCACCACGGATTCAATCAGGGCGACACGGCTCTCCACCTCCGCCAAGTCGGACGTGAAAAGGTGGGCCTCCCCACCAAGTGATTTCACCTCCTCAATGACCTCTTGTGCGCCTTCGGCGGCCACATCGGTCAGTGCCAGGTCGTACCCGAGCCGTGCGAGCTCAACAGCAATACGGGCGCCAATGCCGCGACGGGCACCCGTGACCAGCGCCAGCGGTCGGGACTGAGTCATTGGAGCACCTTCGTTCGCAGGTGGTGGCCAACACGCAAGGCCTGCGCGGCGATGGTCAACGCCGGGTTCACCGCGGCCGAGGACGGGAAAAAGCTGCCGTCGACCACATACAGGTTGTCGTGGTCCCAAGCCTTGCACATAGGGTCGAGAGCCGAGGTTTTGGGATCGTCGCCAAAACGCACGGTGCCACATTGGTGGGACACCACGTCGGTCCCGAATGACTTGGCCAACACGATCGGAAAGCCGGCGCGCTGCAGAATCTGCTTGCACTTGCGTACCCACCTGTGGTGAGTACCCAAGTTCGTACGGTGCCAGTGCAAGTTGATCGCGCCAGACGACGTGAGGCTCACGCGGCTGTCCGGATGCGGCAAGTCTTCGCTCTGGGCGTACCAGTCGACGCTCCTGTCTGCGATGGCACTGAGGACGGGCTTCGGCACACCTCGCAATGCACCTCTCAACATCGGCTCGCGAATCTTGCCCAATAGCTGCAGGCTGCCCAGCGGCTCAGGGCTTTGCGGAGTGCCCCAGTAGAAGTCGTGCACAGCCAACGTTTTGGGAAAGCGCGTCGTGTTCTTTCTGGTAGGGTGGATTGCCATCAGGGCAGTCGTGTTATGCGTCATATAGTGCCGCCCCACAACGTCACTGCTGTTCGCCAGACCGCGCGGGAACTTTGCGCCGCCTGAACGCAGCAGCAGCGCAGCGCTGTTGATGGCACCGGCACTCAGTACGAAGGTCCGTGCGCGGACGTTGAAGAGCTTCCCCTCGTGCAGCACCGAGGCGCTGATGACCCGTCTGCCGCTCCAATCGGTGACGAGCCTCTCTACCTTGGCGCTGTGACAGAGCTTGACATTGCCGGGCCGAAGGGCTGGGCGCAGAAGCTTGATCTCAGCATCGCCCTTCGCGTCGACCATGCACGGAAACGCATCGCAGTTCTCGCAACGCCGACAAGTTCCCAGAGGACCGAAATCCACGGCGCTCGGCATCGGAAACGGCTGAAGGCCTTGAGCGCGCAAGCGCGACTCGATGTCCTCGATCACGGGTTCGTGTGGGATAGGGCCATGGGCGTAGGCACCGCTTCGAGGGGGTTCAGTCGGGTCCAAGCCACTCTGACCGCGGACCCCAAACAGGCGCTCAGCCTGTGCGTACCAAAGCTCCAGGTCCGCGTAGCGGATGGGCCAGGCTGGAGACGTTCCCTCCTCCAGTTCGGTGGCCTCGAAGTCACGCTCGCGAAAGCGGAACATGGCAGTGCCGAAGAACTTCGTGTGACCGCCCACGAAATAAAACATGCCAGGATTGAACGCCCGCCCGTCGGCGTACCACGTCTCCTCAGTGTGATAGCGTCGATCGCAGAACACAGACTCAGGGTCCCAGTTCTGACTCTCTCGCGGCAGCATGGGTCCGCGCTCCAGGACGAGGACCTTGAGCGTTGTGCCGGCCAGTTGCTGAGCCACTGCGCCGCCGCCCACGCCGGACCCGATGATGACGACGTCGTAGTCTTCCTCGAGCATGGCCGTCAGCCGATCAGTGCCTCGGTCTTCGAATCGAAGCACACGAGCTTGGCCAGTTCGAGCACGAACTCCGCGGCGCGTCCTGCTTCCAAGCGAACCTCCGGCTCGAGCCGCGCGGTAATCTCCTGGTCTCCGATGGACAGCGTCACCAACGTGTCCGCGCCAGTCGGCTCCACCACTTCCACCCTGGCCCTGAAACGGCACTGCGTCGATGTCAGAGGCCGATCCGGACCTGCCAGAGAAATCGCTTCGGCTCGGATACCCGCAATCACGGTCAATCCGTCGTACTGGTAGTAAGCGGCCGGGCTCTGTCCAGGCTGCAGGTCAATGGTCAATCCGCAGCCATTGCTGCCAGCCAGGCAGAGACTGACGGCGCCATTGACGACCGTCATCTGCATCTTGAGCAGGTTCATGCGGGGGGACCCCATGAATCCAGCGACGAAAGTGTTGGCCGGCTTGTTGTAAACCTCGTATGGAGTGCCGAGTTGCTGCAGCACACCACCCTTCATCACAGCGATACGAGTAGCCAGCGTCATGGCCTCGATCTGATCGTGCGTGACATAGACGATCGTGGCTTTCAGGCGCTGGTGCAGTTTCTTGATCTCGGTGCGCATGTCCACCCGTAGTTGGGCATCGAGGTTCGAAAGCGGCTCATCGAAGAGGTACAACTCAGGCTCTCGTGCAAGCGCGCGGCCGATCGCCACGCGCTGACGCTGACCGCCAGACAACTGCTTCGGCTTGCGCTCGAGCAGATGCTCGATCTGCAGAAGCTTGGCCACCGACTGGACCCGCTCTTTGCGGGTCGCCTTCTCCACCTTGCGCATTTCAAGTGGGAACTCGATGTTCTTGGCCACCGTCATGTTCGGGTACAGCGCGTACGACTGAAACACCATGGAGATGTTTCGCTCTGCGGGGGAAACTTCTGTGATGTCGCGTCCGTGCAGGTGGAGGGAACCTTCCGTGGGGTCCTCAAGTCCCGCGATGATGTTCATCAGCGTGCTCTTGCCACAGCCGGACGGCCCTACCAGCACCAAGAACTCGCCGTCTTCCAGGCGAATCGAGATGTCGTGGAGGATCTGGACCGGCCCGAAGCTCTTTTGGACGTTGCGAAGAAGGAGAGAAGCCATGATGAGTACTCGTTAACCTTTGACGGAGCCCGCCATGAGGCCGCGCACAAAGTACTTGCCCGATAGCAGATAGACGATCAACGTCGGCAATGCGGCGATGAAGGCGCCCGCAAAATGAACGTTGTATTCCTTTACCCCGGTGCTGCTGTTGACCAGGTTGTTGAGCGCCACGGTGAGCGGATACGAGCTGTAGTCGCTGAAGGACGCACCAAACAGGAACTCGTTCCAGATGTTGGTGAACTGCCAGATCACGGTGACGACGATGATGGGAGAGCTGTTGGGCAGCAGGATGCGCCACAGAATTCCAAAGAAGCCCGCGCCGTCCATACGCGCCGAGCGCACCAGCTCGCCGGGGAACGCGGCGTAGTAGTTGCGGAAGAACAGCGTGGTGAACCCGATGCCATACACCACGTTGACGAACACCAGGCCCTTGACCGTTCCAGCAAGGCCGAGGAGCCCGAGCGTTTTGGCCATCGGAATCAGCACGATCTGATACGGGATGAACACTGAGAACAGCATCGCCGCGAACAGCAGGTGATCGCCACGAAAGCGGTACTGCGTCAGGATGTAGCCGTTGAGCGCGCCAATCAGGGTGGACAGCACAACCGACGGAATCACCAGCAGGAACGAGTTGATGAAGTACGGCTTGAGGCCAGTTGGTTGCACCCCGATCTGTGCCGTGCTCCAGGCCATGAGCCACGGATCGATGGTCCAGCTAATGGGCAGCGCCAGCAGGTTGCCCGATCGGATCTCGTCGAGTGGCTTGAGCGAGTTCACCACCATGACGTACACCGGCATGAGGAACGTCAGCGCCAGCACGAGCAGCGCTGCGTAAAGGGCTAGGCGTGCGACCCCGAAAGGCACCGGCGGACCGCCGGCGCGGCGTGCGGCGGCATTTGGGCTAGCCATGTTTCGCCTTGTTCATTTCGTTGTAGAGATAGGGAAGCACCACCACACCGATGGCAATCAACATCAGAACCGCGCTGGCCGCACCCACGGCCATCTCGTTTCGTGTGAAGGTGTACTGGTACATGAAGACAGAGGGGAGCCAGGTTGAGCGCCCCGGCCCGCCATTGGTCAAGGCGATCACGAGGTCGTACGACTTCACCGCCATGTGGCACAGGATCACGAAGGCCGAGACGAACACAGGCCCGAGCTGCGGGATGATGATTCGCAGGTAGATCTGCCAAGTCTTTGCGCCATCGACACGTGCTGCATTGACCTGCTCCGAGTCGACTCCGCGCAGACCTGCGAGGAACATTGCCATCACGAAGCCGGAGGTCTGCCAGACCGCCGCAATGACAACGCAATAGATCGCTAGCTCGCTGTCCTTGATCCAGCTGAAGGAGAAGCTCGTCCAGCCGAACATGTGCACGCTTCGCTCGAGGCCGACACCCGGATCGAGCAACCATTTCCACGCCGTACCCGTGACGATGAAAGACAGAGCCATTGGGTAGAGGAAGATCGACCTGAACGCGCTCTCGGCGCGAATCTTCTGATCGATCAAGATGGCGAGGCCCAACCCAAGGACCAAGGCAAAGCCGATATACAGACTTGCGAAGACCCAGAGGTTGGACAAAGCGACAGACCAGTTTTCAAGGCCGACCAGTCGCTTGTAGCTCGCCCCACCTGTCAACTCGTATTGCGGCAGCAGCGTCGACGGAGTGAACGACAAATAGAACGTGAACGCGATGTAGCCGTAGACGCACACCAAGATCAGCAAAGCACTTGGCGAGATCAGCAACCGAGCTAACAGGTGGGCACGCATCATCAACTCTTCGATGCAGACACCATGGCGGCAACCGCCTTGGCGTCATCCAGTTGGCCGTTGAAGTGGCGGGTGATGACGTCGTAGAACGCGTTCTTCACTGCGGTGGGCGACGCGTGGCCGTGTGCGATCGAGCCAACGAGGGTGTTGGCCTTGTTCGACTGCGCCAGTTCCTTCATCGCGCGCTTGCCGCAGATGTCGAAGGCGGCATCGGACACGTCTGTGCGAGCCGGCACGGCACCCTTGAGCACGTTGAACGCCGACTGCACCGCGGGGTCGAGGCTGGCCGATGCCATCTTGGTTTGCGCGTCCGCCTTGTCGGCGCCCACCTTGAACATTGCGAACTGGTTCGACAGGAACACCACACTGCCTTGCGTGCCCGGCACCGGGAAGCAGGTGTAGTCCTTGCCAGGGGTTTTCTGCGCGTTAGAGAATTCGCCCTTGGCCCAGTCGCCCATGATTTGGAAGCCGGCCTTGCCGGTGATGACCATGCCAGACGCGACGTTCCAGTCACGGCCGGAGAAGTCCTTGTCGACCAGCTTGCGCAACTGCCCCATGCGCTGGAACACCTTCAGCATCGTTGGCGAGCTCAGCGCTTTGGAATCCAGCTCGACGAACGCTTTGCGGTAAAACTCCGCGCCGCCGGTGGCGAGCACCACACTGTCGAAAACGGTGGCTTCTTGCCAGGGCTGACCGCCATGCGCCAGGGCGATGAAACCGGCCTTCTGAACCTTCTCAGCAGCTGCGATGAACTCGTCCCACGTCTTGGGTTCGGCCGTGACACCAGCCTTTTCAAGCACTGCCTTGTTGGCCCACACCCAGTTGATCGAGTGAACGGCAAGGGGCGCGGCAATCCACTTGCCGTTTTGCTTGGTGAAGCGTTGCACAGCTGCCGGCACAACCTTGTCCCAGCCTTCTTTCGCCGCGAGCGGGTTAAGGTCGGCAAGAACGCCTTGGTTAGCCCAATCGACCAGGTCATAACCCATCAGCAGCACGGCCGACGGCGGGTTACCGGATGTCACGCGAGCGCGTAGTGCGGTCATCGCCTGCTCACCGCCACCGCCGGCAACAGGCATGTCGTTCCACTTGATGCCTTGCTTCTCGAGGTTGGACTTCAGAACGCCCAGTGCAGCAGCCTCTCCGCCCGACGTCCAGAAGTGCAGCACTTCCACGTTCTTCTGTGCGGCCGCCGGAAACGCGATGGCCATGGCTGCGGTCAACATCGCAATTGATTTCTTCATGCTGTATCTCCGTCTGCTACATGCAAGTAGCTGGTTCTTTGAGAAGAGGCGGCTGCTCCCGAACCGCCTCTGTTGCGATCAGCTTTTGGCCGCGGCCACGAGCGCTGCTGCTGCCTTTTTGTCATCGAGCTGGCCGTTGAAGTGGCGCGTGATGACGTCATAGAAGGCGCTCTTCACCGAGGCCGGTGCGGCATGGCCGTGGGCGATGGAGCCCACAAGGGTGTTCTTCGAGTTGGCCTCTGCCAAGTCCTTGATGGCCTTCTTGCCACACGCGTCAAATGCCGCATCGGACACATCGGTGCGCGCCGGGGCAGATCCCTTCACCACGTTGAACGCTGACTGGAATGCCGGATCAAGAATGGCACCGGCAAGCTTCGTCTGCGCAGCAGCCTTGTCGGCGCCAACCTTGTACATCACGAATTGGTCCGAGTTGAAGGTGACGGAACCCTGCGTCCCGGGAATGCGGAAGCACAGGAAGTCCTTGCCAGGCACCTTCTTCGCGTTGATGAACTCGCCCTTGGCCCAGTCACCCATGATCTGGAAGCCAGCTTTCCCGCTGATGACCATGCCGGAGGCAACGTTCCAATCACGTCCCGAAAAATCTTTGTCCACGAGTTTGCGGAGCTGCGACATGCGCTGGAACACCTTTTCGGTGGTCGGAGATGCGAGCGTCGCTGGGTCACGTTCGATGAAAGCCTTGCGGTAGTAATCGACGCCGCCGGTCGCCAGCACAACACCGTCGAACACGGTCGCCTCCTGCCAAGGTTGGCCGCCATGGGCCAGCGCCACAAAGCCCGCCTTCTGGACCTTTTCGGCTGCGGCGATGAACTCGTCCCACGTCCTCGGCTCGGTTGTGACGCCGGCCTTTGTCAGCACCTCTTTGTTGGCCCACACCCAGTTGGTGGAATGCACGTTGACCGGTGCCGCCACCCACTTGCCGTTGTGCTTGGAGAACTGCTGCAGCGCCTTCGGAACGCTCTTGTCCCAACCCTCCTTGGCTGCCAACTCGTTCAGGTCCGCGAGCACGTTCTGCTTGGCCCAGTCGGTGATATCGAAGCCCAGCATCTGCACCGCAGTGGGAGGGTTGCCCGAGGTCACACGCGCACGCACAGCTGTCATTGCGGCCTCGCCGCCGCCACCGGCGACCGGCATGTCGTTCCATTTCACGCCTTGCTTCTCAAGGTTGCTCTTGAGCACGTTCAGCGCGGCCGCTTCGCCACCGGAAGTCCACCAGTGCAAGACCTCCACGTTCTGTTGAGCCAAAGCGGCTGAAGAGATAAATGCAGCAGCCGCAAAGGCCAGGGTCTGAATCTTCATACAAGTCTCCGTTGCTAAATGGTTATGTCTACGACTTCAGGGCTTGGGCAAGTACCAATTTGTCCGGGCCCCAAGGTGCATTTGCAATGTTTTGCTCTCGGTGTAGTCCTCTGTCGCAAAACGCCCCAACTCGCGGCCGAGGCCGCTCTCCCGATAGCCACCGAAAGGCAGCTCCGCGTGTCCCTCGAGAAACGTGTTGATCCAGACCGTGCCGGCGCGGATGCGTCGAGCGGCCGTCAGGCAGGTGCTGAAGTTGCTGCTCCACACCGCGGCCGATAGACCATAGAGCGTGGAGTTGGCCAAGGCGACGGCATCGTCGACCGTCTTGAAGGTCAACACGGACAGCACCGGGCCGAAGACTTCTTCGGATGCAATGGCCATGTTGGGCGTCACATTGGTGATGACGGTCGGCTCGATGAAGTAACCAGCGCGGCTCACACGGGCACCGCCGAGGGCGATCGTCGCCCCCGCGCGCTTGGCCCCTTCGATGTAGGCCAGGATGGTTTCGAACTGCTTCTCGGTGGTGATGGCGCCGACCTGCGTGCCTGGCAGCAGCGGGTCACCAAGGTGGACCTGCTTGGCCTTGTTGACGACGGCCGCCGCGAACTTGTCTGCGATGGTGTCCTGCACCAGGATGCGGCTACCGCTGTTGCAGCACTGGCCGGCGTTGAAGAAGATGCCATAAACAACGGCGTCGACTGCTGCTTCCCAGTCGCAGTCGTCGAAGATGACCTGCGGGTTCTTGCCCCCCAGTTCCATCGAGACCTTCTTCAGGGTCTGCGCAGACTTAGCAACGGCCTGCTTGCCGACGAGCGTGGATCCCGTGAATGACAGCATGTCGACGTCCGGGTGCGTGACCAGAACCTCTCCAACGACACGGCCGGGCCCCGTCAAGATGTTGACGACCCCGGGCGGCAGGCCCGCGGCGATGAGGATCTCACCCAGAAGCACCGTGGTGCCAGAGGTCACTTCAGCGGGCTTGACGACGGTTGTGCAGCCCGCTGCCAGCGCGAACGGCAGTTTTTGGCTAACGATCAGGAACGGAAAGTTCCAAGGCGTGATGATGCTCACGACTCCGATGGGATCGCGCAGCACCACCCCCAGTGTGTCTGCGCCCAGCGTGTTGTAGCTGTCTCCGTGAAGATTCCGAGCCAACGTGGCGGCGTAGTGCCACAAGTCGGCCGCGCCCTCAATTTCCGCAAGGGACTGCGCTAGAGGCTTGCCGTTCTCAAGGGTCTCAAGACGTGCCAGCTCGTCCTTTCGCGACAGGATGCCGTCGGCCACGGCGCGAAGAATTCGGCTGCGTTCGCTGCCACTCATGTGGGGCCACGGCCCGCTGTCGAAGGCGACGCGCGCCGCCTTCACGGCACGCTCTGCGTCCGACTCCGTAGCTTCCGCGTACACGCCCACCACATAGTTGTGTGCGGGCGAGCGTCGCTCAATGGTGCCGCCCTTTTCAGCGCCACACCAGTCTCCGTTGATCAGCAGGCGACCGTGGAAAGGTTTGAAGTTCGGATCGACTTGGGAAGCTTGTGTCGTCATAGATTGATATCGTTTCTGTTGGTGGCCGGCTTAACGTCCCTGGTACTGCGGCGCCCGCTTTTCCTGAAAACTTTTCACACCTTCTGCGGCGTCGAGGGTGTGAGCGGCCAACGCACCAGCCATGCCTTCGAGAGTGGCGCCCACCGCTTCACCGGCAGCGGCGTTCAGGAGCTGCTTGGTCAGCTGAATGGAGATCGGCGCTTTGTCCGCCATCTCTCGTGCGCAAGCCATCGCTCGCTCGAACACTTCACCCGCCGGCGCAACTTCATGCACGAGGCCGGTGGCGTGGGCATCGCCCGCCTTTATCCGGCGACCGGTGAGGGCCAGGTACTTGCCATGGCTGGCGCCGACAAGTTGCACCAAACGTTGCGTGCCAGACCATCCCGGACAAGTCGCGATCGATGCCTCCGGCAACGCGTACTGCGCCGCATCGGAGCTGATGCGAATGTCACCTGTTATCGCGAGCTCAAGTCCGCCGCCAAATGCGTGTCCATTGAGGGCGACGATCACAGGCTGACGAAGGCGAGCCCATTGATCGAACACCTGGTGCCCACGCTTGACCCAGCGACGCCACATGTCCAACGGCGCGAGTTCTGACCATTGGTTGATGTCTGCGCCCACGCAGAACGCTTTCTCTCCACTGCCGGTAAGGATCACCGATCGAATGGACTGATCCACATCCAGCTTGCGTGCGATCACCTCAAGCTCATCGAGCATCGCTGCCGTGAGTGCGTTCAACTTTTCAGGCCGGCTGAGGGTGACCAGTGCCGTGGCACCGCTCTCGGCATACCGAACAAGCGTCTCAGCCATGGCGTGATTCCCTTCTCGCCAGCTGCAGGCCCATCGGCGGCTCGTGAAAAAGTGCCTCGTCCATCTGCCGCAGGCTTGGTGAAACCCGAAGCGGTACATCCGACTGGCCGAGAACGTCGCGCTCCAGGTCAACCCCTGGCGCAACCTCCACCACCTCTAGGCCCTCTGCCCCCAGCTCGATGACACACCTTTCAGTCACATACGTGACACGCTGATGCCGCGTTTTTGCCATCAAGCCGCTGAAGGTGACATGCTCGGTTTCACTCACAAACTTGCGAGTCCGGCCTTCTTTCACAATCGAGAGGCGTCCGTCGCGGATTTCGATCTGCGCCCCAGCCGTGAAGAACCCAGAGAAAACGATTCGCTTTGCGTGCGCCGTGATGTCGACGAAGCCACCGCACCCGGCCGTGAGGTAAGGCTTGGCCCCCAGCTTTGACACATTGACGCTGCCGTCCTGCCCGACCTGCAGGAACGACAGCAACGTCACATCGAAACCGCCGCCCTGGAAGTACGTGAACTGGCTTGGCGATGGCACGATGCAGTCTGCGTTTGAGGCGCAGCCGAATGCAAATCCGAGCAAAGGCATGCCGCCGACGGCGCCCTGCTCGATGACCCACGTGACCTCGCCGTGCAAGCCTTCTTCAAGGAGGATGCGAGGCACGTTCGCAGAGATGCCGAAGCCGAGGTTGACCGCTTGGCCGGCTGCCAATTCCATCGCCGCACGACGGGCGATGACCTTCTCTGCGCCCCACGCTTGCAGTTCAAAAGTAGACAGTGGCTGGAAGATCTCGCCGCTGATTGCCGGGTCGTAGCTGGTTTGCGTCGTTTGCCACTGGCTAGGGTCAACCACCACATAGTCGACGAGATTGCCTGGCACTCGCACGTCGTGGGGCCGCATCGTTCCTGCGGCGACTTGGCGTTTCACCTGCGCGATGACGATGCCGCCGTTGTTGCGAGCAGCGAGTGCCTGCTCCAGCACACCGAGAATTGCGCCCTCGTGCTCGAAAGTTAGGTTTCCATGCTCATCTGCCGTGGTGGCCCGGATGATGGCGACATCTGGCGCAATAGACGGGAAGTAGAGCCACTGCTGCCCGTCGAAGGTTTCCTTGCGGACATACGGCTTCTCGGCGGCAGCGGCGTTCATTGCGCCACCCTGCAGATCTGGGTCGACAAAGGTACCAAGTCCGACCTGGGTCAGCACGCCTGGACGGCGCGCTGCTGATTCGCGGTGGACGTCATAGAGCACGCCGCTGGGCAAGTTGTACGCCTCAACCTGGTTTTCGACCACCATGCGCCAGATCGCCGGCATTGGCAGCGACGATGGGCCGCTTGGATACGAGCCTGCAAGGATCCGCGACAGCAATCCCGGCTTAGCGATGTGATCCACACCCTTGATGCCGTACATGTCGCCGGCTGCGATCGGATGAAGACTCGTGAGATTGCGGGGGCTTCCCTCGCGGTCAAAGCGAGCGCCGATCGCAGCGAGAATCGAGTCCGGACATCCGAGGCCGCTAGATGAGCTGACGGTGATGACGTCACCGTCTTTGATAAGGGTTGCCGCGTGTTCGGCGGAGATGGACATCTTCATCTTCTTCAGCTCACTTGAATGGGCTCATAACGCGGACCGTGCAACCGCTGCGGCTCGCCTCTGCCACGGCCGCCGCCACCGCCAGAGACATGACACCATCCTCTGCTGTAGCGGCCGGCCGTCCGGCACCTCGGACCGCAGCGCTGAACTCGGCGACGCTTCGCACATACAGGTTTTCGTGCTGCACTTCCACCTCGCGCTCGCCGAGCGCGTCGCGAATCACTACCTCGCCTACAGGGCGCTGGGTCATCACGTTTCGCCCGATCACTGACCCGATCTCTCCGTGTATTTCGATCCCGGTACCAGCGTGCCGAACGGTGAATGCTTCGTGCATTTGCGCCATGACGCCGTTGTCAAAGCGGATCACCGCCATCACGCCGTCTGCGACACCGTTCTCGGACATCGATGTGGACTGGGTCATGCCGACCACTTCCACGGGCTCTGCGTCCAGCACGAACCGCAGGGTGTCAGCGTCATGCACGGTGATGTCTAGGACCACTCCTCCACCGGCCTGCGGCTTGTCCACTCGCCAGCCTTGCAAGTGCGGTGGGAGGTGCACTGCATGGAAGACGCGCGCGCACAACGGGCGCCCGATCGCGCCGGAGCGAACCAATTCACGAATCTTGCGAATCGTGGCGGCGTTGCGCAGGTGATGATTGGTGCCAAGTACTACCCCGGCCTGCGCACAAGCATCGCGCATCGCCATCGCGTCTTCGACCGTGAGGGCCAGGGGTTTCTCGCAAAGAATGTGCTTTCCTGCTGCTGCTGCCGCGATCACCTGCGCGCAGTGCTTCTCGTTGGTGCTGCTGACATACACCGCATCGACCTTGGATTGAGCGAGAAGGCGGTCCACGTCGTCGTAAAACTCTGCGATGCTGTTCGCCTTTGCGAACTCTTGCGCGCGACTGGCGTTGCCGCTCATCACCGCCACCACCTCGTGGCCGGGCTGAGCTCGAATGGCACTGACCATGTGCTCGCTGGCCACGTTGCTGGCGCCGATGAGGCCCCACTTCATGCCTTGACTGATCGGAGACATCAAACTGCTTTCCTTTTTTGGAACGTTCCAATTGAAACACGTCCTTTTGTGACTTCGGGCTAGGGGAAACACCCAGTAGGCAATGTTGCGACGCACCAGTGCGAAGAAATTCGCAATGCCGACTAGGCCAGAAATGGAAGACAGTTCCGCTAAGCGCGAGGAATTTTCTTGATCCGCTTAAACTGGATGGACGTTGGGCGGCTCTTTGACCGTCATCACTACACGAAAGTAAGCGCTATGGCCCGGCACGAAGCCGACGCTGGCAAGAACCTCACCATCCTCGACGTGGCACGAGAGGCCAAGGTGTCGAAGTCGACGGTGTCCCTTGTCCTGCAAGGCAGCAACCTCATCCGCGAGAACACCGCGCAAAAGGTGCGTGATGCGGTTGAAAAACTTGGGTACGTTTACAACAGGCGTGCAGCAGAACTGAGAGGCCAAAGTTCCAACACGATTGGGGTGGTGATCAATGACTTGATGAACCCCTTCTTTGCGGAAGTTCTGGTGGGCATTGAGCGCAAGCTTGTGGATGCTGGATATATCGTTCTCATGGCGAATACGCACGAGAGCTTGAGCCGGCAGGAGAAGGTTCTCGCCTCGATGCGCGAGCACAAGACGGCTGGCATCATCCTTTGCCCCGCGCTGGGCACCTCGAAGACGGTGCCAGAGCTTGTGCAATCCTGGGGTATCCCACTTCTTGTGATGGCTCGCTCACTGGGTCGCGGCAGCTACGACTACGCCGGTTCCGACAACGAGCGGGGCGTCAAGATGGCGGTCGACTACTTGCTCAGTAAGGGCCACAAGAAGATCGGTTTCCTAGGCGGGCGGCCTGGCGTTGTCTACGACCAGCGCCTGCGCGGCTATGACAAGGCGCTCGCCGCAGCTGGCATCAATGTGAATGAGAAATTCATCGTCGAGTCCGCACCAAACCGGGCAGGAGGGTATGAAGCGATGAAGATAATGCTGGCGATGCGGACTCGTCCCACCGCCGCGGTCTGCTACAACGACATCACCGCTCTTGGCGCGCTGGCTGCACTCGGGGATGAGGGTATGCGCGCCGGGCGGGACTTCGCTCTACTGGGCTTCGACAACGTGATCGATACTGCACACTCCAACCCCCCGTTGAGCACCATCGACGTACGGCCGGCCGAAATCGGCGAGCACGCGGCCGCAGCCTTGATGGCGCGCATCGCAGACCCGAGCATTGCGCGCCAAGTCTATGTAGCGCAGCCGCGGCTGTTGCTTCGACAGTCCGCCTGAGTCGCCTCGGCGCGATCTTGCTCGCAGCGTGCAGTTGTCACGCGCAAAAGCCCTCTAGGCCGCAAAGTGTGCGGCTAGCATGCCGATAACAGTCGACAGGTCGCGCGGTTTGCGACCAGGAGGCATGAGCATGGCCACGCGTATTGGGGGTCGAAGCACTGGGACATTCCTCTGCGTCATCGCGCTGAGCACGCCACTTTGGATCCCCAACGCATTTGCGCAGCCTCGCGCAGAGCTGCTTCACTGGTGGACATCGCCTGGAGAAGCAGCTGCCGCGGAGATTCTGAGCAAACATGTTCGCCGCTCCGGCGTGCAATATGTTGACAGCCCGGTACTTGGGGGCGGCGGTAGTTCAGCGATGAAGACTCTACGGGCGCGGGTCAAAGCGAGGAACGCGCCCACGGCGGTGCAAATCACCGGGCTCGAGGTCGCGGAATGGGGCGAGCGAGACGCCCTAAATGACATCGACGCGCTCGCCCGAGCCGAGCGTTGGAGCGAAGTCGTTCCCAAGCCTTTCCAAAGGTACATGAAATTTCAAGGGCGATGGGTCGGTGTTGCACCGAACGTTCACTCAACAAATTGGGTGTGGGCCAACACGGACGTGCTGGCCAAGGTAGGCATCACACAACCGCCTCGCACGTGGAGGGAATTCGTAGGTGCAGCGCGCAAGGCACAGAGCGCCGGCTTCGTCGGGCTCGCATATGGTGGTCAGACTTGGCAGAGCACACTGATCTTTGATAGCGCGCTTCTTGGAGCGGGTGGGCCTGACTTCTACCGAAAACTCTTCATAGAAGGGCGGCGTCCCGGCAATGCGCACGCGGTACTCGAGCAGGCGTATGCCCGCATGTCAGAACTGCGCGACGTCATTGATGACCAAAGCGCGAATCGGCCCTGGAATCTTGCGACCGCCATGGTGATCAACGGCAGGGCGGCCTTTCAAATCATGGGTGACTGGGCTCGGCCGGAATTCACAGTGTCCGGCAAGCAAGTGGGTCGCGACTTCTGGTGCTTTCGGGTCCCAGGCACCGAAGACAGCGTCACCTTTAACCTCGACACGTTCGCAATGTTCAAGGTGGAGGGTGCCGAAAAGGTTCAAGGGCAGCAAATCTTCGCGAAGACTGTCATGAGTCCGGCTTTCCAGACCGAGTTCAACGTCGCCAAAGGCTCGGTGCCGACGCGTTCGGACATAGCTGGCTCAGCGTTCGAGGAATGTGGTCGACGCGCGGTCCAAGACATCGCAAAGGCTTCCAAACGCCAGACGCTCCTGGGCTCGATGGCGCTTGGGCATGCACTAGGAACTGAGCAAAAGGACGCACTGTCGGATGTTATCCACCGGCACTTCTCCGGTTTCCTGAGCGACAAGGACGCAGCAACTGAATCGCTCCGGGCGATTGCGCGCTGAGTACGTTGAAATCGGCGTCGTTCGTGCGATTGTTGACGGGGGGTATCAGGAAGACCCCCATTAAGCGGCGCCCCTTCGCAACCGATAAACCAGCAGCTAGACCCGACCAAGTCGGACGCCAGCGCGCCGTTAACGAACGTCGCTGACGCTCGACGGTTGCTTAGAAGACCGCCCGCTATGACGTTCTCGCTGCGCGACATTCCGATCGGATACCGTCAGGGGTTGTCCATCTTGAGCATCGTCTCCCTGATGATCGGCGTCGCTGCCCTGGCGATTACCGGATCGCGCGAGCCACGTGCAAAGCTTGCTGAACTCATCGACGAATCGAACGCATTGCAGTTCACGGTAGCGCAGATGCGACAAGATCTGCTGCAACAGGAGGCGCTATCGCGAACCATGGCAGGCGTCACAAGCTTCGACGAATCAAAGAGCACGATTGCTGCGCTCAAGAGCGCTCATGCGTCGTACCAGGAGCAATTGCAGCATCTCGCAGATCCAAAAATGCTTGGGCCGAGCAGCCCTTTTGTCACCGACCTGCGTGAGCTGCAGAGATCCGTCGTGCCGGGTCTGGCTGAGGCAAGTGCGAACGTTGAAGCATTCAACCCCGTTAAGGCGATGGAAGCCCTCGGCCGGCAGGTTTCACCCGCGAACGTGGAGTCCCTCCGCACGCTAGACCAGTTGTTGCTGTCTCGATCGCACGCATTGCAGGCGCGCGTAGAGGCCCTCGACAGTGCCGCGCGCAAGACAGACCTCGCGATCATGGCAATCTCGGCCGCGGCCGTACTCATCGCACTGGCCATTGCAGTGGTGCTGACCCGTAGCATCACCCGACCTCTGCGCCAAGCAGTCCAGTACGCCAATGAGCTCGGCGAGGGACACCTTGATGCGAACAAGCCGCTATCGTCCCACGACGAAGCGGGCGCGCTCATCTCCGCACTAGGCAACATGGCAGACCGTATCGCTGAGATGCATCACCGCCTGGAAAAGCTGTCGACAGAGGATGCGCTGACTGGCGCAGCGAATCGCCGGCAGTTTGACTATGTGATCAACCTGGAACACGGACGCGCGGCGCGGCTGGCAGCCAAAACAGGGGTCACCGAGAGCGCCCAAATGGCGCTTCTCATGCTCGATGTCGATCACTTCAAAAAGTACAACGACAAGTTTGGTCATCAGGCAGGAGACGAATGTCTCAAGAAGGTCGTGTTGGCAGTGCGAGCCGCTGGCTTGCGTCCATCCGACGTCGTAGCCCGCTATGGCGGGGAGGAGTTCGCGGTGATACTCCCTTCGTGCAACCTCGAAGGCGCGACGGCCGTAGCAGAACGCATCCGCGGCATGATCGAGCGTGCCGGTATCGAATCGGCCGGTCCCGATTCGCCGGTAGTCACCGTGAGCGTGGGTGCCGCAGTGGCCACGAATCCGGCGCGAACCAGTGTCGCCGCACTAATCAGAGAAGCAGACGCTCAGTTGTATAAGTCCAAGCGTGACGGGCGCAACCGCGTCAGCATTGCGCCCGCGCCTGAGGAGTGCGAATCTCAGACTGATCGAGAAAGCGTCGCCTGCGTTTCCTGATGCTTCCACGTCGTCCGCGTACACGCTCGAAAGAATGCAATATTGCTGCCTTCGTCGAAGGCAGCATCGGGTGAGTCGATCGGCCTGTCCGCCCAGAGGCGACTCGAAGCCAGTTGCGAACACAACTTAGGCGGCCCTCAGCACGTTCGCCGTGAGACGGCGCGCATTCAGCGAGCCCTTCGTCGCCAGCGCCGCGCGCAGCAATGGCCCGTTTGGCATCGTTGACCCGACAGACGGCCCACACAGCGGCCTAAGCGGTGCCGAAATTGGCACGTTCCAATGTATTCTCGCCTTCAGTGCATCCTCAAGGCAAAACAGATGCGGCCTCTCGTTCCATTTCTGGTGTCTCTGATTGTTCTTCTAAGCGCCTGTGGCGGAAGCAGCAGCGACAAGTCACCACCCGCTGCCGCACGCCAGAGCTACTTGGGTTTTAGCCCATGGCCCTATGACTCCACGCAAAGCGCGGTGGACTGGACTTGGGGGGCGATTCGTTCAGATGGAGACATCATTTCACAACACTTGGAAGAGGGTGTCCCATGGCCAGAAGCGCTCACGGGCGCTCCGTTTCCAGCATCCTTCGCACAGATGCTCGTTGACCGGAGAAACCGTGCCAATGGCCAACGAATCCTGGTGCAGATCAATCCACTGAATCTGGGGCGGGACGGTTTGGCGGACCTGCGAACGCAAAACGTTATCAACGCTGCCTTGCCCGCACCTTGGAGCAGCTATGCCTTCAATCACCCAGACGTATTGGCGGCCTATCGCAACTTCGCGTTGCGGGTCGCCGACGCGCTTGCTCCTGACGTGCTCCAGATAGGAATCGAGGTCAATGAGCTGCGTCGGAAACAGCCGACACTGTGGAATCAGTACGTAGAGCTGCATTGCAGCACCTACAACGCCATCAAGATGGCTCGCCCGTCACTCACCGTCACGGTGTCCATCCTGGCTCCCGCGCTGTTCCCGGAGTACTCAGCCGAATACAACCTGGCAGACCAACAGGCGGCGTTGGACGACCTAGCACCGTGCACCGACCAAGCGGCGTTCTCGGTACATCCGTTCATCAGTGGCCTTTTGGCGGACAGTCTCCCCAACTCATACTTCGACACCCTGTTCAACCGGCTGCCACCAACTCTTCGAGGCAAGCCGAAGGCCATCTCAGAAACGAGCTATCCAGCGCAAGTCTGGAGCATGTCGGTCAACGGCACTACGTTGACTTGGCATGGCAGTCCCACTAAGCAACAGCAATACGTTGGCCTGATGTTGGACGCAGCGCAGCGGCATCAGCTCCGCTACGTCATTTGGTACTCCGTGCGTGACTACGACGCACTTTGGGAAGGCGCACTCGGTCGCGATCAGCTGTCGCTGCTGTGGCGCGATACCGGCCTATACGATGAGGCGGGCGCTGCGCGCGATGCGCTTGTCCTTTGGAGAGAGGCACTGGCTCGACCGATTCGACGCTGAGCGCAAGCGCTGACTCGAACGGGAACATAAGAATCAAGGAGGTTTCATGTTGGCAAGTCGTCACTTGGCGATGACCGCGGCGCTGGTTGCCGCCTTCACACTGACAAGTTGCGGAGAGGATGAGTCATCGTCGCCAGCAAGCTCTGCACCGCAGACATCAACCAACGTCTGCACACAAGAGCCCGGTTGGACGACACCGCGGCCGTCCGCAGCCGATCAGTCTGGAACGCTGACGCGCATCGACCAACCTGGTAGCCGCCTGCACTACATCGATTCCACCGCCGGGTCAGACCAGACCGGCGAGATCTATTTCTGGGATGGTCAGCAGATCATCGACGCTCGTGGAAGCAGCACGGACCGGACAGGGCGTGCCTATGGCACGGACCCCATGAACCCCAGCAGTGCGGTGAAGCCGTTCCGCCGTTGGGCTTACGTAGGACCGCGCGCGAATGGTGCCGACGTCGGGCAACGTGGTTTCGTTGGAAGCCCAAACGGCGGCACCCGTGCAGGGTTTCCAGACTGGTGGCTCTTCGCGCGAGGAAGGACATTCGACCTGACGCAGGATCTGCTTTCTTTTGAGCGTGAAGCGAATCCAGGTGCCACCACAGTCAACAGCAGCCTCAGCGTGCCTGGTGGGCGTTCAGCCTCCGAACGACAGATTGTTGGTGCGTATGGCGATCTGTGTCGCGCACGACCTCGCTTCGTGCACCCGATGCTAGGGTTCGTGACAGCGATCGCGCGGCCTACATCCCCGTTGCGCCATGTAGCGTATCTGTCGCTGCATTTCGACGGGCACGATCGCTCGTCCGGGAGCAACTTCGGCGGGGTGACGATGCTGTATCAAACCACCGCATCCATCGACATATTGTTTGAGGACCTGTGGTTGGACGCTACCTCGGTGAACATCGGTGGTGGCAATGCCGGCCAGTTCACGTTTCGCCGTGTGCTTCTCACGGATGCGTTCTCTCCGGAGGGCCGAGAGCATGTGCAAGGGCTGTACTACGAAGGCGCACGACAAGGTCGGTTGCGCATAGAAGAGTCCATCTTGCTGAGAAACGGCTTCCGCGGCGACCCGGCATTGATGACGTGGCCGCCGTCAGGGAGTCAAGTATGGAACATCTACAACCGCAACCTGTACGTGCACGGAGAGACCGATACAACAACTTCCGGCCTATTCGACTCAGTGTCGATGATGGGCACGAGCGGTGATCAGTTTCGCCCTGGAATGCGCGTCGAACGAAACTTCTTCTATCAGGGTTATGTCGCGATGGGTGCCCATGGCGGCTACCCAGAAAGCGAGGGCGCGACTGGCGCGATCACGGACAACGTTCTGCAACGCTTCGTCGGTCGGGGCACTCAGGACAATCGCGGCCAACCTGGCTGGGGGTTCAGCTTGACCAGCGGTGCTCACCGCGTTGAAGTCGCCCGCAATGTGGTAACGGGCGCCCAACACTCCGCATCCGAGTACGCCCTGCAATTGTCGCCGCTTAGCTGGACCTGCTACGCGCACACCTATCGCTATGCGACACGAGACAACCATGTCCACGACAACGTGTTCGACTCGGGAAGCGCTGCACCCATCGGCATCGAGCTTGGCGTCGTCGGCGAGTCCCCTGCGGGCTGCGCGAACTACCCGGGGAACGGCGTGCTCGGCAATCGGATCGAAAACAACATCTTTTTGTCAGGCTCCGCGAGCGAGTCGACATACACGCTGCGGGGCACGCGTCTTGCCAGTGGCGATCCCGCGGCGTCGTCATTTGCCGGCAACCGACTCTTCTCCAGCAGAGGAGCCGCGGCAACGACGTTGGGATGGCCTGCACAGCAACGAACGCTGAAGACTTACCTGCAAAGCAGAGGGGTGAATGTCACCTCAGATGACGGCTTTCCAGAATACTTTGAACTTGCCACACAACTACGCCGTGGCCAGTGGCGGATGGAGTGGCACAGCCGGTCTCTGAACAACTATTTCCGCGAGGGGTTCGGGATGAGGCCCATTCAATAGGGATCGCAATGAACACGGTGCCGAACCCTGCCGCCGTCACGGCAGGAAGTCTCAATTCGTTCTACGCTTTTGCGTTGGCGGCGTGCATGGTCCTGTCGGGACCCGCCAACGCAAAGCCTCTTAAGGACAAGGCTGGGGGCAGCGATCACCCCGTAGTCGGACGCTTTCAAGGGGCGATCCTGATCAACTACGGAAGTAGCGCATATGACGAGGTGGAGGTGCCCCTCGCTGCGTACAGAAACGTAGACGGGCAACGTTACGTGCCCTCTAAGTCCGTAATCGCCAAAGGAAAGGTGTTCAACTACTTCTACTGGGGACCTGGAGATCGCAGCGAGCTGGAAGTATTCAGAAACTACCAAGCTGCACTGACGAAGGCCGGCTTCAAAGTTCTTCACACCTGTGACGAGCCGGAGCGCTGCGGTAAGGAATCGATGTCGGCCCACGCAGGCATCTGGACAAATAAGCCAAATACTTTTGCCGGTGGCTATGACTCAATCAGCCGAGTCGACTACGTCGGGAACTATCCGGTCCGCTATCTCGCGGCGCAGTTGCCCCGCCCTCAAGGAGATGTCTTCGTGACGTTGACCGTGCAACCACCGAACAGCATCACCCAGGGACAAGGCATGGGTGCTCGATACTTCATGCAAGTCATCGAGGCGGCTCCCATGACCAACGAACAGGTCAAGGTAGATGCCGCTGCGATCAGCAAGGGTCTAGCAAGTGAAGGTCGCATTGCGTTGTACGGCATTCTGTTCGATACAGACCAGGCCATCTTGAAGCGGGAGTCGCAGTCCACGCTGGCAGAGATGTCGAAGGCCTTGCAGGCCGATCCAAAGATGCGCGTGTACATCGTTGGTCACACGGACAACCAGGGGTCCTACGAGCACAACCTAACCCTGTCGGCTAACCGGGCCAAGGCAGTCGTCGATGCGCTGCAGAAGCAGGGCATTGCGTCGCAGCGTCTCACAGCGGTCGGGGTGGCCGACGTCTCACCGTTGGCAAATGGCGCGACGGATGCTGGCCGCGCCAAAAATCGCCGAGTCGAAATGGTGGCTCGCTAGAGAAACGCGGCCACCGTTTGCGTGACCGCATGCGGAGGAATTTCTACTACTCACTTCGGACAGGCGTTCGGCTCACCCGCGTACTTCGACTCCAGCAACACCTGGGCACGCCTGGCGCGACCATAGCGAGCTCCCCATCTCGTACAACTTGCTGTCGAGCTGTTGAACGGGCTTGAGCCCGGTCGCTTGCAGCCTTAAGCAACATAAAATTGGAACGTGCCATCTTATGGCTCATTGCACAATCCCATACAAGGAGATCTTTGATGTCAGCGATCCGCTTGAACACGCAAGTTCTCGCGCTCATATCGCTCGCCGCCTGCAACTATTCCAACAGCGGCTCATCGGGAATGAGCGGCACGTCAGCTTCATCGTCAACGTCTGCGATTTTCGGTGAGGTGACATTGCAGGGAGACGCGGGAGTGGCATACCTCGCCGCCGACAAAGTGGAACTAAAAAGAGGTGCCGCATACGTCAATGGTGTCTCCTTCGGCCCCGTAGCTCCGGGCGCTGTGGTGAAGTACACCAAGGACGCATCAGGCAATTTCTTGCTTGTCGACGGAGAACTGCGAAGCGCGCAGAACGCTGAGCGCTAATGCTTTCAATGGGCTCCAAGCTGCGCGAACGCGAGCCGCCCCGGGGTGGTTGATTGTGACCCGCCATGTCTGAAGGCGGCCGTGGCACGTCGGAGAACGCCTTCAGCCGTTTGCGCGATCACGCTTCAACGAGCCACCAGGGTGCTCCACCAGTTTCTTCGCTGACCGATCGCCCTCCGCGCCAAGGCAGAACAAGCCATTGATCGACGTCCTGAGACAGCCAAGTCACCGAGCCGGGCCCCTTTGCCGTCACGGCTTCGGGAGGTTAGTCTTCAAAAACTGATGCAGTTCTGTCGACTTAGAAAAAGCGACGCACTTCGAGAAGATGTGCGTGAACGGAGGCTTGCCTCCTTCTGCCTTGAGCGAGAGTTCATCCTTGTAGTACTCCTGTACATGAGCGCCCACGAAGTCGCTCAGTCGGCTTTGCCACTCGAAATGTTGCGTCAGTGTTCTGGATGCGTCGTAGCGAGGTGAAAACTGAGACCAGTCGTGTTCGCCAATCGAGACGCCGATGGACTTGTAGTTTGTCTTCAGGCATTGGAAGAGAACAAGTTCCTTCTGTTCCTCAAGTGTGCTGACGGCTCCACCTTTTGAAGTGGCAATCGTCGGGTAGCTTGCCACCACGAGGACGGCTACTAGCGTTCTGATGGTCACTTGAGTTCCCATAGCGACACTTTGGTTGTCTGAGCCATCACTTTGTCGGTGATCATCGTGCGGAGAAACCAGAAGTAGTACTCATAGCTGGTTTGGACGTTGTGCTCACCTTCACCGACGTAGAGAAGATCCTTTCCGTCCCAAAGCGTGAAGTGCCCGGTTGCATCCTGCCAACCGGTCACTTCAAAGACAACGATGCCCTTCTTGTCAGCGATGGTTGACAGGAACGTACGTGTGGTTTCGACCCGCTTGTCTGCCAGATCCTTGCGGAACCGCTCGACGGGGTCGTGTTTTAAGAGGAAGTCTGGTTTGCCGAGGTGGTCGGACAGCTTCTTGCTCAGTTGAGCGACGCGAATCCAGTAGTTGTACTTGTCGTCGCCGACGATGCTGCCGCCATTGGGGGCCACTGGAAGTTTCAACCCGGACCTATTGAGCGCGTAGCTCATGCGGGTCGCGCAGGTGTTGGACCATGTTTCAGGGCTGGTCTGAAAGGCCTTCTGGTACGCCTTGCTGACCATTGGATAGAAGTCGGCGCTCTTCACGCTCTCAGCGGGATAGTGCTTCTTCATGTCGGCCCATGAGGGCCTGTTGGCTCTGATGCCGATGGATTGGCCCTGCGCGCGTGCTCGAATAGTTGCTGCTTCAGTCATCAGGCCCTCCATCCAAGCTCGATGGTCTGCTCTCTCAACGCATTTACGAATACCGCTTCGCCCTTGTCGTTCACACTGCCGGTCAGCGTGACAGACCGCGCGGTTGCTGGGTCTTGGCCTGGCAAATCAACGGTGACCGAAACCGCCTCGCCCGTGCTGTAGTTCCGGGTCCTGACATGCAGGTTCATGTCCACATAGTGTCTCGACATCGTTGACAACCGCTCAAAGCTATCGCCGTAGGTCCAAAACAGCTCGATGATTTCCTTGTCTGGAACGAGTGACGGGCCACTGGACACAGGCAACGTAGGCAGCGAAAAGGTCTCTCGAGCACCGCCCGAAAAACTCTTGCTTGCTGCCTTCACCGTTATCTTCCCCGGGCATTGAACAGTGATGCCTTCGGAGCCAATCACGATCTGTGCCCCACCCGAAGTCGTCAACGTGATCTTCTTCGCCGCCGCCCAATCGATGTGCGCATTGGCGCTCTGCACGTTCACGAGGTTCTTCGCCGCCACCTCCGCCTGATCGGCCTGGGCCTGCATCTGCACCGGCCCCTTGCCCGCGATCATCGTGAGCCCGGTGCCTTTGGCGCCTTGCCCGGCCTTCACGGCGCCGGCCAGCACCCCGATGCTCTGGCCGGTGTGCAGGCGCAGCTGTTGACCGCTCGCGAGCTGCATGTCCTGCCCGGCCTGCCAGCTGATGGCTTCGCCGCTGGCGAACTGGATGTCTTGACCGGCCACCGTCGCAAGACCCGCCTTGGCGGTGATGGCGACGATGGGATCGGTGGTGTGCGGCAACTTGCCGTCGCTGGCCTGCGTGCTCTTCTGGCCGGCATCGGCGATGGCGGCGTCGAGTGATGCGTGGCTCACCATGCCGCTTGCGGCTTGGTGCAGCGCCTTCATCGGCGCAAGCTTGTCGGAGAGGGTGCTCTGGCCGGCCTTCAGCGTGCCGATGGCGCTCGCAAGAGCCGTTGTCTGATGGGTCTTGGCGGCATTGCTGAAGCTGTCGGCAAGCGTTGCCGCCTGCTTCAGGAGCGCCATGCCGGCGGCGTTGTCGCCGGCCGGGTCGGCCTCTCGGGTGCCGAATGTCGTGATCAGCAAGCCGTTGGTGGCGCGCACGGCGCCATACGCGTCGGTCCTCAGTTCGAAGCCGCGGCCTCGGTAGTGGCCGCGGTGGTTGTCGGCCTGGTGGATCAGGTGGCCGAGGTTGAGCTGGGTGGCGTGCTGCGTGGTGGCGAGTTGCACGCGCAGCTCGCCGGGCGTGTCGTCGAAGACCAGCTGGTTGAAGCCCTCTCCGCCGAACTCCTTGCTCTTGAAGCCGCCGAGCGCAGCGGTGTTGTTCTGCGCCGCGGCGTCTTGGCCGGCCGGGCCGGGGGCGCCGCCGTGCCACGCCGGGCTGTGGCCACCTGAGCCACCGCCGACGAGGTTGCCCTGGGCGCTCGGGCCGTGGTTGTGGCTGGCCTTGTAGGCGCTGGTGTCGGCTTCCGCGGCCGCGCCGCCCGGTGTCGGCGGCAAGCCGGCTTCGCCGCGGCCGTTGTACAGGCTGCCGAGGACGATGGGTCGCTCGATGTCGCCCTCGATGAAGTCGAGCAGCACCTCCTGGCCAATGCGCGGGATGTGTTGCCACCCCATGCCGGCGCCGGCCCAGCGCTGCGCGACGCGCACCCAGCAGCTGCTGCGGTTGTCAGGCCTCGCGTCCGCGCCCGGGGCGGACTGCCAGTGGAACTGCACCCGGATGCGGCCGAGCGCATCGGTGTAGAGCTCGTCGGCACCGTTCGGGCTGGTGGCGCCGCCAGGGCCGACGACGATGGCGGTCTGTGCCCCGAGCGCGGTGCGCGTGGTGGGCGGCAGGGGTCGCCATGGGATGAGGCGGCGCAGGGCTTCGAAGCGGTTGGCGTAGCCGAGCTCGGCGGCCTTGCGGCTCAGGGCCGGGTCGTGCTCCAGGCTCTCTGACAACGTGCTGGCAGGCTCGCCATCAAGTTCGGCGAACGGGTCGGACACCGGCTGCTGCATCAGGCGCTCGCTCAGCTCCTTGGGCAGGTTGTTGACGCCGAGCGCATGCACGCTGTGCACACAGAACTCGCGATCGGCGGCGCTTTGCAGCTCCGAGAGCGCATCCAGCGTGCTCTGCGTGAGGCCGAAGTGCTCGCCGGCGCGCAGGCTGCGCACAGTGCTGCGGCCGAGCCAGGTCTTGTGGCGTGCTTCGTGGGCCTGCTGGCGGCAGGTGGCGCGGTGCTGCAGCTGGGTGCTGCTGCAGGTGCCGGTGTCGGCGGTGGCGCCGATGGGCTCGTACTGCTGCAGCCACGGCGCCATGTCGCGCATCGACTCGCTGGTGTAGTCGTAGGCGGTGGGGGACTCTGCGGCGATGGCGCGCTTGGCCTGGTAGTCCCACTGCAGCACGGCGCTGGCGGCCGGCGTGAGCTGGCGCCAGCCGCCGAAGCTCTGGATGGCGTCTTGCTCTTCGGCGGCCGAGCCGCGGTGGAAGCGGATGCCGGCACCCCCGAGCGCGCTGCGCGAGGTGGTGTTCTCGGGCCAGCGGGCGCTGTCGGCGAAGAAGACGATGCGGTGGCCGCTTGGGGCATCGTCGGCTTCTTCGACACGCCAGCCGAGGCCTTCTTCGGCCAGGAGGCGCTGCAGGAAGGCGAGGTCGCTCTCGCGGTATTGCACGCAGTAGGAGCGCACGCCGGCGTTGGGGCCCTGGGCGATGAATGCGGCAAGGTCTTCGGTGTTGCCCTCGGCATCGGTCTCGCCCCACCGCCAGGCGGCGTGGGCCTTGTAGGCGTCGGCGCCCAGCACGTCGTCGAGGATCTGGATGATGGTCTTGTCTTGCCAGACGCGGCTGTTGCGCGTGTGGCCCAGCAGGGCGAGCCACGGCTGGATCAGCAACTGGTGGCGCACGAGGCCGCCGTCGGCGCCCGCATCACGCGCCTCGAAGACGAGGCCGCTGCGGCGGTGGCGGCTGCCATCGGCCAGGGTGCTCAGCAGGGTGATGCGCTGTCCGAGCAGCGCTTGCAGCGGAGTGCGGTTGTGCACGCACAGGGTGTGCAGCTGCAGCTGGAAGGGCTCGCTGATGGTGTCGACCACGCTGAAGCGCTCGACCATCAGGTCACTGACCGGGGCCGCACCTTCGAGGTTGTAGAGGCGTTGTGCGCTGGTCCAGCTTGCGAGCAGTGACCTCAGTGCGCTGTCGAAGCCACTGACCATGCGTCCTGCGGCGCCGCTCATGGCGTCGCTGAGTCGGTCCATCATGCTTTTTATACGTCCCTTGCTAGGGGCGCGATTTTGGAGGCAGTTGCCCGCGGGGCAAGCGGTTGCAACAGGCTCTTACAACGAACCACTCCTAAGGGGGTGCGGTTGTGGAGGGTTTTGCAGTCGCTTAGCATCGCCCGCGTTTCTCAGCCGGGCCACTTCTTATGAGACAGCAAACTCAACCCCTCTCACCGAATTCGACGGAGATCCTTGAGCGGCAAAAGAGAGCCGAAGCGCTTCGCGCGAGCGGGATGACGGTTCGCGAGGTTGCAATTGAGTTGCGTTGCTCGATGCACGTCGCCGGGACGCTGCTGGCCCGCTCGCATGATCAACGCATCGACAAGAGCAGCTCGGACTGGCTCAACGGGCTCCCGCATAGAACTGCGAGGGCGTTGCTGACGCTTGGCTTTAAAAGCCAGAAGGACGTTTCAGAAGCGCTGGTCAACGGAACCCTCAACAGCGACACGCCCGGCATGGGCCAAAAGACCATTACCGCAATCGAAGAATGGCTTGGATCCCGGACCGACTCTGAGCAGTCAGGTGGCGGCATGCAGGGTATCGGACCCGCGGCGGGAAGCGCGGCCGCAGCGACACCTCGCTGAGCCACCCGTGACCCCTGCGGGACTGGTGGGGTCGGCGCCAGAACTAGACGACTAAGGTTTGGCCATTAGCTGCCAACGATCGCTGGCCAGCAATGTACGCGCGTAGTCTCGAAGGGAAAGGCCCGAGAGCGTGCGCTTGTCCGACGCAAAGTGGTCGTGCTCAATGGCCAGAGCAAAGGCCTCTTGAATGCTCGTGGGTGGGCGAGTGACTTTCAAATTTAGAACGCTCGCGAATCCACAGACGAGCTCTGCGCCAAATCGCTCGTTCCAGCTTTTCAATGCGGCGATTTTTGTTGCAGGATCGTGCTGTGTGCCGTACCAACCCATGAAGAGAAGCGCCTCCCAAGCGGTGGGAGTTGGTGGGAGCACCGCGACGTATTGCGATTCATCGTCAAAGTCGATCAGGTCGGAGTCTCCGAGGTGGCTCACATCAAGTGCTGCGTCACCAAAGTGTTCTACCTCCCAGTTCAGGAGCCAGAGCTCAAGATCTGCGTTTGATCGCAGCACCCCTTTCGCTATGAGCGCAGAGACATCCTCCACATCAGGAGCGGACCCGAAAGTCCGCTGCGTCTCGCCCAAGACCCTCGCTAATCCGTTAAAGAGCTCAGCTGACCGAAGAGGGCTGAACTCTCCACGCATTACCTCGCCGTCCTGAAGCGCTGCGAAGCCATCAATCGTCAGATAGTCTTTCAAGACCTTTGTGGGATATGTGACGTAGGCAAGGTCGTCCGGATGAGCAGGCTCGTCTCGAAACAGTCCATCAATGTCTTCGAGCTGCGAGACAAGAGGAAAGCGCAGTAGTTGCTCAGCCAGGCCACGGAGCACGCTCCAAGATGAGAGAACGTCGTCGCTGTTCAGTTCGACGATGAGCACACTGTCCAGTGCTCCGGAGATCCAACCCTCGGCAATCGTTGAGGATTCAAGGCTTGTTGCCGCAAGCGCTTGCTGAGTATCAGCTAGAGATGAAGTCATGTTTGGGTCCGGCTGTGCAGCACTGGCTTGGAATTCCTGCAACGCGCGGCGTGGATCGCAAGGCCCGGTTGGGTATTCAGTGAGATCCAGTACCCGTTCCTTGCGGAAGGAGGAGAACATTCAACCCTTCGACGCAGCTTTGCAGCTTCCGTCGATGCGCATTGCTGAGGTTGATCTTGACCTGACGCCAGAGAAGCGGGTGCACCTCTATGCGCCCTTGAGTTCAGCAAGTCGCCGATCCGCCTCGCGTTTGCCGATGGTGCGGACCTCCGCAATCCTGGCCAGGGCGCTAGATCGCGGCTTGACCTTGCTGTCTTCCCATTTGTAGACCGAGAGCATGGATGCTCCAATTAGCAAACCATAGTCTTTCGCGGAAAGCTTCAGCTTCTTGCGATGCGCCTTCATGCCTGCCGCACTGAAGCGCACCTGGGTTTCGTCGCCAGCCTCCTCGGGGGCTGGCCGCTTTACCCCCTTTGATGCCCGTTTGAGTTCGCCGTGCAGCGAGCGCACTTCTTTCTTAAGGGCCCCGATCTGCGATCGGTGCCCAGCCAGCGCCTTTTTGAGTGACTGGATTTCTGCACGGACTTCTTTGCGCGCGAGTCGGATGATCTCGCTCTTGAGGAGGGATGCGATATTGGTCATCCCCCATTCTGTCCCAGCCTAGTGTGCCGAAGTGTCTTTCACCAACTTGGCACCGGCAATCGCAGCAGCCAAGGATTCCATGGCAGCTGCCTTGACGAAGACGGCCAGCAACTCTGGCTTCTCCAGCACTGCACCAGGCCCAAACTCTTCGTCGAAGTGCTCTATAGCCGCCGCAAAGTGTTTCTTCCCGGTGTCATGCGCCAAGGCCAGTCTGTACTGGTCATCGAGCGAGATCTCATGAACGTCAACCCCTGTCATTGATTCCTCCCTGTAGTTGAGAGCAATCATGGCGGACATCATGGCGCGTCTACAACCCTCCAGAGCGTGAGCCCCCAATGGAGGGAATCCAAGCCGGAGATGTCCTACCGATTGAGGCGCAGCCTCCTGCGCTCCTGCAAAAGGCTGCGAACCGCGTCGACCGCGACGGTGTCCTGGTCGTGCATCACCGCTTCCTTGATCGCGTCGCTGACGGCACTGGCGACTTCGGCATGGCTGAGCCCGGTGGCCACCTCGGCGAGCTCAGCAAGCGCCTTGGGCGACTTGAGGTAGTTGGCCAGACGCATGCGAAGCAAGGCCTTGACCTCGTCCGCCGACGGCACGTGGTACTGCACCACATCATCGAAGCGCCTGAAGAGCGCCTCGTCCAGGATGTCCGGGTGGTTGGTGGCGGCCATGATCACGCTGCTGGACTCGTCCTGCTCGATCATCAGCAGGAAGCTGTTCAGGATGCGGCGGATCTCGCCCACGTCATTGGCCATGCCACGTTGGCGCCGATGGCATCGAATTCGTCGAACAGGTACACGCCGCGCGTCAACGCGACGGCGTCGAACACCTGGCGCAGCTTGGCCGCGGTCTCGCCCATGAACTTGGTGATCAGCGAGTCCAGGCGCACCACGAACAACGGGATGCCCAGCTCGCCGGCGAGCGCGGCCGCCGTCATCGTCTTGCCGGTGCCGGAGGGACCGACCAGTAGCAACTTGCGGCGGGGGTGGAGGCCGTGGCTGCGCAGCTTGCTCAAGTGCCGCTGTTCCTTCAGGACCTGCTGCAGGCTCTCGAGCACCGGCGGCGCCAGCACCATGTCGGACCGGCGCCGTGACGGGTACGAGACGCTCAGCAGGGAGGCAAGCTCGCCCTCCACAGATCGTGGTGCAGGAGTTCAAGCCGAACACCAGCGGGAAATGCCTTTGGTCGCACTGGAGCAAGGGCGGCGAGCCCGAGCTTGACTCGTTCACGCTCATCACCGACGAGCCACCACCAGAGGTCTCAGCGGCTGGGCATGACGCTGTCATACCCTGAGCGTTGCACCCGCCACCTTGTCGTGACCTTAGCTCTTGACGAAGGTGCTGGCGATCTTCGTGTCGGAAACTCTCAGGAGCATGAGCCGCAATAGACGGAGTGGTGCGGCTCGCGGAGGAAGTCGGAAGAACACAGTAAGTAGATCAGCTCATTCTGTTGAATCGGTTGCTGACCTTGCACGAGCTTTTGCGGAGAACTCGTCGGTGGCGTTTTCTTATCGAGTTCAAGTCGACTCTTCCGAGATGGCCGACCCAGCTTGGGCGGAACTGACGCCGAAGTTGCACCCGAACGCCCCAGGGCTCCAGTGGACGGACTGACTACCTCGACCCCTAGTCTGACAGCGAGAACACCCACTCGCCCACCGATCGCCTACCTTTAAAGTTCCGATCAGCATCTGAGAACCCATCTTGCTTAATAGCGGGTCGTGTAGACAAAGAATGTACCCCTACGATACGTCCTCCGACACGCACGACGCCCCAATCAGCTCTTCCTGTCATGGGGTCAACATATACCCTTCGGAGGTGTCGCCTGAGGCTTCCATCTCTTTGATCTGCGAGAAGATCATCAAATGACAGTGGGTACTGATGAGATCCGTCTACCAGCGCTACCTCGTAGTAACGCCTGATCGCCTCACGAAATTCGTTCCCAATGGCCAGCAACGCGCGCTCGTTTTCGCGTTGAGTAGAGATAGATGCGTGTTCGGCAGCACGGGTGAGTCCGAAGCCCAGCGTCCCAACAATGATGAGGACCCACACATAAGAGAAGCCCTGCGACCGGTAGCGCCTAGTAGGCTGCATAGGGCCTTCCCTCTTTTGAGATGCCGCTGGCGCCGCTCGCGACATCCGCGATGCCATTGTCGCTGCCGCTGACGCGCAATTGCCACGTCCGGTTCGATTCGGTGACGGGATCCAGAGGAACAGCACGTAAGTACCGGTGCTCGACCAACTCGTCCAGGCTGGATGGAAAGCGGCCCTTGTCGGCGAAGTACTTATCGATCGCACCTCGCATGGTCTGTAGATTTTCGCGCAGGACGACCTCCTTGGCGTGCTGCAACGAGCCCATGTAGCGGGGCATGGCCACCGTCAACAACAATGCAACGATCGCCAGAACAACCAGCAGCTCCACCAGCGTGAAGCCAACGGCGCCGCCGGTGGACCTACCAGAGCTTGTATGGAACACCGTTGAGCCCGATTTCTTGAGACGACGAGTAGATGTCAAAGATGTCCGAACCTTCCGCAGGCGCTTCAGGTGACGACGCGTAGCTTCGCAGCTTCCAAGTTGATGCCGGAGACACCGCCGTGTCGGCGTGGAATGGATCGCGTGGCAACCGCCGCAAGAAGAAGATCTTCTGGCCCGCCGGACTGCGCACATCGACCACACCCTCAACGAGTTCATCTAGCCGCTTCGGATATCCGCTGTCGTTGACCGCAAGATGTATTCGGCCTTGCTCGGACGCACGCTTATAGGCGTCGATGGCTTCTCGGATTTGAATTAGCGCGACCCGCAGCTCGCGTTCTTTGCTCCGCTGAACAGCCAGTTGTGAGACTGGCATCGCGATGGTGGCCAAGACTCCGAGAATGGCAATCGTCATCAGGAGTTCGACGAGCGTAAAGCCGCGTTGTTTCATGTGCTGGCAACTGCTTTACTTCGGACTCACAACGAGTTCGGGTAAGCCAGGGGGGGCACCAACACGCGCCTCAGTGCCCGACTCAAACTCCAGCGCCGAAAAATCGGGCTGGGGCAGCGCCCGCATGATCCTTGGCGTGATCGACAACAGAATCTCGTTTCGTTGGCTGTCGTCCTTTTGGCTGCCGAAGAGGCGCCCCAGGATGGGCAGTTCACCCGCTGCAGGAACCTTGCTGGCCGTTGCCCGTTCCTCATCGCTGATCAGGCCCGCCAGAATCTGCGTTTCGCCGTTGCGCAGCCGCAAGACCGTGCTCGCTCCGCGTGTCCCGATCTGGTAAGAAAGAGAGCCGGTCTTGCTGAGGATCTCCTTGACCAAGGTGGACACTTCCAGATTGATCTTGATGCCGACATCCTCCACGAACACCGTCGGCTCGACTTCCAGCTTGAGACCCACGTCCAGGTAGTTGATCGACTCGGCCACGAAACCAGTTGCAGTCGACGTATTGGAAATGACGGGAACACGGTCTCCGATCAAAATCTTTGCCTTTTCCCTGTTCCGTACGCGAATGCGGGGATTGGCGAGGGTGGTGCCATCCTGATCGGCCTTCCTGGCGTTGATGGAAGGGAAGGCATCGAAGCCGGCTTGAATCGTGCTCGAGCTCAGATTCCTGAGGTCCGCGAGGGTCAAAACCCTGCCGCTCGGGATGGGCGACAACGTGACCTGGCCCGGCCATTGGATGCCCAGCTCCAATAAGCGGGAGCGCTTGACCTCCAGGATCTCCACTTCCAGCATCACCTCGGCATCGCCAATGTCTAGCAACGACACAATCTTTTCCGCCACTCTGACCACCTCGGGGGCGTCCCGAATGATGATCACATTCAGCCGCTCGTCGATGGAAAGATCGCGAACTTTCGCAATGGTCTTGAGCGTCGACGCGACGGTCTTCACATCTGCGTTGCTGACATAAAAGGTGCGAACGACGAGCGTCTGGTAGTCCTTCAGTTTCTGCGCGGTTGCCGGGAAAATTAGGATCGTGTCGGGTGCGACAACCTGCTGCTCAAGCTGAGTGCTCATGAGGATGGTTCGGATCGCGTCTTCGATCGACCGGCCCTTGGAGAACACGGTCGCCCGCAGGTCTTGGCGGACTTCCGCATCAAAGTGGAACTTCAATCCGGAAACCTGCGAGATCAGATCGAAGATCGAGCGGATCGGTGCATCTCTGAATTCGAGGTTGATAGGTTTTCTGTACGCAAGCGCGAGCCTACCTGAGCTGCGGACAAGATCGCGCTGTGCGATCGATGCGCGGTGCAACAGGGCAGCTGCACCTCGGTGTGCCGAGTTTTCCGCCACCACCGAACGCAACAGTTCCTGCGCCTCTGCAACCCCCGCGGCATCGCCTCGGCTCAGCAATGCCTCCGCGGAAGCGATCAAGCGCTGATGTCTCTCCGTTGACTTGACGACCCGCAGTCCGTGCAACGCCAAGGGGTTGCTTGGCTCCAATTCCAACACTTGCTGGTATGCACGCTCGGCTTCGCTTACTTGGCCTTCCGCAATCTTTGCATCGGCGACCGACAGTGCGGCACGAACCGCCTGCGCACGCGTGCTCATGAGCGCGATGCGATATTCGACATTGCGCGGCTCCAACTTAAGCGCTTCTTCCAATCGCACGAGCCCCTGATGGGTCTTCCCCTCGGCGAGCAACGACTGACCCTCGCGATACGCGGCAGAGGCAGCACATCCCTGCAGCGCGAAAATACAGCACAGCGCGAGCAACCACAGGGCCGGACGGCGCCACGTGTGCTGCCAGCCGCATCCAGGACTGCCGGCGACCTCATCGTCAGTAAGTCGGGCACTCACGTCATCGTTCTCCGGTCGCGAACGTCTGCAGTTCATTTTGAGGAAGGTAGAGAAGGACGACGCTGTCCGGATCTACGCGCTTGACTTCATACTGATCCTCGATGCGGTCACCTTCTCGTACCACATACTCTCGCCCACCCGCGCTAATGAACACCGCGGCTTTTCCGTTTTCTTCGTATCGTCCGAGCACTTGAGGCCGCGCTGGCGCGGGCGGTGCCATCGGAACAACCTGCGGCGCCGTAGACGTGACAGTGGGGGCAACCTGTTGCACACGCGGAATGACTGGCTCCCTCAGAGTGTCGAATACCAACGACGAGACCGGCATCACTCGATCTCTAGATCGGATCGTCAGTACTTTCTCCGTGTCTGTCGTCGATTGCCGGAAGGTGCCGGCGTCGGCAGTTTTCCGGCGCGACTCTTGGACTGGTGCGACCTGAGGGTCCGGCGACAGGTACGCCAACAGGACCGTCAAGATCAACAGACCGAAGAGCCACCTCGAACGCGACTTACTCACGGGCGGACCTCGGGATCAAAGGACGAGGCGTCCACGGCCATTGCACTTTGCATGGGCAACCGGGTGAGAAGCACAAGGTTGATCTTGGCTTCAACCTCGGGGGACGCGACGCTCCCTCGCACGAAAGAGGCGGAGGTCAATGCAAGAGACCGATGCTTCCTAAGTGCCTCGTTCAAGAAATCACGTAGAGCATCAGGGCGGCCCTTGAGCGGAAACGCGATCAGGACACGCCTGTACTGGCCTGGCACGTCGTCGGAACTGCTGTAGGTCGCGCGCGCCAGAGCCAGCCCACTGGCTTCGGCTTGCCCGAACAACTCGCTCAGAACCCAAGGCGCCTCCTCATGAGCGATAAGGAGCTTGTCGAACGCCGCGAGGCCATCCAGACTCGACGCCATTGGATTTCCTGCTGGCGCATCCGGAGCAACAGTTCGAATTGACGCGGGTGACTCGCCCGAACGCATCTGCATGCGAAGGAGCCACCAGGCGCTGATCACCACGACCGCAGCACACGCAAGCAGGACTAACCATGACGATCCAACGGTTCTGGCGGCCAATCTGGCTACCCGACGCGACTCCCACCAAAGCGCCTCAGGCAGCGTCGCGAATTGCTGGATCATCGAATTCAGTCCCGCCACGACAACTCCACTGAGAATCGATAGGGCGTGCCTGGCTCGCCTTCCATCAATTGATGGGCTACCAGCGACGGCTTCTGGACAGTAGGACGGTCGGCCAAGAACGCCACATATCTGGTCATGTCGACGCTTGACCGTGCGTCGGCTGTAAGCAGGACGGCTGACCGTTGCCCCGCGGCGCCGACGGAGCTGAAAGATAGAGATAGAAGGCCCACATGGATGTCACGCGGAGGCGTGAGGCTTCTGGACAGATCCTCGAAGGGCAGATTGAGCTCCCTGATAGCCGCATTTACTGCACGAACACGCGCAGGGTCGGCGACCGGTGCGACTCGCGACGTTTCGAGGCCCGTCGCTTGGACCCTCGCGGGTGGCAGGCTCGCATGACCATCCACCTCCGCTTGCGCGCGATAAACCGTCAACAGCGCAATTGATGCGCATGTCAGCGCGACGGATGCCATCCCAATCTGCATTCGTGTCGTCCGAGTCGCGACTGGCATCACGCTCAGCGGCCGATGGGCAGAACCGCCCGTCGCGTGAAAAAGCAGTCGTGCGAGGACCTGGGTGTCGCCTCCTTGGAGCGGCGATTTCATGCGAGGCGCCTCGAAGGTGTGTGTGACTGAGTCAACTGGGTCGGCCGAACCGAGATCGATCAAGCGTACTTGGGTGCGAACCGAACGAACCGTTCTCAACGCTAGACGGCGGATCAGGCGGGCAGCGGTGTCGAGCGGGGAATCGTTTGGTGCGCTGAAACACACCTGGCCAGGCATCCAGGCGTTGCGTTGCCCCGGCTTGATCATGCTCACGTGTTGGCCGTCTACAAGCGCCAAAGCTCGAAGCTTTGACGACGAAAATACCTGCCACACCGTCTGTTGCAGCGTCATAACGACTTTAAGTGGGCAGTGCAACGCATCACTTAGCTTGGCTACTGCCGCCAAGACGTCAGCTCGGTACAGCACCGCCACGGCCGTCACTTTGTATCCGCGGTCTTCGATACGAATCTCGTCGGTGTCAGCGACTGTGACGCCGGAGGACGTAAAGAGCTCCGAGAGGTAGCGCCTAGCGGGAGCCGCATGTTGCAGCTGGCGACTCCAAGGGCAGGCGATCGCTGGCGCCCAACGAGCGCTGAGCAGGACGATTAATGGGCCGCGGACGGATCTGGTGTCGCCGAGGTCCGCTTTCACTAGCGGCTCCAGGCGCGATATGGCATCTGGAAGCGCCTCGCGATCCACGCCGTCCAGGGCCACCTCCGCGATGGTTTCAATGGACTTTCCCCGCACAACCGCCATCAATTCAACGCGATCGGAACGGACCAGCAATGCAACGGACCTGCCGCTATCCCGCCACACGGAGAAACTCCTCGAGCGTCGTGTCGCCTTGCCGAACCACATCCAGTGCGCACTCTCTCATCGTTTGCATGCCGACGGACGCAGCCATCTCTCTTAGCACCGAGACCGGCGCGCGCGTTGCGATGGCTTCTCGAAGGCGATCATCCAACACCAACACTTCGGCGATCGCGCGTCTTCCTAGAAAACCAGTGCCACGGCAATTCGCGCAGCCAGCTCCGGCCATCAGCTTCCAAGAACGGAGGTCTGCTGATTGGAGTTTGGCCCGCTGGATCGCACTCTCGTCGGGCCGCCGTAGAGCCACGCAACTCTCGCAGTTCACCCGCAACAAACGCTGAGAGACGATCCCATTCAACGCTGCGGCAAAGCTATAGGCATCCACGCCCATATGAAGAAAGCGCCCCAGGACGTCGAAGACACTGTTGGCGTGGACAGTGGTGAAGACCAGATGCCCAGTGAGCGCAGCCTGTACAGCGATCTGCGCCGTGTCGCTGTCGCGAATCTCACCAACCATGATCTTGTCTGGGTCGTGGCGAAGAATAGAGCGCAAGCCTCGAGCGAAGGTAAGCCCTTTTTTCTCGTTGACTGGAATCTGCAGCACCCGCGGGAGCCGGTACTCAACTGGATCTTCGATCGTGACGATCTTGTCGCGTCCGGTGTGAATCTCCGTGATGGCAGCGTAAAGCGTGGTGGTCTTGCCTGATCCCGTCGGTCCGGTGACGAGGAGCATGCCGTGAGGTCTCTGCGCAAGCTCCCGAATGTTCGCAATCCCATTGTCATTTAGCCCCAGGCTCTCAAGAGTCAATGCGCCGGCCACGTCCTCGGTCAGCGACCGGCGATCAAGCAGCCGCAGCACCGCGTCCTCGCCGAACGCGTTCGGCATGATGGACACTCGGAAATCAACGTCCCGCCTATCAACCCGAACGCGAAAGCGGCCATCTTGGGGGATCCGGCGTTCCGCAATGTCCAGCTCGGCCATGACCTTCACACGCGATATCGCCTGGTTCGCGCGCTCAATACCGGCGATGCTTGTCACTGGCACCAACACGCCGTCCACTCTGAACTGGACATGCAGACCGGCTAAATCACATTCCAGATGAATGTCGCTCGCCTTGATCTTCAATGCGTCATAGATGGTCGAATCCACCAAACGCACGACGTCGCTCTGGACATCACCGATGGAGCTCAATGAGATGACGGGGATGTCGTCGTCGGTGGACAGATCGCTCGTCGAACCACCTTCCTCATATTCGTCGACCGCTCTTCGGTGAGCCTCGTACACCGCCAGCAACGCATCCACGTTCGCTCGACTCACCAACATCGTGGACCACTCGCCCGTTGTTGATTCTTCGAGTCGGCGCATGGCCCAGCCTTCGCTGTCTTCATCAAAAGGGTCGGAAAGCAGGAGCGTCCGCGCTCCATCGGATTTCCTTCCGAAAATGACTTTTCGCGACTGGCACTCGGCGAATGGCAGCGCAGAAAAATCCGCCACCAAGCCCTCCATGTCCGATCCGGTGCCGAAGGGATATTCGAACACCCGGGCAAGCGCCGCTGTGTACTGCGGCTCTGACAACTGGCAAAGCTCCGCCAGGCAAGTGCGGACGGTGCGCTGTGTTTTGCTTGCGAGGTCGGCCGCAGCGGGAATCTGTCGTTCGAGCTCGGCAACGCAGGCGTCAGAGGCAGCGTGTTCTACGATGGCGGCCGCCTTCATTGCAGCGATCCTGCGAGTTCGAAGATCGGCATGTACATCAGGAGCACCACCGCCCCGACGATGATCCCGATCGCCGCCATCAGCACCGGCTCGAGCAGACGAGAAGCCCAGTCGATGACCCGACTCATCTCCTCTTCATGAAACATCGCAGTCCGCTCAAGCATCTCTGCCATTTGACCTGAACGCTCGCCCACCTTGATGAGCGACTCAGCAACTGCACTGCTCAAGTCTGCTTCAACCATTGAAGCAGAAAAGCTGCGGCCTTCATCGAGGCCTGTCCGGGCGACACGCAGTTGCGCTCGCTGTACCGGACTGAGAAGCCCTTCAACCATCATCAATGCACGAGGTAGGGCAATGCCGGACGCCAGCAGGAGCGATGCCGCCCTGTAAAAGCGAATCATCCGGAACTCGCTGGCACGATCGGCAAGCCAGGGAAGACGAAGAATCGATTCGAGGAGCGCTCGACGGGTTGCTGGCAGTTTGACTGCAAGGACGGCCAGCAAAACCACAGTGCCGATTGCAATGGCAGCAATCACCCAGTGTTGGTGTAACAGCCGCCCAACGTCCAGCAGCATCAGCGACAGCCAGGGGATTTCACGGCCGGACCCGTCGTACACCACGCTGAATCTCGGCAAAACGTACCCGACCAGGAACACGCAGACCAGGGCTCCGACCACCAGCAGTGCCGATGGATAGATTGCAGCCGATGTGATCTTCTTCTTGATCTCGTTGAATTGCGCTTGATAAGCGATGTACCGAGCGAGTGCCCGAGGCAGATCCCCGGTGCGCTCAGACGCCTTCATGCTAGCGACGAACATTTCAGGAAACAACGAAGGCTGATCAGAGAGCACCTTCGAGAAACTCAAGCCCTCCTGCAGCCCGCGAGTAACAGCGCGCAGCACGTCGGCGACGTCCTTGCGGCGCTCTTTGTTCACTAGAACTCCGAGCGCCTCGACCAGTGTTAGTCCAGCTTCTAGAAGAGCGAGTAGCTCTTGGCTGAACAAAAGGAGCGGGAAGCTCTTTCCGGAAGAGTTGGTGAGGGTTGGGCGGTCGGGTTCTTCCTCGACACTGATTGCGTGAACGCCTCGTTGTCGCGCCAACCTGATGGCTTCCGTAGTGCTAGCCGCAAGCAGCTGCACTTCGACGTGTTCCCCTTTGGGGCCACGGCCTTGCACCAGCACTAGCCGGCGGCTGGAGCTACCTACCGCCTGCCCTGGCTGCATCGCTGAGTGCACAAGTGTTCTACCCGTTGAGCCCTACTGCCTGAAGGTGATATCCGCAGCGTCGTCTGCTCCGCCAGGCAAGCCATCCTTGCCGAGAGATATCAGCTCAAAGTCAGCGCCGTTCGCACCTGGCACCACATAAACATAGTCTCGTCCCCAAGGATCAGGCGGCACCGCTTTCTGTAGATACGGACCATTCCATTTTTCTTCCCCTTGCGGTCGCGATACGAGCGCGCGCAGACCATTGGTCTGAAGAGGAAAGTGACCTGTGTCGATTCGATATGCGTCTACCGCTCTTGCAAGGCTTTCGATTTGAGCCTTCGCAGCGCTTCGCTCAGACTTGCCCAATTGAGCGAAATATCTTGGCCCAACGTAGGCAGCCAGAAGGCCGATGATGACCATCACAACGAGCAGCTCGAGCAATGTGAAACCAGTTCGCACCCTGAGGCGCTTAGCATCTACAGACGCCCTAACAATTTCACCTCTTGGCCGACGCACAACCGCAGCCATCATCGGCGCGGCAATCCGACGGAGGAATGTATGAGACCGTCTTGCTCGCGGCGCTAGCCCAGTAGAACTGCAATGCAATTTGGTTCCTCCATATCGTTTGCAAGCACGCGCACCCGAACACTGCTCGAACTAACCGGCAGCGTCACAAGGGGCTGATTGAGAACGCTGACGAGTGAAACTTCGCCACTTGTCACCTCAATGTGGCCATCGAATGCTAAGTGCATGGTCGAATGTTCCACAGCGTCGATTTCATCCGTCAGCAAGAACTCAGTCTCGCCACTTTGTTCAGCCAAAGTTCCAATGGCGAGGCAGGATCCGCTACTTGCAACCAACGTCTCCCCCATAACCTCAGGCGGCTCGCCGGACGCGTAGTCCATAACGAGAACCAGAGAGTTCGGTAGCGAGGCACTAATCGATTTCTTCACTTCTTGGCGTCCTCTCGAAGCTGTCTAATCACCGCGAGGCCTTGGTTCTTGCTGCACTTTAAGCATTGAGGATAGAGGCGCTGCGGAGCACCTTTTGTATTCAATGCCGACACGGGTTGGTGATCCAGCACCGGGTCGTTTCTCTTCGTGCCCGCGGTCTTGGTTCCGCAGGTGTGACAGCCGGTCTCACTAAAGATTCGCTTTCCTTCTGCGCGTTCATGAGCTGTGAAATCTCGCCCTGGCCCACGTGCGGGGATTGACTCTCCAGCATGCGGTCCAGGCTTAAACGTCGGATGGACCTTTGCGGCAGCGGAGCCTAAGCTCGCTGCTTGAACCGCATTCTCGCCTTGGTTTGCTGCAGCCAGTCCCTTTTGAGTGATCCGCGAGACTTTGTATGCCTGACCTACGCCCGGCACTGGGCTGAAGACGCTCGCGAAACTGATGGCCGCATCAACCCCGGCATCAGCAATCGCTGCTGGATTGCCAACGTAGATCGCTACACCGAGCTTTCCGAGATCCCAGAACAAAAAGAGCGCGTCGACCGGTGTATTTCCATCCGGGTCGATGTATCGATACGGATTGTTATTTGCGTACGTGTATCTATTCAGGCTGTGAACGTTTTCAGCATCCTGATCTGCTGGATCCACACCAGTGAATCGCCCAATGACGGGGTCGTAGTACCTGGCGCCCATGTAACTGAGCCCAGTAGAGTTGTCATATGGACGGCCGGCATAACCGATCTTGTTCGTCCCAGCGCCGGGTTGGTTGTTGAGCTTGTCGCCGTATGGTCGATACGACTCTTTCCACACAACATTTCCATTTACGTCAGTCGCGACCTGCGGCGTACCTGAAGGATCGTTGTGGTAGTACGTTGTGATCTGCGCCAGCGTTGCGAAGGAAGCAAGCGACAGCGAAAGTGCCGCGAGTGCCGCCCCAACCTTCCGAACCGCGATATAAAAGATTGTGTTCATTGCCACTCCTAGCTCGTGTTTGCTGCGAGGTTGAGACAAGCTCATTGGCAGAGCCGCGGATCAACCGTGCAGTTCGGCGGGTTGGTACCCGTCCGCGATACGACGGTGACGACAACAGGCGGCGATGTCACATTGCCTGAGTGCCGTGCGGTAACGGTCCAATCGTCGTCAAACGGAAATGCGTAGAAGCGAGTCGCTTGCCCATTCGTAAGCGGGTAGGTACCGAGATTGAGGGTGCCATTTGACACACCCGTAGCAGTGAAGGTGACACTCCCGGTGCTAACTGAGCCGAATCCGGTGGCTCTAAATTCGAACACTGTGGCTTTGCTTCCTGATGTCGGCGTTGCTGTAAGTCCGACTGAGCCATCAACGCTAACTTGAATGACGACGGGTTGAGAGGTGGTGGGTTGGTTAGAGCCATCACCACTGTATGCGGCCGTGATCGAGTGTGCGCCAGCCGTAGAAAACGAAGCCATGGTGGTTGCCAGCGCACTGGTGCCGGTGGCGCCGATTGGAACCGTTGCTATCACTGCGCCGTTGTCTCTAAAGACAACGTTGCCCGACGGATTGTTTCCGTACACCGTGGCGGCCAGGTACACCTGCTGACCGACCAACGCGGTGGTCGGGTTCGCGTATACGAACGTCCCTGCCACTGCAACCGCAACAACGCCAGAACTGCTTGGGCCGTTATTCGCGTCGCCGCTGTAGACAGCCGTCAGGTTGTGATTGCCACCAGTGCTAAATGTTTGCCCTGCGAGAGTGGCGGTACCGCCGCTCACGGTCGCAGTACCGAGCACAGCCCCACCTTCGCGGAACGTCACCGTCCCGGTTGGTGCCGATCCTTGCACCGTTGCCGACAAAGTGGTCGGCTGCCCCGGATTCAACAGCGCTGGAGAGGCGGTCATCCCAGTGGTGGTCACCGTTCGCGGATCAACTTCAGCAATGCGCTTGCCGCCGAGGTAGAAGTACTCCGTCAGCTTCGGAGTCGGCGATGCGACGTACTCAACCAAGAGATGGCCATGAGACCCGTATACCTCGTAAGTCTTGACTCCGCCTTTGATGCTGAAGACCCGTTGACTCATGCCGTCGTAGGCGTAGTCCACTCGGGTCGTGCCGGCACAGTTGGCGCAACGCATGTTGGGAGCGCCGTCGAAGGAATAAGTGTTACCGCCGCCCGATGTGATGTTCCCTAGGGTGTCATAGCCGTAGGTAGCGGAGCGGGATCCCGAGATGCTCGCCAATCGGTTGTTGCCGTCATAGCCATACGAGAGGCTGTATGTGCCAAGCGTTTGGCTCGTGATGTTGCCGCGCCCGTTGTAGCCAATAGTGCCCGAACCCCATGGGCCGGTAATCGTCGTCAATCGATTGATGGCGTCGTACCCGATTGGGCTTCGATTGAAGCTGCTGTCGGCCGAGTCGGAGATGCCTGTCAGGTTGCCCGCAGTGTCGTAGCTATACGAACTGTTGGTGTAGGTCCCGTGTCGAGTCGTGACAAACGAATTTGGCCAGAGTCGTGTCGAGTGCTGACCGTATGTAGAAGTCGCACCGTTGCCATAGGTGATGGTGTTGACCTGACCGGACGGCCAATAGGAGACCGACGTAACGAACGAGCCAACCTGCGTTGGGCGTCCGAGGGTGTTCGGGGCGAAGCTTACCGTCCGATTCGACCGGGGATACGTCATCGAGGCGAGCTGATCACGGCCGTTGTAGCCGTAGCCGATCACAAAGCTTAGACCGTCGACCACTAGCGTTTCGGTGGACAGGTTGTCGTTGTCGTCGTAGTCAAACGTTCTGGAGGCCACCGACGAGGTGACGCTCTTTAACTTGTGGGTTCTTGAGTAACCTTTTCGGACGTCCGGGGTGGTACCGGGGTAGTCAATGTTGTACAGGCGATTCTGGTTGTCGTAGGAGAAAACAGTCGTCTGGCCACCCACTGACTTGGTGGTCATGTTTCCGGCAGCGTCACGTCCGTAGTCTGTCCGTCCAGTCTCTGGCGTTGTTGACCACTCCATGTAGCCGGAGGTGTAGTAGTCGAAAGTTCTTGCAATGCCATCCTGAGTCATGCTCGTGACGAGATCTTTGCCGTTTCGACCCAGCGAAATACTTGCACCCGACACCGAGCCTGGCGCTGTAACGTACATCAGGAACTGCTGCGCGGGATCGCCATACGCCCGGTATCCAAATGTGGTCGTATGCGAGCGTTCGTCTCGGACCGCTTTGGTGGAACCGCCGTAGGTGATGACCTTCTCAGAGCTGTCAGCGTTGCGAACGAGCGTGACGCGATCCAGGATGTCATACCCGTAAGTAGTCCCAGTAGAGCTTGTATTCGGATTCGAAACAAAGGTGAGCCGCCCAAGTGCGTCGTGCAGATAGTTGCGGTCGATGCCTCCCAGCGTGATCCGTCGAGGGCGTCCGAAGCCATCAAATGTGGTGGTCTCAACAAGCCCCCCGCGACTCGCGGTCTTGCTCGTGGAGGTGTAGTTGATCGTGGTGTCATCACCACGCGGCAGGTTGATTGACCGTACGCGATTCAAACCGTCATACGTATAGCTGGTCGTCTTGCCTTCGCCATTGCGCTCTGACATGAGATTGCCAGCATCGCTCACCTCACGCGAGTACGAGACGCCTTCCGGCTGAGTTTCAGTGCGGGCGATGCCTCGGTGGTAATTCGAATAGCTGTGGTCAAGATTCCGAGGGAATCTTGTTTGGCTGACATTGCCGTCGGGGTGATACCAGTGTTCCGTCGTGATGCCGTCGCGATTCACCGTTCGCAGGTTACCGTTCGTGTCGAAAGTTCGGGTGATCGACACCCCGCCCGAAACGACCTGGTCTTTCAGCTGCTTGATGATCCACTTCGACGCACCGTCAAAATAGGTAAGACTCGTGGTGCGGCTGCCGCCGTTCGGCCCTGATTCCGAGATCGTTCTGGGATTGTCGTAACCGTCGAAATTGCTGAAGTTAGTGTTGTGGTCCGTGCCGTGCTGGGTAATCGTCCGACCCGTGAGCCGCGGGGCATACACCGCGGGATCAAGCCGCGTAGCCTGCCATGCACCGGGTCGCTTGAATTGCTGGCTGGAGATTGCCGCAGAGGGTGCCCAGGTGTACACCTCAGTCCGTATGGATCCAAGTTGCTTGCGACGGAGAAGACCGACGCGCCACAACTCCCCACTAAGCGCGTAGTTCGCCCCGTAGTGGTCGTAGGTCACAGTGCCTGACGGAGTGGACACCGTCGTCCTGTCAAACGACCCTTGGCTTTGGGCGGGCACATAAGAGAAATTCCACGTACCTCCACCGCTCGCGCGCTTCGATTTCACAACAGTCGCGCGGCTCGTTGCCGCAGCTGTCGAATCGAATACAACGTAGTCAGAAGTGGAGCTTCCGTAGTCGTAGTCGATGTAGCCCCCTTCCGGGTAGGTCACTCGATTGAGAGCGTATCCACCTGGAATGTTGTTGCGGACTCCGAAGTATTCGTACTGCCAGCTCGACCCGTCTGGCCCCGGTCGATCAACACGGGTCAGGTAGTACGAGCCCGGGACTCCCGTGATCTCTCGGTACGAGTAGGTGAAGGTGGCGCCGTGAGCGCTGATCGTATTGACCAAGCCATAGCTGTGATAGGTGAAGTTGATGCTTCGACCGTCGCTTGTCGTGACCGAGGAGATTCGCTGCGTACCGGAAACATAGTTCACCGTGGCGCTGTTGTTGTTTCGGTCGACAATGCTCCGCGTATACCACGCGTATTTCACGCCAGCACCAGAGCCAACTGCTACAGGGTGCGTCATGTCGTAACGGGTGCCATCGGGCGAGTAAACGATGAGGCCCCCCCCAGAAGCGCAGTCCGCTTTCCAGCGTTGGGTGGTGTACATCATCGGAGAGGCTGACCCAGAGAACACCAGCATCTGGGTACTTCCATCCGGCAGTTCAATGACCGGATTGGCAAGGGTGTCCACCCTGAACGCGCTGGAGGAACACGGAAGCGTGCTGGTCTTGTGAAGTACGCGACCAAAGTGGATCGTCCACCCCAAGCCCGCGATCCCGCTGTGCGCAGCAGGATTGTTCTCATCAAACGACACGCTGTTGTAGGAGCGATTTACCGATAGATCGAAGCCACCATTGCCAGGTACATGGATGTCTACGTAGTGCAACTGCAGAGCACCGGTATATGGGTCAATGTGCTCGTTGAAGCTTTGGTTGACGAAACTGCGATTCGGATTGATACCCGGTTCCTTGTGGAAATCGGGGATTACCTCTTGAGCCATAGCCATCGGCATCGCTGCCAAGACTGGCAACACAGCGCGCAGCGCCCCGCGAGCGAGCTTTCCCACAGCGGCCGCGAATGGAGCGGTGAGCTGCCGCCTGCGACCTGAAAGATTTGCGTTTCCCATAAAGACGAGCCCTTCCCTGCGAGTGCGTATGGCACTTGCATAACGGTGTATTTGTGTAGGTGCTGGCGGGTGACTGACGGCACACGCGCGACTCGGACGAACCGAGGGCGTTACGTCGACTTCGACTGGTTCTTCATTTCACTCCCTTGATTCCTTTTCCAACGAGCGTTGCGCGGAGACGTTCTTCGTCGTACTTGTCGTTTTCGTCGCCATCGCAGTATGAAAACATTTCAGTCAGTCCGCTTCCCACCTTTGGAGGCAGCCCGTCGCATAGCAAGTTGTCTAAAGGCGGCTCTTGCCCCCCCTTTGGGGGCGATTCCAACGGCGCACTTCTGCCGCGGCAGGCATACGACCGCCGAGTCATGCTCGTGTCGAAGAATCGAGGCCGATGGAGCTCCAAGGGTGAAAAGCCGCGTTGATGAATTCATTGCTGCTGGGCTGGCTCCATGAGATCTATGCGGCAGCATCTCGGAACGTAGACGTGCGAACGCGTGTCAAGCGCAGCTTGTGTCGACCAGATGAACGTTGCAAGAGACGGCTAACGACCTATGCGGGGGCTCAGCGGTTTCCGAAGGTCTTTGCACTCGAACTCTCACTTATCCGCTGGCTCTGCCTCAAGCCATCTGTCAGTAGACAGCTGGGGTCGATCCGGTTTGTGAAACGACTACATATAGGCCCGCACCCCCATTAGGGGGCGTGGGTGGGCCAACCGGGGGGCGGGTTAGTGGCCGATACGTCGCATGCGAAGTTGGAGCGCACCCAGCGTGCCGGACGGAGGCAGCATTGCACGGCCTCTCTCTCAACTCAGCGCGCTTGGCAGACAAGGACGCGCTGCCATCGTTGACAGCAAGTACGTTCTCCTGTGTCATGGGACGCAAGACGGTCTGTTTGCCAACAGTGACCTGGCAGGCCGATGAGCAACCAGCGTCCAGAGCCTGGTGCAAGCAAACAAGCGGCACAAGCACGGACTCCCTTACGGGCCAGCGGACTCCGAGGCATAAATGCGCGTGCTCCAGCAACGCACCACCGTCACGCACTCAGCCCAGCAACGCTGCACTACCTGCGGCATCGTGTCGACGTCGGCGTGCTGCGCTCGTCCATGAGCGCCGCATTGAGCTTGCGCTTGGAGCCGTCTATACCTATCCACCACTCGTTCATTGCACGGTCCATCGCGGTTTGTCGGCGAGGCAACCGGCGTGCTCCCAAAGTGAACGTTCGGTCTTGTCAAACGAAGAAGCGCGCTGAAGCACCTATCTAACACAAGGGCTTCTCAACGTTCGCACCGTGATCGCACGTGGTCTCGTCTATGTCATCAAGCCCAGCCTGTTCAGCTTCGCTTCGAGAGCTTTCGTGAGTCAGCGGGGGAAGGTTCGAGCTCTCGGTGTACTAGGGGCGGGCAATTTTTCATGTCGCCTGACATCGTGGCTTCCCGAAGTGAACTCACGCTCCCGAGGGATTACTCAAATGCGGCCGAGCGCTCATGATTGGCGTACGAACGGGAGACTGAGATGACAGGCTTAGAAGGGCAAGAGAGCTTTCAAGAAGACATGCGGACCACTGCATTGGCGCACGAGAAGGTGCGGCAGCACTTCGCAGCCGCCCTCGAGTATTTCGACGAAGAGTTTGGCCCGGCGTGGGTTGTAGGAAAGCCGCAACTTCTCGCAGCATTCGTCAACGCTGCAGCCGTGGAAGCTCTGGCCACTGCGATGGCCGGTAATCCATTCGGGCGCTTGGCCGAACAGATCACCCAGAAGAGGGACGCATAACGTCGTAGCCGTAGTGAACGGCGCTAGCGACCGTGCTGCTTGACCTGCGGTGGCGACGCTCTTCGCGTGAACTGCCCGTAGGGTCGACGGGCAGCGGGTTATCGCGGGCGCGTCTCTCCGTTGCCCGCCTGTACTTTGGAGAACGCAGAAGCCATTGCGCCTAGCAGGTCGCGTCGGCTGCCACCCGGTCTCCCGGAACCGTTGCTGCACTAAGTCTTTTCGCGATCCACGTCGGGCGGAATGTCGTATCGAGTTGAAGCGAAGCGACCTTCCCATGACGGTCGAAGCGACGAGTCCTGCGCGTGACCGCCACCATGCCTTCGTAGCCCAGCATGATGTTGTCTCCCAAGGTCGCCCCACATTCGTTCATCGCACGTCGGAGATCTGGGGACCAAATGGACGCTATGCCCACCGGTGTCTTTAGTCTCACGAAATAGTTGTTGGGCTCTGTATGCGCTTCTTCGAAACAACCCAGCCCATGTTCGATCAAACGCCCAACATAAAGGCGCTTGCCGCTAAAGGATGTCTCTTTCGCACCGTGTGACTCAAGAAATTGCTGCAGAGGGTTTGAAGCGGCACAGTTATCCGGATCGAACGCATCAAGGCGTACCTCCATGATTGAAACGACGTAGTCGGTGCGCTTCCATGCTCGATCGTCTCGACTCGATTGGTCCGGTCGCTGAAAGGTCGTGTCGCACACTGCAGCTGAGCTTTGGGCAAGCACCGGAGGAAATTGCAGCAACATGGCATTGGTTCAGAGTCGGACCAAGCAAGTGGAAACTGGTTTGGCAGTTGGGGAACTCCGTAGCGGTACGCAGATCGCCGAAAACTTATTGCCAAATGTAAGCACGCCCCGGAGGGGCTGCATCAGCACAGCGCTCACGCGCTCCAACGTAGTGCACGACGCCGCCGGAATCTACCTTGCCCTTATGGGTGCTCGATCAAGACCACGGGATCGGTGTTCGCCTGCCGCAGTCGGTGTAGCAACTCCAGAGGCGATCGCGCGCCCAGCTTCGCGAACGCCGCGGCTCGGTGAGTTTCAACGGTGCGAATGTTGATGCGCAAAGACTCCGCGATCTCACCGTTCGTTTGACCAAGTACTGCTTGGTAAGCCACTTCCCGTTCGCGTCGTGTCAAAACACTAATGCTCTGCCGGAGAAGAGCCTGCTCCTTCACCTTGCGAAGATGTTCACGACTGCTGGCGAGAGCAGCGTCGATTCTCGATACCAACTGGGCGGCCGCGGCAGGCTTCTCGATGAAGTCGAAGGCTCCGCGTTGAAGTGCGGCCACCGCCATAGCAACATCACCATGACCCGTCAGAAAAATGACCGGCATGCGTTCAATCATGCCGCGGTTCCTGAGTCTTTCAAAAAGAACAAGCCCGCTTGTGCCGGGCATTCCGACGTCCAGCAGCACACAACTAGCGCAACCTGGCCACGCCTCGGCACCACCCATTTGTAGCGGATAGGCATCGATGGCGGCTTCGAACGCATCTGCGCTTGCATAGCCTTCCCAAAGGATTCGACGGGATCGAAGCACCCAGCCCATGGATTCGCGCGCCTCTACTTCGTCATCGACGACATAGACCGTTGGAACGGGGCTCGACATCGCGTTAGACCTGTTTCGGGCGTACGTGGTGCTTCAAGTGCTTGAACCTTGCTTGCACAGAGTCATGTGCGCGATCCAAGTCGAGCCGTCGTCCCGCGCAATTGCCACGAATCGACGTCCCTGGCTCATTTCGAGGCGAGCACCGACGTCGGTTAGACCGCCAAGGACAAGGGAGCTCCCTTCCCCAGAGGCAGACTGAACATGCGCATCCGCGTCGACGGAAAAGCTTGCCCATGTGTCGATCTTCACCGAATCGGACGCGTGCAACACGAGGTCGTTCCCGCTCAGCTCTTTCATTCCGCGCTCGCGAACAACGTCCGCGATCATTGTCGCCATCGAGGCAGGCGCTTGTGCGGAATCGGCCAGAAGAGAAATCCAATCGAGCCGAAATGCTTGTTCGCCGCGGATGCGATCCTCAACGATCATGGCCCATCCAAGCGAGCTGGGGGAGCCGCCGGCTGGCAAGCCTCGACCGTATATGCTGGCGTAGGCCTCTGGTGACATACCTGAGTTGCTGTCGGCACAGGCGATCACGACGCTTCGCGCCTCTTCCACTCGCAGCCGCATCCACGCGTGTTTCAGCGCCGAAAACCCGCACGATGAACCGTTGAAGAAGATCGTCTCGCGAGGCGCTCTTTCTACGCGGGCTCGGACCTCTTCGGCAAACTCTGGATCGCTGGGAAGCGTGGTAGCGACTACCAGCAGGTCGCATCTTCTCGAAGCTCCAAGTAGCTGAACCGCTTGTGCCGCGAGAACCGACGCGCTAGGGGCTTCAGAGCTCCCCTGCGGACCTACCAAGGCGCCGAGGAATGAAATGAACGCCGCATCGCGCTGCCAATTGAAAGCTGCAACTCGGTTAATGAACGCGTCCGTCATCCTGGTGTCTCGCCCTGTCATCGACCTGCTCGGGACTAGTCTACGGGAAGCAGGAAGTCGCGGTCGACACGGCGCCTGAGTCGCTCCGGTGGGTCGCCAACGCACCCAAGCGCGCGATCCTCAACCCCAAAGCCAGCAACCGAAAGGCCAAGCTCTATGGGCTCGTCGCTTGGACAGCAACGGAGTTGCGCACAGATCAGTGCCCATTTGGATGCGGGGCCGCTTCAGATGCCGCCATCCCTTCCCGACAGCGACTTTCGTCACGCCAGACTGCCTTCTCCCCTGGTTTCGGTAAGCCAGCGGCCACTAATTGCGAAACAATTACGGCATGTCTAAAGCTGTCTACGTCACCGGCATCTCCCGTTTTCTCCCAAACGCACCAGTCGAAAATGAGGCGATGGAAGCCTACCTGGGGATGATCAACGGCAAGCCATCTCGGGCCCGCCGGGTGGTACTCAGGAACAATGGCATTCAGACGCGTCACTACGCGCTGGAGAAGGGCGGCACCCCGACACACAGCAATGCCCAACTGGCCGCAGCATCGATTCGCTTGCTGTTCGATGCACGTTTCACGCAACAGAAGTTGCAATTGCTCGCTTGTGGGACTGCCTCACCGGATCAACTGGTCCCGTCGCATGCCGCGATGGTGCACGCGGCGCTTGGCGGCGACGATATGGAGATCGCTTCGTTCGCAGGTTCATGCGCCGCAAGCATCCAAGCGCTGCAAATGGCCTATCTCTCCATTGCCAGTGGCCATACCGAAAACGCGATTTGCTCCGGCTCTGAGATGCTGTCGCATTGGATGCTGGCGAAATACTTCCAGAATGAAGCTGACAACGAATTGGCTTTGCGCGACAACCCCTTGCTTTCCTTTGACAAGGAATTCTTGCGATGGATGCTTTCAGATGGTTCGGGAGCCATCCGGCTAGAGAACAAGGCGCATGGTGACAGGCCGCTCAAGATCGAATGGATAGACATTCGCTCATATGCGAACAAGATGCCGACGTGCATGTATGTCGCGGGTGAACGTGACGAGGCAGGCGAACTACAAGGCTACTGCAGGTTTGAACCGAATGAATGGCTCAGCAAGTCGATCATGTCGGTCAAACAAGATACTCGTCTGCTCGGAAGTCACATCGTTCAACTTGCAGTGAAGTCGCTCAAAGACGCCGCCGCCAAACACGATTTTGATGTGGCGACCGTGGATCACTACTTGCCGCACATTTCGTCGGAAGTGTTCCGCAATCCTCTTTGCACAGAGCTGAAGGAGCAAGGCATTGGCATTCCACTTTCGAAGTGGTTCACCAACCTGGCGCATGTGGGCAATGTGGCAACCGCATCAATGATCCTGATGCTGGAGGAGCTGGCTCGGACCAAAGAGTTGCGATCCGGCCAAAAAATTCTGATCACTGTCCCGGAGAGCGCCCGCTTTTCATATGGACATGCTCTGCTGACTGTTTGCTGACCGAAGCGTTAGCACCACACTTCGCCCTTGTCGTCAGCTGCTAGTGCAGCGATATCTGGATAGCCGGTCAAGTTGCCCGTGCTGACAATCCTCTTGGCGTTCTCTTCAAATCTCAGGGTCACAATGGGGGTCGGATCGCCCCCAACCAAGACCGCAAAGTTCCTTCCGTCTTCCGTTGGGGCATAGACATAGCTCCACACATCGGGGCGGGGGACAAACGGTGCCGGGACAACCATTTCCAACTCCTGGGCTGCCGCGGCGCGCGCCTTGGCTAGGCGGGAAGTTTCTCATGTATGCGTCTCACGGGCTTGGACGCCTATGCGGAGACGGTGCTTTGCAGCGCCTGCGGTGTATCGGTCAGTGGGTGCGTAGCGCTCTTCTACTGGCACTACTGGCCGTCACTCTGCATGCATTGGCGTCCGTCGAACCCAACGGCATACCGGCGTTTGTGCCAAGCGGCGACCAACCTGTCAGCGTCTCGCGCTTCATGACCTTTGCGGAAGACCCATCGGGCAGCCTGACGGTCTCGGAGGTGGCTTCAGGTCGAGCGGTGGTTTTCCTTCCTTCCTTGCGAACTCCGCCTTTTAGAGACGCAGTTTATTGGGCGCGGATCCGAATCGATTTTCGCGACTATCGCCCTGCCGTCTCACACTTGCTGATGGAACCGCATCTCATCGGGCGCATAGAGGTCTTCACACCAACGGGTCCCGACCAATGGTTCTCCCATGCGCTGGACAGTGCCAGCGCTTCGACGCCATCGACGTCGAATGGCCTGTTGCTCTTCAAGATCCCGACGCCGTCGGTATCAGGGGATGGCACAACGGTATACGTCCGTTTTCAGCAGCGTCAACATCCGTTACAGACCAACATGTCGTGGGTGTCCGACACGGGAGCGCAGCAGCAAACTGCCAAGAGCAATTTTTGGAAAGGCATTTTTTTAGGAGCACTGATAACGCTCGTGCTCTACAACGTCTTTTTGCTAGCGACGACGGGTGACCGCGCATATTTTCTATACGTCTACTACCTCGTTTGTTTCACGGTGCTGATGGGCATCATGACCGGCGTCCTCGGTCATCTGGGAAGCCCGCTCGTCTTCACCCTGTTGAACGTGGGTGTCATCCACGGCGGGATGTGGTTCTTCCGAAAGTTCCTCCAACTAGACACGCATGCTCCCCTCACGGATCGATGTCTGTTATGGGTTCAATTGATATCCCTCGCTCTCGGCGCATTGGCGTTGGCGGGCGGCACCCGAATCGCCTATCCCGCGTCGATGCTTTTGATTCCTCCAGCGCTGGTCGCTATCACCATTGCGAGCGTCATTCGTTGGCGTCAGGGTTTCGCGCCGGCACGGTTCAGCGTATTCGGCCTTGCCGTCCATCTGAGCGTTAGTTCTGCATACGTGATGCAGAAGTTTCTCTATGGGCTGCCTGGCGAATTCGTCACGATCTATTGGGTCATTGCCGCGGCTACCTGGGAGGCGCTCTGCTTTTCGTTCGCCCTTGCTTATCGGATCAGGATGGCAGAGGCGTCGACCCGCAAGCTGCTCGGAGAGCAAAGACAACTGCTAGCCACTCAAGAAGAGGCTACCAAGGCGCTGCAGACCGAAGCAGCGAGACGCGCCGAAGCCGATGCCGTAATACGGCATCAGGAAGAACGGCTACAAGCCGCGGCCAAACTCGCGTCGGTAGGCGAGCTCGCGTCGTTGATAAGTCATGAGATCAACCAGCCGCTTCATTCGATTTCGATGTACGCGGACGCGGCGGCGCATTTCGCAGCTGAACATCGTGACACGCCGCCCGAGCTTCGTGAATTGCTCGGACATATCGCGGAGCAGGCGGCTCGCGGAGGGCGAGTCGTGAAAAGCGTCAGAAACTTCGTAAGTCGGGGCCAGGTCGTTCGGGAGGCTGTGGTCGTCGACGCTCTCTTGGAAGGCCTGCTGCCATTGATACAGCTTCAAGCGAAGAACTGTGGTGCAACGGTTGATGTGAGCCAGGAAGTGCCTGGCTTGGTGGTCAGTTGCGATCGCCTGATGGTTGAACTGGTGCTGTTGAACATTGCAAGGAACGGGTTGCAAGCGATGAGGGCCAACCCGGTCGGAGCAATGAGGAAGCTGCGCATTGAAGTTGCACCCGCATCTGAAACCAGAGCCGTTTTCACGATTCGCGACAGCGGTCCCGGGTTGCCCGCCGAAGTGCTCGAACGCCTCGGACACCCGCTCTACAACCCGTTCAACAGCAACCGCGGCAAAGGAATGGGACTTGGTCTTAGTTTGTGTCGATCCGTCGCTGAAGAGCATGGGGGTGAGCTGCATTTCAGAAACGTGCTTGATCAAGACTTCAAAGCGCGGGGAGCGGAGTTTTCATTTGAGCTGCCCGTCGCGTCCGTGTCACAGCAACCCAAACAGCTTACGGTGGAAAGTGCTGCACTTACCGTTGCTTCTTCAATTCGGCTTGGAGGACGCAGCGAGGCCTAGAAGCGCATATGCCCAGTGGCGAAGGATCTACGCCTTGTGGGCCAACCAAAAGAATCGGATCGTGGCTGAGGCATTGGAGCTGTTGGACCGGGTACCAGTCGAGGAAGATGCTGGGCACCTGGACACCGAGGCGCGAAGGCGAATGCGCGACGAACGGTCGCGGCCCTACGCCAGGCCGCGCGCTTGGCTGCAGGCCATCGCCTGAAGGTACCGGACCGCAACTCTCGCCACGTTTTGCTTTCGTCGGTGGCCTACTTCCCAGGTGGCCACGGGTAGGCGTAGCATCCAGCAGCCGGTCGGTTGCTGCTAGTCGGCTTGCGTACCCCCGAACTATCCAAGCCAAGAAGCCCGGAAAGGCCGACAGTACGCTTATCGCGGCCCCGGGTGACTCAATAGCGCCTGACTCGGCGTCGATTGAGGAAGTCTTGCACTGCAGCGGCTGCGACATTCTTCTGGTCGTGCATCACCGCTTCCTTGATCGCGTCGCTGACGGCCCTGGCGACTTCGGCATGGCTGAGCCCGGTGGCCACCTCGGCGAGCTCAGCAAGCGCCTTGGGCGACTTGAGGTAGTTGGCCAGACGCATGCGAAGCAAGGCCTTGACCTCGTCCGCCGACGGCACGTGGTACTGCACCACATCGTCGAAGCGCCGGAAGAGCGCCTCGTCCAGGATGTCGGGATGGTTGGTGGCGGCGACGATCACGCTGCTCGACTCGTCCTGCTCGATCATCAGCAGGAAGCTGTTCAGGATGCGGCGGATCTCGCCAACGTCATTGGCCATGCCACGTTGGCTGCCGATGGCATCGAATTCGTCGAACAGATAAACGCCGCGCGTCGACGCGACGGCGTCGAACACCTGGCGCAGCTTGGCCGCGGTCTCGCCCATGAACTTGGTGATCAGCGAGTCCAGGCGCACCACGAACAACGGGATGCCCAGCTCGCCGGCGAGCGCGGCCGCCGTCATCGTCTTGCCGGTGCCGGAGGGACCGACCAGTAGCAACTTGCGGCGGGGGTGGAGGCCGTGGCTGCGCAGCTTGCTCAAGTGCCGCTGTTCCTTCAGGACCTGCTGCAGGCTCTCGAGCACCGGCAGCGCCAGCACCATGTCGGACAAGCGTCGCGACGGGTACGAGACGCTCAGAAGGGAGGCGAGTTCGCCCTTGGGCCGGGTGATGGGGATCGCAGCGCCTTCGAGCGGCGCACCGTGCCGGCGAGACTTGGCAGCATCGATTAGCTCGCGCAGCTCTTCGGCGAGCTTGCCGTGGCCTTGCTTGGCCTCGTGGGCGGCCATCTGCATGGCGACCGAGTAGAAGTGGCGATCGTCGCCCTCTGCGTGGGAGCGCAGCAGTGCCTTGAGGTGATCACCGTTTGCCATGCCGGCGCCCTTGTGGTCGAACGACACTACCAAGCTTCACTATGGGCGCGTTCGCGCTCCAAAGCGCTCAGAACAGCGTCTACCCGCCTCGTGAGTGGGAGAGACAGCAGCCACGACGCGAGGCTATTCAGCTTGAGACTCTCGCGTGGACGCCCTGACAAGACCTCTCTGACGCTCAGACCCGCTAAGTCAGGGTCGCGCTGAGTAAAGAAGCAGTGGACCTGCACGGTGTTGGGTTCGAGTGCCGCTTTTGCTCGCTGCAGAAGGTCAGGAAAGCTGTTGGCCAGCGCAACCTGATAAGTGGGGTAGAGCCGCTGCTGTCCTCTGCTCTGCTTGCAATACGAAAACAGATCACCCGCGTGTTCTCTTTGCACCACCTGTTCGCAACTTAAGCCGAGGTGCGCGGCCATCTCTTCAACCAAGAAATCATCAGTCGACAAGAGTTCGAATGGCATAGGTCATTCGCCTCGCGAGACCCGCCGCGTGCCGCGTGACTTCCAACTCTCGTATGAGAAAGGCCGCACCTGATCGAAGCGCTCACCGGCGGCCAGCTTCTCGGCGGGCGCAACGCGGAGCATCTCTTCATCTAACGCGCCACTGTCGAAGATGCGGACCGCCTCCTCAGGCCGTAGTCGGGCTAGGAGTTCCACCGAGGGGAGAATCTTGATCCAGGCGAAACGCATGTCGACTCCTCACTTTGAGCGAATGGCCCGAAAACTCTCACGCGTCATTCGGCCCACCGTCTTGGTTCCGTTCGCTGATACGCGGACGATCCTCGTCGCGTCGCAGGGGTCGAGCCAATAGGCGACCACGTTGGTCTTCGGTTCTCTGCCGAACACCGCCTCACGGGAGATGCCGGTTCGCGAAGTGCCTTGCCGATCCTATGGATCGTTTCACTGGCTGTTTGATATTGCCATGGCGTCGCTTCATGTGCACCTCGCAAAGCTACTTCGGCCGGCTCACCGCTCGGGCTGAACCAACTGCTCCAGCTGAAACCACAGCGTTTCAGTTTTCGGGTCGGGGTTCAGAATGCTCGGCGTGGACCTGAACTGAACCTGCGCCAAGCCGGGCTTCACATCGATGACCAGGCCAATGGCTGACACGGATCGGAACTGAGGATGCAAGATGCCGACTCGATCGCCCGATTTGAGTCGCGCCCTGAACGATGGAAGCTCTGCTTTTCGCTGTTCGGCTGCGGCTCGTTCCCTCTCGGCTAGCGCTACTCTTTCGGCCTGTCGTTCCCGCTCCCGCTGAGCTGCTTCTTCCTCCCATCGTTTCTCGGCAGCTGCCCTCGCTTCTGCTCGCTGTCGCTTGCTCTCTTCATCCTGCGGAAGCGGAGGAGGGTTGAGCGATTCACCCGCCACGAACTTGGTGTGGAGGATGAGCTGGATGCGATCGCGGTTCTGGATGTCTTGGTAAAAGCGGTGATCGTTGTAGTCGATCTTGGCCATCCAAAGGTACAGGTCACCCTGCTTGCAATGGATCTCAGTCGTGACGCTGCGAACGAATTCAGGCTTGTGGTTACGCATCACGGACGGGCCGGCAAAGCGCAATGACTGCCGTATCGGCGTCATGACCCCTTGCTGTTGACGGCACTTCTCGTAGATCGGTTCGAGCTGACGCTCGATCGCGGGGAAGCCGAAAAGCTCGTTTTCGCTTTCGGGGCCGAGCCAGGTGATGCGCAGATCACTGTTCTTGGCGACACCGGCGACAACCTCGGCCGGAGTGCGCGAAGCGACATTTGCGCACCCAACGAGCGCTGCGACCGTCAAGCCAACGAACACACCCAGGAGAGCTTGACCATGCGAACTCTCTCTCATCTTCTCCATGTCTGCTCCCTTGTACGACGCGGCCGCCCCTCTCTTCAAATCTGTCGCGCATTAGCCAGCTTCGACGTTGACGCTCTGCGCCTCGAAGAGCAACGACCAACCTTCAGCGTTCCAAACGCTCTTGTTCAACGCGCCGTCCCAAGAATCGACGCCATGTTCGTCCTCGGTGACCAAAGCGACATCGCCGGAGACATCCCGGGCTTGCCAAACACGCATCACCGTTGAGGCGACCCAGCCATAGTCGCTGGGAGCAGGTGTCAAGCGCTGGATGCTCGCCACCACCCTGCCTTGCTGGGTCTTCAGCAGCTCGATCAAATCAAAGTCCCGTGAACAACAGAACGAGCGCAACAGCTTGAGCCCATCGTCGTCTACCTTGCAGGTGACGATGTACCAAGGCAGTCGAACGGAGAGCTCCATCCCACGGTAGTGGAGCGATCCAAGGTCGAGCGCTGACAGCATTGGGTCCTCAGACCCCTCGTACGCAACAAACATCGGGTAAGGTGGCTTGCGTTTTATAAAGGCGAAAGTGTCTGTAAACCGAAGTCACACAGCAACGGCAACGCGAATGAGCGAGCTGCTGGCTCGGAGTTAGATGCTCATTCGGCATATGCGCGAGATGAAGGTAGGCTGGCAAGGAAAAGGGTGCCATGTCGAAATCTCTCTACGGCCGACACAACGATGTCTTCCTCACACTCCTGCGGCAATCCCGGGAGTCAGTCCAGTTGAGGCAGGCTGACCTCGCGAGGCTTCTTGGCCGCGACCAGACGACAGTGAGCCGCGTGGAGACTGGCGAGCGACGTCTTGACGTGCTTCAGCTTCGCCTCTGGTTGCGTGCGTTGGGCGTCGATTTCCTTGCCTTCATGCGCGAGCTAGATCAACGACTCGGCGACGCACCTGTGCTTGAGACCATTCACCCTGGCACGCCATCCAAGCCACTGATCGGGGTCGTCGGACCTGCACGCCGAAGTCGAAATTAGCCGCGGCGGCTCCGCCTTTATATAGTGTGGACCGTTCATTTCATATGCCGGACCCTCCGGCGTATGTCAGGGCGCCCCCTAAAACCAAAAACAGGAAGGCCTCGTGGCGCCGGCAGCTTCGACCCGGAGGTCGCGCAGGCTGTTGGGGAAGTCATCCGCAAACTCCGGCTGGCCGCCGGCATGTCTCAAGAAGCGTTGGCTGACTATTCACGAGTCGGCCGCTCGTATTGCGGAAGCGTCGAGCGCGGGGAGAGTCAACCAACTCTGTTCGTGATCATGAAGATGGCTGCAGCGCTCAACACAGAAGCCCATGCTGTCGTTCGCCAAGTCGAGCATGCATTGGCGCGAAGGCGCTTTAGTGCGGCGGGCACCAAGCCGAGCAGTTCGAGCCGGGCCAAAGACTAGGCCCGTTGCCAATCGGCGCGAAAAACATTCCGTCGGGAACAGTTAAGACGCGCCGACCGCGAGCGAGCCGCGCATTCTGTGCGCGACCGCTGGCCAGCAACAGGCGTTCGCTCTCAGGGGAGATTCACATGGGAGCGCCGAGTGGCAAGGGTGTCTTCTGAAGACAGGCTCTCCGCGAGTAACCGAACGCTTGTCTCACCAAGACAGACGGGACAACCAACACGCCGCGAGCCGATCTTCATAGCGACACTTCTCAGCCTGTTGTCGTCATTTTTGTCTTGTAGCGACGTTTTGTGCGCAACCAAGACATCACACAAGTGTTTGATTTTTAAGAACTTTTCTTGAAATCAATGCGTCGCTCACCTAAGTTGGACTCTCAGCTTTGGAGTCCAATGTGAGCCACCGCGACTTGCCAGCCAATGTCACCTTTGATCCGACCTCGGTCCGCACAGCGGCCGACGCGATCAGTCAGTTTCGTGAACGTGGGCTGGTCATCAAGGACTGGGCTGCCTCCCACGGCTTTCACCACGAAGTGGTGTACGCCGTTCTGGCAGGGCGCAGCAAATGTCTGCGCGGTCAATCGCACCGCGTGGCGGTCGCACTCGGGCTCAAACCCTCTCTTGACCAAGGAGGACCTATGAGCACACCACCAGGTTGACGCTGCTACAGGTTGGCGAGACGCAAGCGGGGACAAGCCGCTTGCGTCTCTGACGTCGACCGCTTATCCCAGAGGACAACGACATGAACAGCATAGTCGTCGCGGACGCACTTTTGCAAAGTTTTTTCTAGGACTTCATACACCGGTCTTTGACCGGCTCACCGGCAACAGCGCTCAAGCGAGCCGTGTCGGGCGACTCACTGCCGTCCTAGTCGTCGTGGCCCTCGCGTTGGGAAACGCGGTCATCCAGCACCTTACCCGCGAAGAGCGCTGCGGCGCATCCACGCCGCAGCGACGACACCCTCGTCAGGCTCGGAGCAGGTCGACCGGAGACCCACGATGGAACGATTTGAAGGCTCCCTCTTCGGGAGCGCAGCCCCGCGTGAACGCGTCCCTTCACTAGGGAGCAAATGGGACGTGGTTGCATTTGGCATCGAGAACTTTCTCGCCCCACAAGCCCCAAGGTTCAACACCCTCAGCGTCATGACCCCCCATAAGCTGCTCGCGATGATCCGCGCCGGCTATGGGCAGGGCCATTTTCATCGCTACAAGCCCTGGACGCCTGTGACGAAACAAGTGTCCACGCCGGTCTCCAACGTCGGCCATGCCCCCGACCCGACAACGGCAGGCCTGCACCACCTGCTCTCACGATCACAGCGCGGTTCGCTCTTCGGGCTGAAATGGCTTGGCGCGGTCGACGTACGCCTTTCATACCCGGTGTGGCCATGGAGCCATCCCCATCCGGCCATCGGTCTTCAGGGGTGCGACGACCTGCCCTCTCAGCCAGGCTTGACGGCCGCAGCAAAAAGCCTGGGGGTCCGCCTGCCCTGTTATTCGCAATTGAAGATTCCCTGCGTGCAAACCGTTGACGTCATGACGACTTGGCCCTGCCATGTCGGCTATCAACTTGTCGCGGTGGATCTCGGTGCGAAGAGTGCTTGGCCCGATCCCACCCTGCCACGCAACATCAAGCGCCGGGTGCTTCGGCGGTATTTCCAAGAGGCGAGGATCCGATTCATCCACATGCCGCCAGGCACAGTCCCAGAAGGTCTCGCCATCAACCTGGCAGCCATCGAGCCGAAGCTCAACGGGGCCGAACGTGAGCGTCTCGCAAAGAGCAGCGTCTACGCCGATACGGTCGCTGTGCTGCGGGAGGACGGGTTCCGCTATCCCGTCAGCACGCTCCTTGCCGAAGTCCGCCGGCGCCATGACGTCCCGGCCGAGCGGCTGCAGCAAGCGTACGAGCTGTGCCTGTGGAACCAGGAGACCGACCACAACCTTGCGGTCCCCCTGCAACCGTGGCTGCCGCTGGTCCATGGTGGCTACAGCCTTCGCGCACGCCTTCGCGACCTTGTCTTCGAAGAAGGTGAAGCATGAACCCGCCGTTCAAGCGAGGCGACGTGCTCGTGGCAACGCCCCCGACGTTTCCGCTTGGCCGGAAGCGGCGGGTCATCGACTGGGATGAAGAGCGCAACGTGTTGCTGTGGGTTGACTTGCCAAAGATGAGCGAGAGCAAGGGCAAGACGAACCAAGTGCAGCACTATCAAAAACGAGCAGTGCAAACCACCTTTGACTGTGTCGTGGACGCAGTGCTCGAGTCAGCCATGATGGTCATGCGAGAGGACGATCCGAAGGACATGTCCGACGCTGATCGACTGGCGGTGGCCCATACCCTGGCAGAAAAAGAAAGACTGACCAAGGCACTCGCTGCGCGGGACGACCACCACGCTGCGGTCCAGGCGTTGCTGGCCACAGAGATGCCCGAGCCAGGACGACGCTGGGAAGCCTCTGCGCGCCGCAACTCCTCGCCCGAGCAAAGGCTGACCAGGCGCCCGCTGGAGGTGCTGCAAGACACCGAATTCCGGGCTCGACTTGAGATCGTTGCCGCCAACCACGGTGTGACGTGCGACACCGTGTCAGGCTGGCTGAATCGCTTCTACGCAGGGAACGGCCGCCTCAACAGCCTCATCCCCGGTTTTGAGCGTTGCGGCAACCGCGGTGTTCCCAAACCGCAGAAAAACGGCCTGGGCCGACGCAACGACTGGCGCGACATGGGACCGATAAGCCTAGAGCCCTACCCGCTCACGGAGACGGACAAGCGCAACATCGGTTGGGGCTACATGTTGATCGACAAGAACACCAAGCCCCGAAGCGCCTACGTGATCATGCTCTCCGTGCTGTACGCGTTCCACCACACGGATCCGCTCACGGGCAAGACAAGCTTCAAGCTCTATCCCAAGCACAAGCGGCCTTCCTTTGGGCAGTTCATGCGCTGGGGCCGTCGATTCACCGGGAACGGCGTCGCTGATCTGCTGTTCATGCCGCATGAACGTGCGCAGCGAGAAACGCGCGGCCGAGATGAACAGGCCCGCGTCGCCACGCTTGGTGCGCTCGCCTACTTCGATGCCACCTCGACAGACGTCTACCTCACCCGCATGGGGCATCGGTACAAGGCGCTGCCAGCGATGACCAGGAGCGTCCTGCTGGAAGGGAAATCGCAGGTCGTCTATGGCGTGTACCTGGGATGGGATGGCCCGTCTCCCGCCACCGCGCTCCAGTGCCTGCTGAACGGAGCAGACCCCGACAAGGTTGAGCGGTGGAACCGGGAACTGGGCCTCGAGCTTCCGGAAGGTTGGATGCCGTTCATGTTGTGCCGGTTGCACCTCACCGACTGCGGCGAAATGAAAGCCAACGAGGTGACCGAGGCAGAGGGGCAGTTTGGGTTCGGCATGGAATATGCGCCACCGCGCCACGGCGAACGCAAGGGGCCTGTCGAATCGCTCCACCATGCCGCACAAGCTGGCCATGACCACGAGCAGCCGGGAAACACACACGGGCGCATTACCCGTCCAGGGCAGGCATCACCAGCCAGCGAAGCCCTGTTGAATCGCGTTGAATACATGCGAGGGTTCCTCAAGTGGGCGTATCGCTGGAATTGCATTGACGAGGTGCCCGACCTCGCACCGGACGCCATGTTGATGAAAGGGATCGTTCCCACGCGCATCAACATCTTCAACTGGTATCGCGAACACGGTGGGGACGTGTCGCTGAGCTACAACTTCGAGTCCCTCAGGGCCTTCTGTCTGCCCAAGTACGAAGCGGTGATTCGAAAGCGGGGCGTGCACCTGGTCGTGAAGATCGGTAAGCGCCGGGTAATCCTGCCACGCTTCCGCTACTGGAGCGAAGAGCTGGCAAAGACGGGGGTCTTCGCCCAACTCAACAAAAGCGGGAAGTCCATCCGAGTGTTCGTTCGGATGGACCCCGAGCGCCCCTCGGAATGCTGGCTTCCCACCCGAGCCGGAATGTTCAAGCTCGCCAATCGACGCAGCGACACGCTCTTCAACCGAGACTTCACCCTCACAGACTACCTTGACCTCCAGATGGACCTTCGTGCTTCCCGTCTTCGCAGAGAAGACGACGACGTTCAGGCGCAAGCCGAAGAGGCGGCTGACCGCAAGGACACCGAGCTCGCTGCAAGGACGGAGAAGGCCCAGCAGGTTGAAGCCGCAGGCCGGTCTGCAGGCGGCAACACGCAGCGAAGCTCCCTGAAGAACAACCTCAAGGACGAGCTCGAGGTGATGCGTGACTCCGCGTCCCCTGCCGACTCGCTGGATGACCTGTTGGGGAAGCTTTCAGAGGCCGCCGGGCAAGCCGCTGCCGGTGGCGCCGAACCCAAGCCGAAACCCACGGCCGTCGAAATCGCCATGGCGGCATTCCTTCAAGGAGAAGTGACATGACACAGAAGCCATCGATCGGCGGACAACGCCCTCGCTCGGAGGGCAACGACCTAGCCTCAGGCTCGAACCCCTTAATCGACTACCTACAAACGAGCACCACGCGCGAGCTTCTTGGATTGGTGCCTGGGTTATTTCTGCTGCAGCTCGCAGATTCCGGTTGCCTGAACCGACACCGATCAGAGTCAATTTCTCGGTCAGGCTGGCTCACGCCGGCTCAGTTCGATGAGCAGTGCAAAAAGATAATCATCGAATACAACGCGGGGAAAGTGTCATGTGAGTGGCCAAGTGCTGCCGGGCCAGTGAAGGGTCCAGCTGGCGGGGCAGCCAGCGAGCAGTCATGAACGATTGCCTGGAACACCCTGAGACGCTGCTCACCGGGCCCAACCCGTTATTTGGGGTTCTCCGGCCCTTCGTGACACTGGGGGAAGTGCCAGCCCTTCTCAACTACAACCCCCTGTCGACGCTAGATCTAAAGACTATCCCGCTGCAGAAGCGCGAGTCCCTTCTGCCGTTCGCGGAGCAACTTTTCATTCCCAGCGGGCCCAACCTCGAAGTCTTCATGGGCGTGCAGGAGTTGCTGCGCCGATCTTTGAGCCTGATGAACCCGTTGCAACGAGCAGCGCGTCTTCATGCCAATCGCATCGGTGCGGCACGGTCAACTCTTCAGTTGAGGCAGTTGATCTGCTTGGATGGTGCGGGGATGCTGGTGTCGGGCATCACGGGGCGCGGGAAAACACGCCTGATCAAGCGCTGCCTTCAAGTCTTGGTCAAGCATCTGGTGTTGGACCACCCGGCCAGCGAAGAGTACGGCTGGTACGGCATGCGGCAGGTCGCCTACCTCTATGTCGACTTTCCTTCGAATGGAACAAGAGGCGCCCTGTTGCACCGCATCCTGGAAGAACTGGACAGCGTTGCCGGGACCAACTACTCGGGAGAACACAAGAGGACCGTCAACATCGACATCCTGATGGTCGCCGTATGCAAAGCGCTGATCAATCATCGGGTTGCACTGCTGGTCGTCGACGAGAAGCAGTCGATGACATTCAACGACAGCCAGTGGGCCCTGCAATTTGTCCTGTTCTACCTCAGCCTGATGAACCTCGGGGTCTCAGTCGCGTTGTGTGGAAATCCGCTGGCTTTTGATCACATGATGAACCTGAGCCAAGTCATGCGGCGGTTCAGCATTGCTGGTGTACATGAGCTCACGCCCGGCCAACAAACGGACCCCTGGTGGACCAAAGAGTTCGTGCCTCGTGTTGATGAGTTCATGCTGGTGGACGGGTTTGCGGTTGACCTCGCATGGCGCAGCGAAGTTGAAACCAACTTCTCTGCGGGCATCCCAGGCTTCCTCTTGCCACTTCGGTGTGAGGTGATGCGCTCCGCGATACGCAGAGGTGGCAGTCCTTGCTTGATATCGGAGGATGACTATGACGAAGCGCTCAATTCCCCACGCCTGAAAAAGATTGCCAGCATCAGTCAGGCGATACAAGGAATCCCGAATTCGGACCACTATTTCGATCTGCCGTCGACAGAATGCCTGCGCAATCCGAGTCTTCGCGCCAAGCACGATGTCGCTCAGCTCGACGCCGCAAGCGGCTCAGCCGTCCTGGAACTGCTCAGGAAGCTGCAGCAGCGGGTGTCTGCCGAACTCACTCGCACGCGCAACAAGCTGAAGGAAATTCAAGGACTCTCCAAAGAAGACGCTGAAGCGCTGGGCCTCACGCTTCATCACGTCAATGAGCTTCAGGACAGCATCGCGAAGATCGAGCAGCACAAGAAGGACCTCGCGCAACGCGGTCGCAACGCAAAGGCCGCAACGTAAGGCACCAGATGGCCACCAGCCCATCCATCGCGGCTTCATGCATCCTTCCTGGCGAGACGGTATACAGCTGGTGCGCGGCTGTTTTTCGCTCGTCTGTGTCGCAGCACTCCATGCGGACGGCCGAAGAGCTGCTGGGGAGAGCGCATGCGGCAAGGCAGCCGGACTTTCCTCCAGCGCTGGCCCGGCTGCCGTTTGTCAACAAGAGCGACCTGGCGACGGTCATCAACGCAATCCGCCAACACACGGTGGGGGGCTACTACTGGCCCTTCCACTCTCTCGAGGCCCAGCGGCGACTGGCGGAGCTAGCCGCGCGTGACAGCGACCGATGGCGGCTCGCCCTGTGCCTCAAACCTAGAAACAGCGTTCTTCCTCATCCCCTGAAGCTGTGCATGGACTGCGTCGCGCGGGACCAAGCAAGCGAGGGTCGTGCCTTCTGGCACGTTGAACACCAATGTCCGACCACGTTTATCTGCTCGCTCCACGGCGTCGCCCTTCGCATGCTTCCGCGCAGAACGAAGACGTGGCAGCTGCCAGCGGAGGTGGGCGCTGAAGCAACGGCAAGCGTTGTCGTGAACACCGTCGCAGTCAGGCTGGCGGCCATTGGACGCGGCATCTTGTCCTCACCCAGCATCGACATCGCAGCGCTACGGCGCGAGTCCCTCTCCAGGTTGCGCGAGCAGGGCACCATTCACACCACCTCGCGCACGCGTCACGATGCATTGATGGCCTGGTTCGCCGGCTCTCCGGTGGCCGAGCTCTGCAGGTCCGTAGGCCGGGGACTGGAGGCGCTAGCCGATGGCAAATGGCTGCCGTCGCTACTTTGGCGCAGACAGACCAACTACCCGGCTTGCTGGGCTCTGCTTTGGGCGGCAATGGAGTGGCGGTCGACGGAGGACTGTGTTGCTGCCTTCTGCGACGCTGCGAACGGGCGACTCGTCCTCGCGGGTCAACTGGAAATGTTCGATGGGCCGCGCCAGGTGAGCGAGGCGCCAGCCAGCGTCCATCATGCAATGGATGAGTGCAACACCTACGGAGAAGCCATTGCTCAGCTTGCGCTTCCTCGCTCAGCGCTCTTCAGGTGGCTCGACAATGTGCCTGAACTGCGCTCTAGACGACAAGAACGGGCGACAAACGATCGCCTCGAGCATTGCGTAGCGCAACTCTCCGCGGTAGTCGCAGCGAGCCCCAATATTCGGCGCCATCAGATTGAGCTCGCATGCAACTCAGATCTTCGGTGGATGAGAAAGCACGTGCCCCAATTGCTGGAGCAGATGCTCAGATCCGTACCGGGAAGAGCCGCAGCGCAACGGTCAATCTTCGCCCTGCAGGACGTCGTCGCCGGCGACGACGACGGTTCGACCCGAGACATGGCCTAGTGTGACGTCGACTTGTGCTCATTGAGCCACACCGTGTCGTGCGCCTTTAGCCAATCAGTCGCGAACTTCAACTGAGGACTGTCGGAACCGAATTCAATCAGTGGGCATTCATCGGTCTGCCCCATGAAGATCGAGCGAAACGACGCCCTGATTTCTGAGCGGCGTAGCACGACGGGCCTCAGCCTGGGGAAGCGAGTGTCAAACCAGGCTGCATCGTGGTTGCGAAGCCAACTCACAAGCGATGCAGCACGAGTACTCAACTCTTTTCGGGTCGAGCAGCGGAACACTGCAGCGATCGCCACCAGACGCTTGCGCGCGAACGCAATGTTGTCAGGGCTGACTTCAGCATTCTTCCAATGGCCGGCGGCATGGCGAACCCGGGGCGGAAGTAACTGATCCAGCAACGCCCGGTCGTGCTTCTTCAACCACTCTATCGCCGCCGGCATCATGTCCCACATCTGTCCGCGAGAAGCAGTGGGATGTTCAGCGACTTGCTCTTTAAGTCGGCGCACATACACCTCACGGCGCTGCTCATCGTCGACGTACCGGACACAGTTTGGATAACGAATGCGTCTTGGGCGAGCCTTTGCCACGCCATTTTTTCGAAGCTCAAGCAGCGTCTTGCGCATGTGCACCGACGGCAGGCCAGACTCAGCGCGAACAGCCTCTACCGGAAGTCCTTGCCGTAATAGATCGATGGTGTGCATGGACGTACCACGGTCTTCCGCGATCCGCCGAAGATGTTCTGGGGCATCGTCGAACCCCACCTTCGGCGCGAGAGGTTCAACGGCGGGAAAAAGCAAAAATTGCGACAACAACGGCGTCCCGCAAAGGTTTGCCGTCACAGCACACCGGATGTGCATTGGTGTCAGCTTCGTGTGCAGCGCATCGCTAATGTCTTCAATCTTCTCGACATTCCATCTCTCGATGAGCCACCGCATCGCGCCATCGACTGCTTGCTCAACGCCACCCGCTTGCTCCCACGCTGCTTGTAGCTTCGCTTCCCAGGCAAGCGGACGAAAGATTTGACATTGCTCCACGCAGCATCGATGAACGTCCCGCAGCAATTGGACGCAGGGCTCGCTGATGGCGTCGGAGAACCTGCTCACTTGGCGAGAACCGCATAACCTGCAAGGTTCTCCCGGCAAGTAAAACCTTCGACTGTCCCCCAGCGCATAGCCACACGATGCACAAGCGTACGCCAGTGGCTCGAAGTGGATAAGGCAGTGAGTCATGAACGGGAATTGGTGCCACCAATACCAGCATGCAAAACCCCGTTCATCCTCGTCAGCGACGGCACAGATGGGACACCAAGCCAAGCCGCGGCGATAGCGTTTGGAATGCTCGCTGAACCCTCGCGACTTCGTTCGGGCCGTTGTGTCATGGACGTCGAACTCGCCCTTGCTGAGTTGGCCTAACCAAGACTCACGATCGCGGTTGCTGAGGCCCAGTGAGTAGTAGCCAAAGGGCGAATGTCGAACGAGTACCTCCTCCGCGCTCAATGCGCCCCGAAAGTACCGCTCGCTGACAAAAGCCGCCCCGTTCGCGTAGCTGTTTAGCGTTCCAGTAGGTCGCCCATAAAAAACATTCGCAGTGGGGAGTGGACTTGCGCAGTTCCCTCGGGCGGCCAGTATGGACGCTGTATAGAGATTCGCCCCCACGGGTAGGCAGGGTGTATGAGCCCAGTATGGGTCGACCGAGGGTGTCTTGAGCACTTTGGAGCATGGATTGCTTCAAAGTCACATTAGGTGCAAGCCACGGCGAATTCAAATCGCCTCGTTCTACGCTCTAAGCGAGTCGCACAGCACTGCTTGGTCTAGTTATAACGGCCGAGCTTGGGGCAGGCAACCCAACCTCACTGCGCAGCGCTCTGAGACAAATGCCCAGGGAGGCCCCTAATCGGCTCAACAGCGCATTTTTTCGGTTTTGGTCACCAATGCCTCAGCCTAAAAAGCGGCGCTACCGATCTTGGGATCTCTATTGACGTACCTGCAGGCCGCGCGCGCACGTCGAGGCACACGACCGACAACTATCATGCCCCTTTGGGGAGCGTGTGTTACGTCGCTGTCGTGGGAGCACGGCTGGACACTCTATTGGTCTACACCACTCCCCTCGCACGGCGAGTACGCCGTGCGATTCCCCGAGGGGATCGGGCCTTGCTTGCGGCGGCCCGGCGCGGCGGCCCGTCATGCCGCGGAGAGCTGCGTGCGCATCGCGTCGATCACGCCTTTGTAGTCTGTCTTGCCGAAGATCGCGCTGCCCGCAACGAAGGTGTCGGCACCCGCATCGGCCACCTGGCGGATGTTGTCGACCTTGATGCCGCCATCGACTTCCAGCCGGATGTCGCGGCCGCTCTTCTCGATGAGCTTGCGCGCCTGCTCGATCTTCTTGAGCGCACTCGGGATGAAGCTCTGCCCGCCGAAGCCGGGGTTCACGCTCATGATGAGGATGAGGTCGACCTTGTCGATCACCCACTCCAGCACGTCGAGCGGCTGGGCCGGGTTGAAGACCAGCCCCGCCTGCTTGCCTTCGGCCTTGATCAGCTGCAACGTGCGGTCCACGTGCGTGCTGGCGTCGGGGTGAAAGCTCACGAGATCGGCGCCAGCCTTGCAGACAGCCTGCGCGAGCGCGTCGACCGGCTGCACCATCAGGTGCACGTCGATCGGCACCGGGGTTCCATCGGCACGCGCGGAGTGCTTGCGCAGTGCCTCGCAGATCATCGGCCCGAAGGTCAGGTTGGGCACGTAGTGGTTGTCCATCACATCGAAGTGGATCCAATCCGCACCCGCTGCGATGACGTTGCGCACTTCCTCACCCAGGCGGGCGAAGTCGGCGGAGAGGATGCTGGGGGCGATGCGGTAGGAGGGCGTGCTCATGCGAAGGATTCTAGGAGCCTCCCTAGAATCGAACGATGGCCAAGCCCGAATTCACCTGCAGCGTCAGCGTGCGCCCCCTGCCCGAACAGGCAGACCCCGAGCAAGGCGTGCATGCCTATGCGTACACCATCCAGATCGTCAACACCGGCGACATCACCGCGCAGCTCGTGGCACGCCACTGGGTGATCACCGATGCGCGCGGCCACGTCGAGGAAGTGCGCGGCCTAGCGGTCGTCGGCCAGCAGCCGCTTTTGAAGCCCGGCGAGCGCTTCGAGTACACCAGCTGGACGCGCATCCACACGCCGCAGGGCAGCATGCGCGGCACCTTCTTCTGCATGACCGAGGACGCGCGGCCCTTTGACGCAGTGGTGCCCGAGTTCTCGCTGTCCGTCCCGTCCGCCCTGCACTGAGACATGGGCGCGCCGGCCGACACCCTCTGGCACGCGCTGCGCGACGATGCATCGCAGCTCGCCACCGCCGAGCCGGTGCTCGCGGCCGTGCTGCGCACTTTCATCCTCGACCATCCCTCGCTCGACGCCGCGCTGGCGGAGCTGCTGGCCCGCAAGCTGGCCTCGGCCGAGCTCCCGGCGGACACGCTGCGCAGCGTCGCGCAGGAGGCGCTGCGGGCCGAGCCACAGATCGGGCAACTGACGCGCGCCGACCTGGCGGCCATCGCTGCCCGCGACCCCGCGGCCGGCTCGAGCGTCAACCCCTTCCTCAACCACAAGGGCTTCCATGCGCTGCAGGCGCACCGCATCGCGCACTGGTACTGGGGGCGCCAACGCAAGGCGCTCGCGCAGTGCCTGCAGGGGCGCGCCTCCGAAGTGTTCGCGGTCGACATCCACCCCGCAGCCGCGGTCGGCGGCGGCGTCTTCATCGACCACGGCACCGGCGTCGTGATCGGCGAGACCGCGGTCGTCGGCGACAACGTCTCCATCCTTCAAGGCGTGACGCTCGGCGGCACCGGCAAGGAGACGGGCGACCGCCACCCCAAGATCGGCCGCGGCGTGCTGCTGAGCGCCGGTGCCAAGGTGCTGGGCAACATCCGCATTGGCGACGGCGCCAAGGTCGGCGCCGGCAGTGTGGTGCTCGACGACGTGCCGCCGCACAAGACGGTGGTCGGCGTGCCGGCGCGCGTGGTGGGCACGCCGCGCGTCGATCAGCCCGCGCTCGACATGGACCAGCACATCGATCTCGACGAGGGTGGTTGAACCCTCGCGGCGCGGCTAGCTCTCAGCGTCGTCGCCGCCGTCACCCCGGTCGGACGGGCGCTCGCCGCCCTTGCGGCCCGAGAACATGGTCCACCACACGATCAACACCAGAACCACCAGCGCCGCCAGCGCTTCGAGCAACAACAAACCCATGATGACGATCCCGTTCGGTTTCCGGTCCCTGCGGCCTTTTGCGGCGGCGGCGATTCTAGGAGTGCTCGTCGCCTGCACGAGCCGGCCGACCCCGCCTCCGGCATCGGAGCCCCCACCTCCCACCGTTGACAAGCCCGCACCCTCCACCCCGCCCGTGGTGATGCAGCGGGCCCGCTCGCGCTGGGTCAAGGCCGACTGGTCGGAGCTGCCCGGCTGGGAGGGCGATGCGCAGCTGGAGTGGTGGCCGGCGCTGCAACGCGGCTGCGACAAGCCGCCGCTCGAATGGGCCCGCATCTGCGTCGATGCGCGAGGCGTCATGCCCACGTCCGACGCTTCGGCGCGAGCCTGGATTCGCCAGCGCATGCAGCCCTGGCGCGTCGAGTCGACCGATGGCGCTGCCGACGGGATGATCACCGGCTACTTCGAGCCGCTGGTCGAGGCGCGTCGCACCGCAGGGGGCGCGTTCCGCATTCCGCTGCACGGCGCACCGGCCGACCTCGCCAGCCGCAAACCCTACTGGACGCGCCAGCAGATCGCCACCCTGCCGGCGGCGCAGAAAGCCCTGCAGGGCACCGCCATCGCCTACGTTGCCGACCCGCTCGATGCACTCGTGCTGCAGATCCAGGGCTCAGGTCGGCTGCAGCTGACCGAAGCCAACGGCCAACGCAAGCTGGTGCGCATGGCCTACGCCGGCCACAACGACCACCCGTATCGTTCCGTCGGCAAGTGGCTGATCGACCAGGGCGCCCTGCGCAGCGGCGAAGCCTCGTGGCCGGCGATCAAGGCCTGGGCACGTGCCAACCCGAAGCGGGTGGACGAGATGCTGTGGAGCAATCCGCGCTATGTCTTCTTCCGTGAAGAAGCCCTGCCGGACCCGGCGCTCGGCCCCAAGGGCGCGCAGAACCTGCCGCTGACCCCTGGCCGCTCGATCGCCGTCGACGCCGACAGCGTGCCCTACGGCACCCCCGTCTGGCTCGACACCACCGAGCCGCTGGGCAGCACGCCGCTGCGCCGCCTCGTCATGGCGCAGGACACCGGCAGCGCGATCGTGGGCGCCGTGCGGGCCGACTACTTCTGGGGCTGGGGCGACACGGCCGAGCAGCAGGCAGGCCGCATGAAGCAGCCGCTGCGCATGTGGGTGCTGCAACCGAAATAAGCGCGTTTCAAGCGGGACGCGCGCCGCCTCTTTCATCGTGTGCGCCATCACGCCGTACACGTCGATCCAGGCCTCGCGCACCTCGGGCGTGAACGCCACGCCGATGCCCTGCTGCAGCGTCGACAGGAGCGCCGTGCCCACGGTGTCGTAGTGCTCGTCGCGCACGCCGTAGTCGGCATGGCGCCGGCCCAGCGTCTGCAAGGCCGGCAGCAGCAGCTGCGGCTGCCCGAGCAGGCCCACCGCCACGCCGATCATCTTCATCAGCTTCTCGCCCTGCACCACCATGTCGCCGCTCGTGAAGAGCGGCTTGAGCGACGGGTCGAGCTGGAACAGGTTGGCGTAGAAGAGTTCGGCCGCCCTCGGTGCGATGGGCTCGACCAGGTCCCAGCTTTCCTTGACCAGTTGGGTGGTGTACTCGTCCATGACCATCCTCCAAACAGTGCGTGGCGACACGTGCCGGCATCTTCAATGCAAGCCGCTTGCCGCCCCGGGCCGGTGCGCCCGTGGAGGAGGACGAGGGATGAGTCGCTCAGATCAGCGTGCGGGCCAGGGTCGCCACGAGGATGGCGCCGGCCGCAAACATCACCAGCACCCAGTTCGGCAGGAAGCCATGGGGAGCGTGCTGGTGGCGATGACGTGGTTTGTCAGACATGTGAGTTCCCGCAGCAAAACCGACGTACCTGGTCGGTTAGCGAGCGCTTCAAACGCTCTGAAGCGCTCGTGCGGCCTGAAAAGCGAGCTTCGTGCCAGCGGTCGCTTCAGTGGCGGGCGCGGCCGGCCGGGCGGCCGTAGAGCTCGATGTAGTGCGCGACGGCATCACCGTTGTTGCCCACCAGGCGCACGGCGTGGTGGATCTGCTGGTCGGGCACGTCGAGCAGCCAGGACCAGCGGGCGACCTCGAGCGGGTCGGTCAGGTCGACATGGGGTTGCGTCGGGCCTTCGAGAGACGGGCTGTGATCGGCTTGCATGGCAGGGTGGAGATGGCGTTCAGGGATGCTTGATGTATCGGCCGCTGGGCCGCGTTTCTTGAGACTGCTCGACCGAAGATGTGGGCATGTGCTCGCGCGCAGCGAGCAGATTTCCCGCCTGGGCCGCGCTTCAGGCCACCACGGTGCGGTTGCGGCCCGCGGTCTTGGCGCGGTACATGGCGCGGTCGGCACGCTCGATGATGGCGTCGGTGCGGTCGTCGACCGTGCAGACGCCGATGCCTGCGGAAAAGGTCACGGTCAGCTTCGGCGCGATGTGCTCGAAGCTGCGCGCTGCCAGTTGCCCGCGCATGCGCTCCACGCAGATCAGGGCGTCTTCGGCCGTGGTGTTGGGCAGCATCAGCAAGAACTCCTCGCCGCCCCAGCGTGCCAGCGCATCGCCGGCGCGCAGGCCATGGGTGATGACGTCGGCGAAGATCTGCAGCACCTGGTCGCCGGCCTGGTGGCCGCAACCGTCGTTGATGCGCTTGAAGTGGTCGATGTCCATCAGCACCATGCTGATCGGCAGCCGGTTGCGCTGCTGGCGCCCGCGCTCGGCCACGAGCAGGGTGGTCATGTGGCGGCGGTTCGAGAGCCCGGTGAGCTCGTCCTGCGTCGCCAGCAATCGGTTTTGCTGCAGTGCGTTTTCAAGTTGCACCTTCTGGTGGCGCAGCTTGTTGCGGATGGCGGAAAGCGTGCCGGTGAGCCAGCCGATGATGGGCAGCATCAACACGACCAGCAGGAAGTTGAGCAGCTCCACGCGGGGCGGAAAGCGCAGCGGGTCGAAGAACGCGCCGGCCGCCATCGTGATGCCGAGCCCCGAGACGCCCAGCGTCGCCATCCGGCGCGCCTGGACGGGCGTGAGCGCGAAGATGCCGAACACCTGGCCGATCATCACCGTCATCAAGATCGCACCGCGGAACGGCCCGGCCACCACGTAGCACGCGCAGGCCGCAAGGACGCAGAAGAAGCCCTGCACCTGCGTCAATGCCGGGTCCGACGGGAAGCGAAGGTTGGCACCGCTGCGGATCAGCCCGTAGAAGAGCGCCGACACCGTGAGCACCACCACCGCGAGCACGGCCACCGGCAGCGGCTCGACCAGGCCCATCAACACGCCCAGGCCCATGATCACGCACAGCGCGGCGTAGATGCCGCCAGCGATCAGCGCCTGCTTGACCCGCACGCGCTGGTTCCGGTCGGTGCCCAGCAGGGCGTCGACCCAGGAGGTGAAGACGGCTCGATTCATGTCGGGATCGTTATCGGCAGCACCGGGAGATTGTTCAACGGTACGCCTGTCGCTCTCCGTGTGAAAGCACACGTTGTGGGAAGGGTCCCCCCTGAACCGGGGTCGCGCTTTTGTTACTCGTCGCCAGGCGGCGCGGCCGGGGTCGTGGGCAGGCTCCAGAGCCACAGCGCCACGCAGGTGCAGACGATGGCGGGCGCCCACCGCCACGGGGAGTGCACGACGAACCAGGCGCCGATCGCGCTGGCCGCCATCATCGCGGTGGCAAGCTGCTTCGCGCGCAAGGGCACGGCGCGGTTGCGCCGCCAGGCCGCGACCATCGGCCCGAAGCGGGGGTGGGTCACGATCCAGGCTTCCAGGCGCTCGCTGCCCCGCGAGAAGCAGAAGGCCGCGAGCAGCACGAAGGGCGTGGTCGGCAGCAGCGGCAAAAAGATGCCGACGATGCCGACCAGCAGGCTCACCAGCCCGGCCAGCAACCACAGCAGGCGCTGACTTCTTGTTCTCAGGTCGTGCAGGTGCAGGCGCGGCATGGCCCCGCATCGTAGGCCAGCGCCATGAAACCTGCTCTGGCCCGCTAGAGGCCCAACTCGCTCAGGCTGGCGTGGTCGTCCGGCCGGCGCCCGAGCGGCCAGTGGAAGAGGCGTTGCTCCGCCCGGATCGGCAGGTCGTTGATGCTGGCGTAGCGCCAGGCCATCAACCCTTGCGGGGTGAACTCCCAGTTCTCGTTGCCGTAACTGCGGAACCATTGCCCCGAGTCGTCGTGCCATTCGTAGGCAAAGCGCACCGCGATGCGCGCGCCGTCGAAGGCCCACAGCTCCTTGATCAGCCGGTAGTCGAGCTCACGCGCCCACTTGCGCTGCAGGAAGGCGCGCACCTCGTCGCGGCCCACCGGGAACTCGGCCCGGTTGCGCCAGCGGGTGTCGGGTGTGTAGACCCCGACCACACGGTCGGGATCGCGCGAGTTCCAGGCGTCTTCGGCGAGCCGGACCTTCTGCCGGGCGGACTCCGCCGTGAACGGCGGAAGGGGCGGCCGGGTCTCCATGTCAGTAGGTCTTGTAGGGCAGGAACTTGCCCGACATGTTGATGCTGACGCGGTCGCCCTTGGGGTCGGCTTCGCGGGTCAGGTCCATCTTGAAGTCGATTGCGCTCATGATGCCGTCGCCGAACTCTTCATGGATGAGTTCCTTGAAGGTCGTGCCGTACACGCTCACCAGTTCATAGAAACGGTAGATCAGCGGATCGGTCGGCACGCTGGTGGGCAGCGAGCCCTTGTAGGGCACGACCTGCAGCCACTTCTGCTCGGCGTCGGTGAGGCTGAAGATCTCGCCGATGATGCCGGCCTGCTTGGCATCCAGCGTCATCTGGCCGAGGCAGGCGGCGGTGACCCACTCCTTGCTCAGGCCCACCTTCGCGGCCACGTCGGACCACTTGAGGCCCTTGGCGACCTTGGTGGCGACGATTTTTTCGGTGACGTCGAGACGGCTCATTCTGTGCTCCTTCGTTGAGAGAAAAAGAAAATCACGCGACACGCTGCAAGGGCAGGCGCGTCGGCGGTTCGGGGGTGGGCTCCTGCAGGCCCGGGCTCACCTCGGGTGGCTGCATCGGCGCCTTGCCGTGCGACAGCTCCTTCGAGCGCGCGACGAGAAAGTCGACCAGGTGGTTGCGGATGCGGTAGTACTGCGGATCGTGGTGCAGCGTGGCGCGCGCGCGGTCGCGCGGCATCGTGTTCTTCACGATCTCCGCCACGCGCGCCTGCGGGCCGTTGCTCATCAGCAGGATGCGGTCGGCGAGCAGGATGGCTTCGTCGACGTCGTGCGTGATCATGAAGACGGTCTGGTGCGTCTCGGCGCAGATGCGCAGCAACTCGTCCTGGATGGTGCCGCGCGTCAGCGCATCGAGTGCACCGAAGGGCTCGTCGAGCAGCAGCATGCGCGGCTGGATCGCAAACGCGCGCGCGATGCCCACGCGCTGCTTCATGCCGCCCGACAGCGCCGAGGGCTTCTTGTCGATGGCGGCCGAGAGGCCCACCATCGCCACGTATTTCTCCACATGCTCGTTCACCTGCGCCCGTGTCCACAGCGGCCACTTGCTGCGCACGGCGAAGGCGATGTTGGCGCGCACGGTCAGCCAAGGCATCAGCGCATGGCCCTGGAACACCACCCCGCGCTCCAGGCTCGGGCCCGCGACCTCGCGGTTGTCCATGAAGACGTGGCCTTCGCTTGCGTGCTCCAAGCCGGCCAGCACGTTGAGGATGGTCGTCTTGCCGCAGCCGCTGTGGCCGATGATGCAGACGAACTCGCCCTGGCGGATGTCGAAGTTGACGCTGTCGAAGACGGTGCTGTCGCCGTAGCGCTTGGCCAGGCCTTCGACCTTGAGAAACGCCTCAGTCGACATACGTCACCGCCTTCTGGAGCCGCGCAAACATCAGGTCGAGCAACATGCCGACGATGCCGATCATCAGGATCGCGAAGATCACATTCGGCAGCGAGAGGTTGTTCCACTCGTTCCACACGAAGTAGCCGATGCCCGTGCCGCCCACCAGCATCTCGGCCGCCACGATCACGAGCCACGCAATGCCCATGCTGATGCGCATGCCGGTCAGGATGGTCGGCGCGGCCGCCGGCAGGATCACCTCGAAGGCACGGCGCAGCGGGGTCACCTCCAGCGTGCGCGCCACGTTGAGCCATTCGCGCCGCACGCTCGCCACGCCGAAGGCGGTGTTGATCAGCATTGGCCACACCGAGCAGATAAAGATCACGAAGATCCCGCTGATCGATGAGTCCTTGATCGTGTAGAGCGCAAGCGGCATCCACGCCAGTGGCGAGATGGGCTTGAGCACCTGGATGAACGGGTCGAGCGCGCGATACACCAGCGGGCTCATGCCGATGACGAAGCCGAGCGGGATCGCGACCAGCGCCGCCAGCAGGTAGCCGAGCCCCACGCGCGCCAGCGAGTAGCCGAGCTGCACCGCGATGCCCTTGTCGTTGGGCCCGTTGTCATAGAAGGGCTGCGACAGGTGCTTGGCGATGGTCTGGCCCATCTGCGCGAGCGTCGGGAAGCCCGACTTCTCGGCGGGCGCGCCACCGGCCGCCGGGTCCTTGCCCATCAGCTTGGCGTACTCGATCTGCTCCGGCGTCAGCGCCGGCGCGGCGGCGGCGACCGGCGTGCTGCTGAGCGTGGCCACGTGCCAGACCGCCAGCACCAGCAGCAGGATCAACGCCGAGAGCAGCCCGGCCCGAAGGCTGAGGGAGCGCGAGGCGTTCATGCGGTCGGGCTGCGCTTGATGGCGAAGCCGTTCACGTAGGCCTCGGCCTTCTCGGGGTCGAACACCTTCCCCATCACGGTGATCTTCGGGTAGGCCCCGTCAGGCACCTTCATGTCGAGCGCCTTCATCTGCTTCTTCGCATCGGTGAGCAGGAAGACCTTCTCGGCGATCTGCTTGTAGTTCACCTCGCCCTTCACGTAGCCCCAGCGCTTCATCTGCGTGAGCATCCACACCGCCATGCTCTGCCACGGGATGGGGTCGAAGTCGGCACGGTCGGGCACGGTCTTCACGTTGCCCAGGCCGTCGGCGAACTTGCCGGTGAGCACCTGGGTGAGCACCGTCTCAGGCTGGTTCAGGTAGGCCTGCGGTGCGATCACCTTGGCGATCAGCTCGCGGTTGCGTGCCTCGCGCGCCATCGCGGCCGAGGTCAGCACCGCGCGGTACAGCGCCGCGAAGGTGTTGGGGTTCTTCTGGATGAACTCGGTGCTGGTGCCGAAGGCGCAGCAGGGGTGGCCGTTCCACAACTCCTTGGTGAGCAAGTGGATGAAGCCCACCTCCTCGAACACCGCCCGCTGGTTGAAGGGGTCGGGGCCGAGGTAACCGTCGATGTTGCCGGCGCGCAGGTTGGCCACCATCTCGGGCGGCGGCACCACGCGGATCTGGATGTCGCGGTCGGGGTCCAGCCCCGCTTCGGCCACGTAGTAGCGCAGCAGGAAGTTGTGCATCGAGTACTCGAAGGGCACGGCGAACTTGAAGCCCTTCCAGTCCTTCGGATCGCGCTTGTCCTTGTGCTTGACGTGCAGGGTGATCGCCTGGCCGTTGGTGTTCTGGATCGTCGCCACGTTCATCGGCGTAGCAGTGGCGCCCAGGCCCAGCGAGATCGCGAGCGGCATCGGCGACAGGAAGTGCGTCGCGTCGTACTCCTTGTTGAGCATCTTGTCGCGGATGAGCGCCCAGCCGGCGGTCTTGACCACCTGCACGTCGAGCCCCTGCTTCGAATAGAAGCCCAGCGGGTGCGCCATGATCAGCGGCGTGGCGCAGGTGATGGGGATGAAGCCGATCTTCAGCTCGCGTTTCTCGAGTGCGCCTTTCTCCTGCGCCATGGCCTGCAGCGAGGCGATCGGCAACACGCTGCCGATCGCCGCCATCGCCGTGCCCTTGCCCACCGCGCGCAGGAAGCGCCGGCGCAGCGCGTCCTGCGGGAACAGCGCCTTGACCAGCGAGGCCTCGATGAAGTCATTGGAGTAGGCCTCGAACTCGGCCGTCTCGCTGCGCCGCTTCAGCTCGGTGAGCGCGGCTTCGGCGCTCAGGTGCTCCTCGGCCGAGGCGTGCTGGCCGCAGGCGCAGCGCATCTGCAGCGGGCGATCGGGGTTGTACGGGTCGAAGCGGTTGTCGTGGCGCATGGCAGCCCTCGATGAACGATGGCGTCATGCTAGGAACCGGCCCCTGTCCGAGAAATCGCGACAACCGGCTTTGTGGTGTAGGGCTGGCACTACAAGCCGGGCGCCCGCTGTAGGAGCGCGACTACTGCAGCTCGCTCCCCCCGCCTGTGCACAAGCGCTGCCCGGGCGGCCATGATGTCGCCGCCATGCACACACCCCACCCCCACCGCCTCAACCTGAAGCTGCTCGGCTGGGGCGCGGCCGCAGCGGCGCTGCTGCTGTCGGCCGGCTGCACCGTGACGCGCCTGCACGAAACGGTTCAGCTGGCGCGCCAGAGCGAGCCGCTCCAGCGGCAGCTCGAGCAGCCACGCGCCCGCCTGCTCATCGTGGGCGACAGCACCGCGGTCGGCACCGGCGCAAGCGCCCCCGAGCGCAGCCTCGCGGGGCTGCTGGCCCAGGCCTACCCCAGCCTCCTGATCGAGAACCGCGGGCGCGACGGCGCCACCTTCGCCGAAGTGGCGCACCAGCTGGAAGGCGCCGGCCGCTTCGACGCCGTGCTGGTGCTGGCCGGCGGCAACGACGTCATCCGCCTGCGCGATTTCGACACCCTGCCCGACCACCTGGCCCGCATCTCCACGCTCGCCCGTGCACGCGCCGACACGGTGGTGCTGATGCCGGCCGGCAACGTGGGCAACGCGCCCTTCTTCTTTCCCCCGGTGTCGTGGTGGATGAGCTCGCGCGCTCGCCAGATGCACACCCTCGTCCGCGAAGCCGCCACCCGGCAGGGCGTGGCCTATGTGAACCTTTTCAAGGACAAGGCCAACGACCCGTTCGCGCAGCAGAAGGCGCTCAACGCACGCGACGGGCTGCACCCGAGCGACGCGGGCTACCAGCTGTGGCTCAGGGAGCTGCTGTCGCAGTCGCCGCTCGCCCAGGCGCTGGAGCCGGCCCGCGCGCCGGCGTCGTGACCGCCCGCGTGGGCGTCAGTCCACCCGCACGAAGGTCTGCCGCACGTGGCTGCGGTCGAGCATGTCGAAGTGCCACCACTCGTTGTCGACGCCGTTGAAGCCGCCCACCGTCATCACGCGGCGCAGCAGCTCACGGTTGGCCACCTGCGTGGGCGTGAGCGCACCGCTCGCCAGGTGCTCGGCCTCGAGCTTGGGGTGCGAGAGTTCGTCCATCTCGTCGAAGCCGCTGCCCATGTCGAGCTCGTCGCCGTCGGCATTCACGATGGTCACGTCGAGCGCCATGCCGAAGGAGTGGATCGAGCCGCGTGCCGGGTCGGCCACGTACTGGCGCAGGCCGGTGCCGTCGAGGAACTCCCACAGCTCGATTTGCACGCGGTGCGGGCGCAGGGCGTCGAGCACCAGCAGGCGGTGCCCCGGCGCGAGGGCCGTCAGTTCGGCGGCCGCCCGGGCCAGGCCCTCGGCGGCGAGGCGGTGCAGCCAGGCGCAATCGAGCTCGCCGTAGAGGTCGCGGCCGACGAAGTTGCGCGGGCCCACGTAGCGCAGGTCCACCCGCACGCCGTCGATGGACGACAGGCGGCGGAAATCGGGGTGGGTGGCGATCTCTTCGCAGCGCATCGTGAACGAGGATATCGCGCTCCTCAACGGGACAAGCGCCTGTACTCGTGCAAATGTCGCAAGGCCCGGTGCGGCCGGCCGGCCCGCTCGTGCAGGCGCGCGAGGTTGAAGTGCGCGTCGGCGAGGTCGTGCCGCAAGGCCAGCGCGCGCTCGTAGGCGCCGATGGCCTCGTCAAAGCGCTGCTGGTCTTCGAGGGCGATGCCGCGGTTGAAATGCAGGTCTGCATCGTCGGGCAGGTGGACGATCGCTTCATCGAGCGTCTGCACTGCATCGTCGCAATGGCCCTGCTCGCACAGGAGGGCGCTGAGGTTGACCCACGCGGCGGCATGCGAGGGGTCGGCGGCAAGCACTGCGCGGTAGGCCTGGATGGCGGCTGCCGGGTCGGTGGCCTCGAGTTCGACGGCTTCGGCAAACCAGTCGACCTCTGTGGCGCCCAGAGGCTGGACCACCGGCGCCGCGGCGGTGTCGAAATCCATCAGCAGCTGGCCGCTCTCGGCCTCCCACTGCAGCGGGCCGTCGCGCACCACCACCTGGCGGTCGATGGCGGTCAGGCGCACGCCGCTCAGCGGCAGCGGCCCGAGCCCACCCTTCACGCGCGCGAGCGCCCGCAGCAGCTTGCGCGACGGCACCTGCGCCGTGCGCAGGCGGTGGGCGGTGCGCAGCAGCACCACGTCCTGGAAGGTGAAGCGCCAGGCGTGTCGCGGCCCGCGCGTGGGTGTGACGACGCCGGCATCGATCAGCCCCGTGACCACGTGGAGGGGCAGGCCCAGCAGGGCCTGGACCTTGCGCAGGCTCAGCGTGGCCTGCCGGTCGTCGGCGCTGGCGTCGATCACTTCCTCGCGCGGGCGCGGGCCGGGGCGGCTGCGGGCGCGGGGCTGGCGGCGGCGCGCCGGGGCGGCTTGCGCTCTTTCAGCGTGGTGTCGGCCGCGGGTGCTGCCTTGGCCGCGCTCGGCTTCGCTCCGCCTTTCTTGGCGAGGCTCGCGCGCAGCGCATCCATGATGTCGATCACCTGGCCGCCGCCGGTGCCCGGCGCTTCATCCGGCCGGTGCGCCGCGACGATCTTCTTGCCCGCGATCTTCTTGTCGATGGCGGCGAGGATGCGGTCCTTCTCCTCGTCCTTGAACTGCGCAGGGTCGTAGTTGTCGACCGAGATCTGCTCGATGAGCTGGGTGGCGAGCTGCACCTCGGCGTCGGACACGTTCACCGTCTCGATGTCGAGGTCGCGCATCGAGCGCACCTCGTCGGCGTAAAGCAGCTGCTGCAGCACCAGCCCCTCTTCGGCGGGGCGCACCTGCACCACGTACTGCTTGCCCTTCCACGCCATGCGGGCGAGCGCCACGCGCCTGGTCTTGCGCATGGCCTGCATCAGGAGCGAATACGGCTTGGCGCCGCGCTTGTCGGGGCCGAGGTAATAGGCGCGGTCGTAGTAGATCGGGTCGATGGCCTTGTCGGGCACGAAGGCCACGATGTCCACCACGTGGCTCGCCTCGGCCTCCAGCGCCTTCAGTTCCTCGGGCTCGAAGATCACGAAATGGTCTTTCTCGAACTCGTAGCCCTTCACCATTTCGGCGCGCTCGACCACCTGGCCGCTCTTCACCGAGATGTACTGCTGCTTCACCCGCGAGCCGTCTTTCGTCAGCAGGTTGAAGCCGACGCTGGCCGAGCTCTCGGTGGCCGAGAAAAGCTTCACCGGGATCGAGACGAGCCCGAAGCCGAGGGTGAGCGATGCAAGGGAGCGTGCAGCCATGGTGGAGCGCAGGCTACGCCGGCGCCCGGGCCCGCGCCGTCGGGCGCCGGATCGACTGGCTGTAGGACGACGCCGATGGCGGCGATGTAAGGTCACGCACCACTGCGACGACCTTGCCGCCATGAAGAAAGCCCTCCTCCTGATCGCAACGCACCTGGCGATGCTCGCCGCAGGCTTTGCCGCCGGCATCTACTGGCTGCCCATCCTCACCGCCGCGCCGCCGGCGCCTGCGGCCGCCGCCATGCCGGCGGGTGAAGCGCTTTTCCAGGGCCAGTTCCGGCGCGACCTGAAGGACAGCGATTTCCTCCACTGGGGCGAAGGCCGGGTGACGCTGGCCGCCAGCCGCATCGCCTTCGACGGCAAGCTCGCCCCGGGGCCCGACTACAAGCTGTACCTGTCGCCGCAGTTCGTGGAGACCGAGGCCGAGTTCAAGCGGCTCAAGCCCTCGATGCTGCGGGTGGGCGACGTGCGCAACTTCGAGCGCTTCGAGCTGCCATTGCCGCCCGGCACCGACCTGCAGCGCTACAACACCGTCGTCATCTGGTGCGAGACCTTCAGCCAGTTCATCACTGCGGCCACGTATCGCTGACGGCGCATGCTGAAAAGAAACGAAACACAACGATGCGGGCGCGAAAGGACACGCCCGAGCCGAGTGCCGACCATGAGCTCATGTTCAACACGTCTGGAAAGGACACGACATGACATCCTGGCTGAAACGCACCTTCATCGGCATCTTCGGCGTGTCGCTCCTGGCTGGCGGCCTTGCGGCGTGCTCGCATCAGCGCCACCACGGCTACTTCGGAGACCGGATCACCGAGAGTGAGCGGGCCGAGAAACGCGCCCGCATGGTCGAGAAGGCAAGCCGCAAGCTCGACCTCGATGCCGCGCAGAAGGCCAAGCTCACCGTGCTGGCCGACACCCTCGAAGCCCAGCGCAAGACCATGAAGGCGAGCGGCGGCGAGCCGCACGCCGAACTGAAGGCCGTGCTGGCCGGTGCGCAGTTCGACCGCGCCAAGGCGCAGTCGCTGGTCGACGCCAAGACGAGCGCGATGCGCAACGCCTCGCCGGCCGTCATCGGCGCCGCGGCCGACTTCTACGACAGCCTGAGACCCGAGCAGCAGCAGAAGGTGCGCGAGGCGCTCGACCGCTGGGGGCATCACCGTGGCTGGCGCGGCTGAGCCCGGCGTGCCGGCGGGCGGGCTGAGCGCCCCCGCCTGGGTAGAGCGGCGGCAGGCGCAGCTGTCGCGCTGGAGCGTCGCCCGACTGGCGATCGGCATCGCGGCCGCGGCGTCGGGCCTGCACCTGCTGCTCTGGGGCACCGGCGCCCCGCTCGGCAGCGCACCGGTGCCGGGCGCGGTGCTCGCCGCGGCGGGGCTCGCGTGGGCCCTGTGGGCATGGGCGAGCTTTCGCCAGGCCGGCATGCCGCTCGAAGCCGACACCCCGATGCAGCTGATCGACGAAGGCCCCTACCGCTACAGCCGCCACCCCATGTACCTCGGCATCACCGCGGCCCTCGTCGGCACCGCCATGGCGCTGGGCGTGCCCTTGCTGTTGCTGGGCGCACTGCTCTTCATGGCGGTCGTGCACACCGTGCACATCCCGCGCGAGGAGGCGCAGCTGGCACGCCGCTTCGGTGGCTGGTGGCGCGACTACGCGGGCGACGTGCGCCGCTGGCTCTGAGCAGGGAGGTTTGTGTCAGCATCGCGCCCCATGCACCGCATCCTGTTGATCGATGACGACGAGGACCTGGCCGCCCCGCTCGCGGCCTACCTCAAGCGCTTCGACCTCGCGCTCGACCACGCGGCGCGCCCCACGCTCGGCCTCGCGCGCCTGGCGGAGACGGGCTACGACGCGGTGATCCTCGACGTGATGCTGCCCGAGATGGACGGCTTCGAGGTCTGCCGCCGCATCCGCCACGGCAGCGACATCCCGGTGCTGATGCTCACCGCGCGCGGCGACGTGACCGATCGCGTGGTCGGCCTCGAGCTCGGCGCCGACGACTACCTGCCCAAGCCCTTCGAGCCGCGCGAGCTGGCGGCGCGGCTGCAGACCATCCTGCGCCGCTCGCGCCATGGCGGCGGCAACGGAGACGCCGCCAAGGCGCAGAAGCTCGACTTCGAAGGCCTCACGATCGACCTGCAGCGCCGCGAGGTGGAGCGCCAGGGTGAGCTGCTGGAGCTCACGGGCACAGAGTTCGAGCTGCTGGTGCTGCTGGCGCGCGAGCCGGGCCGCGTGTTCACCCGCGACGAGATCCTCAACAAGCTGCGCGGCCGCGAGGCCGATCTCTTCACCCGCGCGGTCGACATCCTCATCAGCCGCCTGCGCAAGAAGCTCGAGCCGCTGCCGCTCATCAAGACGCTGCGCAACGCGGGCTACACCTTCGCCGGGGTGCCACGCCGATGAGGTGGCGCCGCCACGTGCAGGCGCACAAGCGCTGGCACCAGCGCTTCCGCCATTCGCTGAAGTGGCGGCTGGTGGCGCTCTTCCTCGTGCTCGCGGCGTGCTCGGTCATGGTGTTCATGGGCGGCACGCGCATGGCACTCTCGGGCGGCTTCGAATACTTCGTCAAGCCGCTGCTGGCGGACTACGTCGACCGGCTTGCCGCCGACATCGGCTCGCCCCCCGACCCGCAGCGCGCGCAGGCGCTGGTGGCGCGGCTGCCCATCTCGGTGCGCATCGAGGGGCCCGAGATCCGCTGGGACTCCCACCCCGAGAAGGCCAAGGAGTGGAAGCACAAGTTCAAGGACAAGGAAGACGAGTGGGGCCCGCGCCTCTTCACCCGCAGCACGGCCGACGGCCACCGCATCAGCTTCGGCATGGCCACCAACGTCTGGCACGAGCGGCACCCGGTGCGCGCGCTGGTGCCGCTCTTTGGCCTGCTGCTGCTCACGCTCGCCGCCTACGCCACGGTGCGCCGGCTCTTCCGCCCGCTCGACGACATCCGCCAGGGCACGCAGCGTTATGGCGAAGGCGACTTCAGCAACCCGATCCCCATCCGCCGGCGCGACGAGCTGGGCGACCTCGCCCAGCAGGTCAACGACATGGCCACCGGCCTGCAGGGCATGCTGCACAGCCAGCGCGCGCTGCTGCTGGCCATCAGCCACGAACTGCGCTCGCCGCTCACGCGTGCGCGGCTCAACGCCGAGCTGTCGGGCGACACCCCCGAGCGCGCCGCGCTGCTGCGCGACCTCACGCTGATGGGCACGCTGATCACCGACCTGCTGGAAGGTGAGCGCCTGGCCGCCGGCCCCTCGGCCCTGAAGCGCGAAGCCACCGACCTCAACACGCTGGTGCAGGAGATCGCCGCGGGCTTCGAGGGCCAGCCGCTGCAGCTTTCACTGGCCGATGAGCTGCCGCCGCTCGCGCTCGACCGCCCGCGCGCCACGATGCTCGTGCGCAACCTGATCGACAACGCACTGCGACATGGTGCGGCGGAGGGCCAGCCGGTGCTTGTCAGCACCCATGCCGATGGGGCCCAGGTGGTGCTCACCGTGCGCGACCATGGGCCCGGCGTGCCCGAGGACCAGCTGGCGCGCCTCACCGAGCCGTTCTACCGCCCCGATGTGGCCCGCACGCGCGCCAGCGGCGGCGTGGGCCTGGGCCTGTACCTGTGTCGGCTCGTCGCACAGTCGCACGGCGGCTCGCTGACGCTGCGCAATGCACGGCCAGGCCTCGAAGCGGTGGTGCGCTGGCCCGTTTGAAGCTTGAGCCGAATCAATAGCCTTGCAAAAGCCCTGCTATTCGTCACATCGCCGAAACATGAATCGCCTACACTGAAGCTCTTCTCTGTTGCGAAACCGACCGCACGATTGGGCGGAACCCCGGGAACCCGTCACCCCGCACAGAGCGAAACCGTCATGGCCGCAGCCACTCCGAGTGGTGAGCCCCCATGCCCGGAAGACGAGCCCGCCACCAGGAATGGTCGCGGGCTTTTTCTTTTGTGCCTGTCAGCGGAACACACCCACCGCTTCGGCTAGGCGTCCGGCCTGCCCCTTGGGGCTCTCGGAGACTGCCGCGCGCTGCTCCGATCCTGCACGTCAGTGTTGTTCGAGCGCGCCCAGTGCCTGCTGAATGGCAGTCGTGTCATTCGGCCGCACCAATCGAGACACCTCCTGACCATCGCGCAGGAACACCAGCGTGGGCCAGAGCTTCACCTTGAACGACCGGCCGAGCGGGCGGCCCGGGCCGTCTTCCACCTTGAGGTGCTTCACCTGCGGATGCTTTGCCAGTGCGGCCTCGACCGCCGGCTCCGCTGCACGGCAGAAGCCGCACCAGTTGGTGCCGAAATCGACCACGGCCAGGCCCCGCCATGCATCGATCTCGGAACGATCGGGTTGGGCTTCCTGGTAGGGCTGGGTCATGGGCCGTTCTCCTGAAAGGCAACAAGTCTAGGGGCGCGTAAGAAGGTGTGATGCCGCCTTCGAATGCGGCATTTTTCATACCCGTAGAACGCGGCAAATTCCTACAGTCGCGCGGTGCAGTCCTCGACCCGCTTTCTCCGCCAGGCCCTGGCCACCGTCACCCTCGCGTGGGCCGCGGCGGGCGCCGTGGCTGCGCTGCCGGCCGCAGCCGACCCCCTGACCGCCGACGCCCGCGACGTGCGCCAGTGGGCGCTCGACAGCGGCGACACCCGCCAGCAGCCGTTTGCGGTGGTCGACAAGAAGGCGGCCCGCCTCTTCGTCTTTGCCGCCGACGGCCAGCTGCTCGGCGCGACGCCGGTGCTGCTGGGCCAGGCCCCGGGCGATCATTCGGTGCCCGGCGTGGCCGATGGCGACGTGAACCGCATTCCGCTTGCCGACCGCACCACGCCGGCAGGCCGCTTCGACTCCCGGCCGGGCCGCAACCTGACCGGCGAGGCCATCGTGTGGTTCGACTACCAGGCGGCGCTCGCCATCCACCGCGTGCGCCCCGGTGCCTCGCAGGGCGAGCGCATGGCACGGCTCGCGAATGGCGGGGCCGAGGACAAACGCGCGTCGCTCGGCTGCGTGGTGGTGCCGCCGGCGTTCTACGACGCGGTGGTCGCCCCCTCTCTGGGCCGCACGCGCGGCGTGGTCTACGTGCTTCCCGAGCGGCAGTCGGTGCAGGCCTTCTTCGGCTTGCCGGTGACCACGGTGGCCGGCGGGCACTGAGCCGCCCGCGCTCAGACTTCGCGGCCGGCCTGGCGCAGCTGCTTACGGCGGAAGTCGCCCTGCCGCTCGAACATCCAGCCCGGGTATTCCGGCGGCAGACGGCTCACCTCGTCGATCGCCCGCAGCTCGTCGGCACTCAATCGCAGCTTCACCGCCGCCAGGTTGTCGGCCAGCTGGTCCGGGCGCTTGGCGCCCACGATCACGCTCGTCACCTGCGGCTGGTGCAGCAGCCACGCGATCGCCACCTGCGCCACCGACACGTCGTGCTCCTCGGCGATCGGCCGCATGGCCTCGATGCAGGCCTCGGCCCGCGGCCGCAGCACCGGCGGGAAATCGAAGCCCGCACGCCGGCTGCCCGCCTCGGCCTGCCCAGTGGCGAACTTGCCGCTCAGCAAACCGCCCGCAAGCGGGCTCCACACCATCAGGCCCACGCCTTCGCTCTTGAGCATGGGCACGATCTCACGTTCCAGGTCACGCCCGGCCACGGTGTAGTAGGCCTGCAGCGACTCGAAGCGCGCGAGCCCCAGCCGCTCGCTGATGCCCAGCGCCTTGGCGATCTGCCACGCGGCCCAGTTCGACACGCCGACGTAGCGCACGCGCCCGTCGCGCACCAGCGTGTCGAGCGCCCGCACCGTTTCCTCGATCGGCGTGGCGGGGTCGAAGCCGTGGATCTGGTAGAGGTCGATGTGCTCCAGCTGCAGGCGCCTCAGGCTCGCCTTCACGCCATCGAGGATGTGGCCGCGTGAGTTGCCGCGGGCGTTCGGCGACGCCCCCGTCTCACCGAAGACCTTGGTCGCGACCACCACGCTCTCGCGGGGCACCTTCAGGTTCTTCAGCGCCTGGCCGGTGATCTGCTCCGACGCGCCGCCCGCGTACACGTCGGCGGTGTCGATGAAGTTGACGCCCGCATCGAGCGCCTGGCCGACAAGGCGCTCGGCGTCCGACTGCTGCAGGGTGCCGATCTTGGCCCACATGTCGGCACTGCCGCCGAAGGTCATGGTGCCGAGGCACAGCTCTGAGACGAAGAGGCCAGTACGGCCGAGGGGCAGGTGGCGCATGGGGAGGCTCCGCAACGACAGAACCCCGCAGCATAGGCAGAGCGCACACGCCCCTGCGCGCAGCGAGGGTTCTGCGCGGTGCTCGCGCTCCGCCCCGCCTCAGCCGATGGGCGCGGGCTTCGAGACCGGGTGCGACAGCACGAGCGAGGTGCTCACGCTGCCGTGCGCCGCCAGCGCATCGACCACCCGCTCCAGGTCCTGCGGGCCGGCAAAGGCACAACGCACGATGAAGCAGTCTTCGCCGGTGACGCGCACCGCGTCGAGCACCTCGGGCATGGCCTGGAACAGCGCCACGTAGCGCTGGATGTGCGCATGCGTCGTGCGCACACGCACCACCGCCTGCAGCGACAGCCCGACCGCGGCGAGGTTGACGCGCGCGCCGTAGCCGGCAATCACGCCCGCATCCTCCAGTTTCTTGACCCGCTCGCTGATCGCCGGCTGCGACAGCCCGATGCGCCGGCCGAGCGCGGCCAGCGGCTGGCGCGCGTCGGCCTGCAGCGCCTGCAGGATCAGGTGGTCTTTCTTGTCGAGCTTGAGCGGCGCAGCAGCGGTCATGGCGATGAACTGAAGGTTTGGCGGGCGAACTTCCGATGGCAGGCCATGGTGGGCGCATGGCGTGCTGACTATCGTAGGCCGCATCGTCCACTCACGTCTTCGACCATGCGCCCCGTCCTGCTCGTCCCCGGCATCCAGAACTCCGGCCCGGCCCATTGGCAGTCGCGCTGGGAAGCGCTGCAGCCTGGCGTGACGCGGGTGATGCAACGTGATTGGGACCAGCCGGTCTGCAGCGAATGGGTGCAGGCGCTCGACACGGCCGTGCACGCTGCGGCAGAAGCGCCGATCGTGGTGGCCCACAGCCTCGGTTGCCTGGTGGTGGCGCACTGGGCGGCGCAATCCCGGCGCGCCCTGCATGCTGCCTTGCTGGTGGCGGTGCCCGACCCGAACGGCCCGGCCTTCCCGCGCGAGGCCACAGGCTTCGCGCCGCTGCCGAGCAGCCTGCCCGGCCGCCGGCTGTGCTGCGTGAGCAGCCAGGACGACCCGTATTCGACAGAGGCCTTCGCCAAAGAAACGGCCCGCCAGTGGCGGGCCGAACACATCGAAATGGGCCCGCGCGGCCACCTCAACGCCCAGAGTGGTCTCGGCGATTGGGCCGAGGGCTGGGCGCGGGTGGTGCGCTGGCGGGCAGAAGGCTGAGACTTACTCTTCGCGACCGCCGAAGATGCCGAACAGCGCCAAGAGCGACTGGAACACGTTGTACAGGCTCAGGTAGACGCCCAGCGTGGCCGTGATGTAGTTGGTCTCGTAGCCGTCTTGCACGCGCTTGAGGTCATGCAGGATGAAGGCCGAGAAGATGCCGATGGCCAGCACCGACAGCGTGATCATCAGCGCGGGCGACTTCAGGAAGATGTTGGCGATGCCGGCAACCAGCAACATGATCGCGCCGATGAAGAGCCACTTGCCCATGCTGGTCAGGTCGCGCTTGATCACCGACGACAGCGTCGCCATGCCGAAGAAGATCAGGCCCGTGCCGGCGAAGGCCATCATGATCAGCTCGGCGCCGTTGGCCAGCCCGAGCACCATGCCGACCATGCGCGAGAGCATCAGGCCCATGAAGAAGGTGAACGCGAGCAGCAGCGGCACGCCGGCAGCCGAGTTCTTGGTCTTCTCGATGGCGAACATGAAGCCGAAGGCGCCGCCCAGGAAGACCACCACGCTCACCATCGGCGACATGGCCGCGGCGATGCCGGTGGCCACGCCGATCCAGGCGCCCAGCACCGTGGGCACCATCGACAGCGCCAGCAGCCAGTAGGTGTTGCGCAGGACCTTGTTGCGCTCCTGCGGCGATGCAATCGCACCACCGTAGGTCTGTTGAATGTCGTAGTTCATGAAGACTCCTTTTGTGAATCAGGCACCAGCGGAGGACGATTCATGAGACTCCGCCGCCCGCCGCTTGTTCCGGGCGCGGATGTTCAAAGCTTCGACGGCCAGCGAGAAGGCCATCGCAGCGTAGATGTAGCCCTTCGGCACGTGCACGTCGAAGGCCTCGGCAGTGAGCGCCATGCCCACCATCACCAGGAAGGCCAGCGCCAGCACCTTCACCGACGGGTGGCGGTCGACGAACTCGCCGATCGGCTTGGCCGCGAAGAGCATCACGGCCACCGAGGCGACCACGGCGGCGATCATCACCGGCAACTGGTCGACCATGCCGACGGCGGTGATCACCGAGTCGAGCGAGAACACGATGTCGATGATGGCGATCTGGCCGATGATGGCCCAGAAGAACTTGCCGCCCACCGACTTGGCGGTGGCGGGGTCGGTCTTCGGCGGGCCGTCCTGTTCGCGCGCTTCCACCTCGACGAAGATCTCGTGCGAAGCCTTGTAGAGCAGGAACAGGCCACCCAGCAGCAGCACGATGTCGCGCCCGCTGATGCCCTGGCCGGCCACCGTGAAGAGATCGGCTGTGAGGCTCATGACCCAGCTCAGCGAGAAGAGCAGCGCCAGGCGGCTCAGCATCGCGAAGCCGAGGCCGAGGCGGCGCGCCATGTCACGCTGGTGCGCCGGCAGGCGGCCCACCAGGATGGAGATGAAGATGATGTTGTCCACCCCGAGCACGATCTCGAGGGCGGTGAGCATCGCGAACGCGATCCAGACGTTGGGGTCAGACAGGAATTCCATTAGGCCGAATCTAGGCGCCTAAACACTTCGCGTAAAGTCGCCATTTTGGAAGCATGACTTCTGAAAAAATGAAGCATGAACTTCAAGCACCTCTATTACTTCTGGGCGACGGCCAAGGCCGGCGGCGTGATGCGCGCCGGCGAGCAGCTGCACACCACGCCGCAGACGCTCTCCACCCAGATCAAGATGCTCGAGGAGCGCCTGGGCTGTGCGCTGTTCCGCAAGAAGGGGCGGCACCTGGAGCTCACCGAGGAAGGCCGTACCGCCCTCGGCTATGCCGACCAGATCTTTGCGCTGAGCGCCGAGCTCGAGGCGGCGATCGGCCGTGCCGGCACCGCGGGTGCGAGCCTGCCCTTTCGCGTGGGTATCGCCGACCAGGTTCCGAAAGCCATTGCCTATCGGCTGATCGAGCCGGCACTGCGGGTGCCCAACACCCGCCTGATCGGCCATGAAGGCAAGCTGCAGGACCTGCTGGGCCAGCTCTCGGTGCATCGGCTCGACCTCGTGATCGCCGACGAGCCGATGGGCAAGTCGGTGAGCGTCAAGGCTTACAACCACCCGCTGGGCACCACCGCGATGAGCTTCTTCGCGTCGGCAGGACTCCGGCGTTCGCTGAAAGGCAGCTTCCCGAAGTGCCTGGACGGGGCGCCCTTCCTGTCGCAAGGCGCCAGCTCTGCGATGCGCCAGCGGCTGGACCTGTGGCTGGCCGAGCAGGGCCTGCACCCGCGCGTGGTGGGCGAGTTCGACGACGCCGCCTTGATGAAGGCCTTCGGCCGCGAAGGCCAGGGAGTCTTCATGTCGCCCACCGTGCTGGAAGACGAAACCTGCGAGCAGTACGAAGTGAAGGTGCTCGGCCGCACCGAGGCACTGGTGGAAGAGTTCTACGCGATTTCGGTGGAGCGGCGCATCACGCACCCCTGCGTCGTGGCGATCACCGAGTCGGCGCGCGGGCGCTTCCTCGCGTAGCTCAAACTTGCGTCAGCTCCTGGCGCACGGCGTACAGCGCCAGCTCCACGTCGTTGCGCACCCCGGTCTTTTCAAGGATGCGCGCGCGGTAGGTGCTCACCGTGTTGGACGACAGCGCCAGCTGATCGGCGATCTCGCTCACGCTGCGGCCCTGGCTCAGGAGGCGGAACACCTGGTACTCGCGGTGCGACAGGCGCTCGTGCAGCGGCTTGTCTTCGGTGTGGCCGGCGCCGATGGCACTCGCCAGGTGCTCGGCCACGGCCGGTGTGATGAACATCCCGCCCGAGGCCACCTTGCGGATGGCCGCGATCATCTGCTCGGAGTCGGCGCTCTTGTTGAGATAGCCCACCGCGCCGAGCTTCATGCTGCGCACCGCGTACTGCTTGTCGGGGTAGGTGGAGAGCATCAGCACCGGCACCTTCGGGAACTCGCTCTTCATCTGGCGCAGCACGTCGAGCCCGTCGCGGTGCGGCATCGCGATGTCCATCAGCACCACGTCGATGCCGCCCTGGCGCACCCGGTTCAGCGCGTCGGGGCCGTTGGCCGCTTCGAAGGCGACCGTGATGTCGGGGGCATCGGCTAGCACCTGGCGGATGCCCTGGCGCACGATCAGGTGGTCATCGCAGATCAGGACGTTGATCTTCTTCATGGTGCTGCCTCCGCTGGCAAGGGCATGGTCAATCGCGCCACGGTGCCCTGACCGGGCATGCCGTCGATGGTGAGCTTGCCGCCGAAGTGCCCGGCGCGTTCGCGCATGCCCATCACGCCGTAGCTGCGCCGGTCTTCGAGCGCTTCGCGCGGCGCGCCGACGCCGTTGTCGCGCACCTCGAGGTAGAGCACGGGCGCCACCGGCCCGTCGACGTACAGGCGCACGAACACCGCGCTCGCCTTGGCATGCCGCGCCACGTTGCTCAGCATCTCCTGGAAGATGCGGAACACCGCGATCGCCCAGCGCTCGCCCTGCGGGCCGGTCGGTGGCTCAACGCCGTGGTGCACATGCACTTGCAGCTCATGTCGCAGCTCGGTCGTTTCGATGAACTCCTGCGCCTGCCATTCGAGCGCGGCCCACAGGCCCTGGTGGTCGAGGATGCTCGGGCGCAGGTCGGTGATGATGCGGCCCAGGTTGTCGACCGCCCGGTCGATGAGAGCGCCCATGCCCTGGCATTTGGTGAGCAGCAGCGCCCGGTCGTCGACGCGCTTCTCCAGCCAGTTGACGTCCATCTTCAGGGCCACGAGCAACGAGCCCAGCTCGTCGTGGATCTCGCGCGCGATGCGCGTGCGCTCGTCTTCGCGCACGGTCTCGAGGTAGGCCGACAGCTCGCGCAGCTGGCCGAGCGCCTGCGTCAGCTCGTGGGTGCGCTCTTCGACCCGGCGCTCCAGCTCCTCGTGGGCCTGCCGCAGGGCGCCCTCGGCGCGCTTGCGCTCGGTGATGTCGACGATCGTGACCACCGCGCCCTGCACCACCCCTGCATCGATGACCGGGTGCGAGGAGTACTCGGCGCTGAAGGCACTGCCGTCGGAGCGCCACAGCACCTCGCTGTCGATGCGGCAGGGCAGCCCGCGACGGAAGGCGTTGAAGATCGGGCAGTCGCACTCGGGATAGTGGCGACCATCGGCGTGGGTGTGGTGGATCAGCTCGTGCATATTGCGGCCATGCACTTGCTCGGTGCGGTAGCCCAACATCTCGGCGGCGGCGCGGTTGACGAAGGTGCATCGACCGTCCATGTCGATGCCGAAGATGCCGTCGCCGGTGGACTCGAGCAGCAGTTGCAGGCGCTCGCTCCAGGCGCCGCTGGGGTGCGGCGTCAGGTGCGCGGAGGAAGTACGCGCGGGCAAACTCAGCTCGGACAACATGGGCAATCACTCGGGACGGTTCACCATCCGAGTGCAAGGCCTGTGCCAAGCGTGCTTATTTTTGTGCAGTGCGCCAACGCGGCCACAGCACGTTCAGCGCGAGGCCACACAGGATGAGCGACGCGGCGCCCAGCTTCCACGCCGGCAGCGCCTCGCCCAGCCACCAGCCCGACGAGGCCATGCCGAACACCGGCACCAGCAACGCCATCGGCGAGATGCTGGCCGCGGGGTGCCGCGCCAGCAGCCAGCCCCAGGCGGCGTAGCCGAAGAGCGTGTTGCCGAGCGACTGCCAGAGCACCGCGGCCCAGGTGGCCGCATCGGCCTGCACCAGCCCGGCCTCGATGGCCGGCCAGCCCTCGAAGACCAGCGACATGAGCACCAGCGGTGGCACCGCCGCGGCGCTCGACCACACCACATACGCCAGCATGTTCACCTGCCCGGCCTGCTTGGCGACGATGTTGCCGCTGGCCCAGCAGAAGGCGGCGCCCAGCACCATGGCGAGGCCGAGCACGGTGGTGTCGCCGCCGGTGTGCAGGGCGATGACGCCGATGCCGGCCGCGCCCAGCACCAGCGCCACCCACTGGAAACCTTGCACGCGCTCACGCGCCACACGCATGGCCAGCACGATGGTGAAGAACACCTGCGTCTGGATCACGAGCGAGGCCAAGCCGGGTGAAATGTTGCCCTTCATCGCGAGGTACAGCACCCCGAAGTTGCCGACGCCGATCAGCAGCCCATAGGCGGCCAGGTTGCGCCACGGCACCGGCGGCCTGGGCAGCAGCAGCACCGCTGGAAAGAAGGCGAGCGCAAAACGCAGCGCCGCAAAGAGCAGCGGCGGCAGATGCGCCAGCGCCACCTTGATGACAACGAAGTTGGTGCCCCACACGGCCACCACGGCGAGCGCGAGCAGCAGGTGCCGCCAGGGCGGGTGGGCCATCAGGCGACGACGACCCGGTTCTGGCCCGAGGCCTTGGCGTTGATGAGCGCGTGTTCGGCGCGCTGCACGGTGTCGGCCACCGACTCGCCGGCGCGGTGCTCGGCCACGCCGGCCGAGAAGCTCAGGTGCAGCGGCCCTGCTCCTGACGCATCCCCTGGCACCTCGACGGTCATCGCCTTCATGCGCTCCCGAAGGCGCTCGAGGCTCGTGCGGCCGAGCGACGCGCGGGTGTTGCTGAGCATCAGCAGGAACTCCTTGCCGTCCCAGCGAGAGAGCAGGTCGGAGATGCGGATCACGTTCAGCGCCTCGTTGGCGAAGCGGCGCAGCAGCTCGTCGGCGAACGCATGGCCATGCTTGTCGTTGATCTCGCGGAAGCCGTCGATGTCGATCACCGCGAGACAGAACGACTGGCCCGAGCGCACCCCGCGCTGGCGCTCCTGCTCCATCAGCTCGACCATGTGGCGGCGGTTGATGAGGCCGGTGAGCTCGTCGCGCGTGGCGAGCTCCTGGATGCGCGCGAGCGCGAGCGCGATGTCCTTCTTCTGCCGGCGCAGCCGGTCGCGCAGGCGGCTCAGCTGCCCGGCCAGCACCGCCACCGCCGGCACCATGATCGCGATCATGATGAAGTGGCCCCACTCCACCGCCGGCTCATAGACCGTCGGCTTGCGGTAGGCCATCGTCGCCATCGTCACGCCGAACACCGCCACCGCAAAGAAGCTGGTGCGCAGCACCGTCTTCGGCGCCAGCGAGTACATGCTGAACATGAACACGACCATCAGGATCGGAAAGGCGCCGCCGCGCCCCTTGCCGGCCAGCGCATACCCCACTGCGGCGCAGAGGATGGCGAACACCATCTGCGGCACCGTCAACGACGGCTCGGCGTAGCGCAGGTTCTGCCCGCTGCGGATGGTGATGAAGAAGACCACGAAGCCGCCGATCAGCACCAGCGTCCACCACGCGGTGGGCTCCATCGGCGCGAGACCCGCCCACACGAGGTACTGCATGTTGAGCACGCTGCCCAGCACCAGCAGCATGGCCGTGCCGCACTGCACCAGCCGCAGCCGCTGCTTGGGTTCCGTGCCGAACAACCAGTCGGCCAGGCGGGAAGACGACATCAGCGTGAGCGGGTCTTGCCGGTCTGCAGATGAGTAAGAGGCAATGCCGCCCCGGCCTTCACTTCGCCCAGCGAGAAGCTGGTGTGGATGTCTTTGACGTTCGGCAGATTGAGCAAGGTGTCGATCGAAAAGCGGGAGAACGCATCAAGATCTGTGGCCATGACTTGCAGCTCGAAAGTGCCGGTGCCTGAAATGTAGTGGCAGGCGATCACCTCGGGCAATTTGCGGATCGCGTCTTCCAGCGCCCGTGTGGCGAGGCCGTTGTTGCGCTCGGCATCCACCCGCACGAAGGCCAGCACGCCGAGGCCGATCTTGCGGCGGTCGATCTCGGCACGGTAGCCGGTGATGTAGCCCTGCTCTTCCAGCCACTTCACACGCCGCCAGGTGGGCGCGGCCGAGAGGCCGATGCGCGCGGCGAGCTCCGCATTCGACAGGCGAGCATCTTGCTGGAGCTCGCGCAGGATCAGCACGTCGTAGCGGTCGAGCGCATCACCATGCGGCTCGGCGATGTCGTCGACGGGCTTGATGGTTTTCCCTGGGAATGGCTTTTTGAGCGGCATTTCGATTCCAGATGCGCAGTTGAAGAAAGATTATTGCTGGAACACCCTTCTTTCGAGCAAACAAAGAAAGGACTTCCGCGGCACCCTTGCCTACACTGGCCGCACCGTCCCACCCCTCACGGCAGGCCGCGGTCACGAGCTGCAGCCCTGCCCCTTACAGGAATACAGGAGCCCCGACGCATGAACGCACCGCTGCCCGAGTCCATCCGCCGTGCCCTGGAGAGCGTCTCGCTCGACGACAAGTACGCGTTGCCGACCGGCCGCGCCTTCATGAGCGGGGTGCAGGCTCTGGTGAGGCTGCCCATGCTGCAGCGCACACGCGATGCGATGGTGGGGCTCAACACCGCCGGCTTCATCAGCGGCTACCGCGGCTCGCCGCTCGGGGGCTACGACCAGGCGCTGTGGGCGGCGAAGAAACACCTGTCGGCCCAGAACATCGTCTTCCAGCCCGGCGTGAACGAAGAGCTCGGTGCCACCGCCGTGTGGGGCACGCAGCAGCTCGACCTCTACCCCGAGAAGAAGAAGTTCGACGGCGTCTTCGGCCTCTGGTACGGCAAGGGCCCGGGGGTCGACCGCTGCTCCGACGTCTTCAAGCACGCCAACATGGCTGGCACCGCCAGGCACGGCGGCGTGATCGCACTCGCCGGCGACGACCACATCGCCAAGAGCAGCACCGCCGCGCACCAGAGCGACCACATCTTCAAGGCCTGCGGGCTGCCGGTCTTCTTCCCGTCGAGCGTGCAGGACATCCTCGACATGGGTCTGCATGCGTTTGCCATGAGCCGCTTCTCCGGTGTGTGGACGGCGATGAAGACCATCCAGGAAATCGTCGAATCGTCGGCCAGCATCAGCGTCGACCCCGACCGGGTGCAGATCCTGCTGCCTGAAGATTTCGTCATGCCGCCGGGTGGCCTGCACATCCGCTGGCCCGACCCACCGCTCGAGCAGGAAGCGCGGCTGATGGACCACAAGTGGTACGCCGCGCTCGCCTACGTGCGGGCCAACAAGCTCAACCACAACGTGATCGAAGGCCCGAACGATCGCTTCGGCTTGATTGCAAGCGGCAAGGCCTACAACGACACCCGCCAGGCCCTGCACGACCTCGGCCTCTCCGACGACGACTGCCGGCGGCTGGGCATCCGCCTGCACAAGGTGAACGTGGTGTGGCCGTTGGAGGCCACCATCACCCGCGACTTCGCCACCGGCCTGCAGGAGATCCTGGTGGTGGAGGAGAAGCGCCAGGTCATCGAGTACCAGCTGAAGGAAGAGCTCTACAACTGGCGCCCCGACGTGCGCCCCAACGTGCTCGGCAAGTTCGACGAAGCCGAGGGCGACCACACCGGCGGCGAATGGTCACAGCCCAATCCGAGCGCCAACTGGCTGCTACGTGCGCAGGCCGACCTCACGCCCGCCATCATTGCGAAGGCGATCGGCAAGCGGCTGAAGAAGCTGGGCGTCGACGCCGACACCGCCGCGCGCATCGACGCCCGGCTCGCGCTCATCGACGCGAAAGAAAAATCGCTGCAGGTGCTCAAGGCCGACAGCGGCGACCGCCTGCCCTTCTTTTGCAGCGGCTGCCCGCACAACACCTCGACCCGCGTCCCCGAAGGCTCTCGCGCAGTCGCCGGCATCGGCTGCCACTACATGGTGGTGTGGATGGACCGCAGCACCTCCACCTTCACGCAGATGGGCGGCGAAGGCGTGCCCTGGGTGGGCCAGGCGCCGTTCACGACCGAGGAGCACATCTTCGCCAACCTGGGCGACGGCACCTACTTCCACAGCGGCATCCTCGCCATCCGCCAGAGCATCGCGGCGGGCGTGAACATCACCTACAAGGTTCTCTACAACGACGCGGTCGCGATGACCGGCGGCCAGCGCGTGGGCGAACGGCCCGAAGGCCACAGCGTGCTGCAGATCATGCAGAGCCTGAAGGCCGAAGGCGTGGCCGCGCTCAGCATCGTGAGCGACGACCCTGGCAAGTACGACGGCGTGGCACTCGCCCCCGGCGTGCAGGTCTTCCACCGCGACGAGCTCGACCGCCTGCAGCGCGAATACCGCGAGGTGAAGGGTGTGACCGCCATCATCTACGACCAGACCTGCGCCACCGAGAAGCGCCGCCGCCGCAAGCGCGGCACGATGAAAGACGCCGACACCCGCGTCGTCATCAACGAGCTGGTGTGCGAAGGCTGCGGCGACTGCTCGGTGCAGAGCAACTGCCTGAGCGTGGAGCCGGTCGAGACCGAATTCGGCCGCAAGCGCCGCATCAACCAGAACACCTGCAACAAGGACTACTCCTGCGTGAAGGGCTTCTGCCCGAGCTTCGTCACCGTGCAGGGCGGGCAGCTCAAGACGGCGAAGAAGGCGGAAGCCTCACGCCCTGATCCGTCGAAGATCAGCGTACCCGAGCCGCAGCTGCCCGACACGCGCCAGGCCTTCGGCATCGTCGTCGCCGGCGTCGGCGGCACCGGCGTGATCACCATCGGCCAGCTGCTCGGCATGGCCGCGCACCTCGAAGGCAAGGGCATCGTCACGCAGGACGCCGCCGGCCTCGCGCAGAAGGGTGGCAGCACCTGGAGCCACATCCAGATCGCCGACAGCATGGACGCGATCTACACCACCAAGGTCGGCACCGCCGAAGCCGACCTCGTGCTCGCCTGCGACCCGATCGTCGGCGCCAACAAGAGCACGCTCGCGGTCGTGCGCGAAGGCCGCACCTTCGTCGCGCTCAACACCCACGGCTCGCCGACCGCGGCCTTCGTCAACAACCCCGACTGGCAGTTCCCCTCCGCCAGCTGCGAAGCCGCGCTGATGGCCGCCACGGGCCGAGACAAGTTCGGCGCCTTCGATGCCGAGCAGCTCGCGGTGGCACTCTGCGGCGACTCGCTCTACACCAACCCGATGATGCTCGGCTACGCGTGGCAGAAGGGCCAGGTCCCGCTGTCGCACGCCGCGCTGATGCGCGCGATGGAGCTCAACGGCGTGCAGGTCGAGCGCAACCAGCAGGCCTTCGAATGGGGCCGCCGCGCCGCGCACGACCTGCGCGCCGTGCAGTCTCTCGCACAGCCGTCGCAGGTGATCGAGTTCGTGCGCAAGCCCTCGGGCAACCTCGAGGAGCTGGTCAGCAAGCGCGTCGAGTTCCTCACCGCCTACCAGGACGCCGCCTACGCGGCACAGTACCGCGCCTACGTCGACAAGGTGCGCGCGGCCGAGGCGCCTCTGGGCAGCACGAAGCTCGCCGAAGCCGTGGCCCGCTACCTCTTCAAACTCATGGCCTACAAGGACGAGTACGAAGTGGCCCGCCTGCACACCGAGACCGGCTTCCTGGAGAAGATCGCCTCGCAGTTCGAGGGCGACTACCGCGTGAACTACCACCTCGCGCCGCCACTGCTCGCGAAGCACAACGAACGTGGCGAACTCGTCAAGCAGCGCTTCGGCCCGTGGATGAAGACCGCCTTCCGCGTGCTGGCCAGGCTCAAGGGCCTGCGTGGCACCGCCTTCGACCCCTTCGGCCGCACCGAAGAGCGCAAGACCGAGCGTGCCCTGATCGGCGAATACCGCGCGAGCCTCGACGAAGTGCTGCAGACGCTCAACGCCGCCAACCTGCCGCAAGCGATCGCGATTGCCAGCATCCCCGAGGAGATCCGCGGCTACGGCCATGTGAAGGCCCGGCACCTCGCCAGCGCGCGGGCGAAGTGGCAGGCGCTGCTCGACGCGTGGCGCCGCGCGCCTGCCCAGGCGGTCAGAACTGCATGAACCCGAGCCCGAAGCCGAAGCTCGTCTGCTTGAAGTTGTAGTCGGTGAGCGTCTCGCCGTACCCATGGAAGGCCTGCACGAACCAGCGCAGGCCGTTGGGCCGGCTTTTGGCCACCGGGTAGGTCCACTCGAACTGCAGCGCGCCCCAGTCGCTGCGCTGCGCGCTGTTGCGCCAGAGCAGCGAGCTGGTGCTGGCGCCGGGTGTCCAGCCCAGCTGCAGCTCGGTGCGCCCGCGGTAGTCGACGAGGTCGGGGTTGTTGTCGCGCTCGCGCTTCTCGCTCAGGCGATGCGAGAAACGCCCCTGCAGGCTCAGGTCGCCGCGCTCGAAGCCGGTGCCGATGTAGACCCGGTTCCAGCTGCGTGACAAAGGGTCCGACTGGCCGTTGGACTGGTGGGCGATGCCGACCTGCCCCAGGCGCCACTGCCACCCGAAGGGGAGGTGCTGCGCGACCTTGGGCACCGGAAACACGTAGATCGCCTCGGGCTCGTAGTCGGTGTTGCGGAAGGGCTTGGAGTCCTTGCCATTCCAGATCTGCCACATCGCCTGCTGCGTGAAGGCCAGCCACAGGTCGCCGCTCCCCCGGCCGAACACATCCTGGATCGCCTTGGTGCGCAGCGAGATCTGGAACTTGGCCTCGACGTCACGGTAGTTGGGCTGGTTCACCGCCGTCTGCGTGGGGGACTGGGGCGCGCGGTTGATGCGGTTGGTCTTGTGCAACGGCATCACGTAGTTGGCGCGGTAGCCGAGCAGGTTGAAGGTGCCGCGCTTGTCCGTTGCGTCCAGCTCCCAGTACTGCGACAGCGGCGAGGCCTCGGGCTTGGCCTCCTGCGCGGGCGCAGTGGCCGCGCCCTGCGGTGCCATCTGCGTGGTGGCGATGGGCACGTCGGCCGGCGGCGGCGAGGGCGGCTTGCGGCCGGCAAGCTTGTCGTAGCAGGCGAGGCGGTCGGATGGCGCGCCGATGGCCGCACACTCCTGCAAGCCCGGCGACGGCTCCTGCGCTGCCGAGGCCGCCGGTGCGGCCGGTGTGGCCACCTGGGCCCATGCCGCGCCGCCGCTCAACAGTGCGACCCAGACGAGCGATTTCACGGGGTGCGGACGTGCAAAACAAGTAGGAGCAGGATTCGACACGTGGCCTCGGCATGGCAGCGGTGGCGCGATGGTAGCGGCAGGTTTGGTGAGATCATTTCAGCCATGAACACCCAAGTCCAAGAACTGGTCGAGCTGCTGCAGGTCGAGCAGCTCGAACACAACCTCTTCCGCGGCATCAGCGGCGACATCGGCAGCCCGCGTGTCTTCGGCGGGCAGGTGCTGGGCCAGGCGCTGATGGCGGCGGCCCTCACCGTCGGGCGTGACCGCTCGGTGCATTCGCTGCATGCCTACTTCCTGCGCCCCGGCGACAAGCAGGCCAAGATCGTCTACGACGTGGAGCGCATCCGCGACGGCGGCAGCTTCACCACGCGGCGAGTGGTGGCCATCCAGCATGGCCAGCCGATCTTCAACTTCGCTGCCTCCTTCCATGTGAAGGAAGACGGGGTGTCGCACCAGGACGCCATGCCCCAGGTGCCGCCGCCCGAGGGCCTGACCAGCGTGCACGAGCTGCGCCGCCAGCATTTCGACCAGCTGCCCGAGCGCCTGCGCGCCGTGCTGCACGCCGAGACCGCGATCGACATCCGCCACTGCGAGCCCTTCAACCCGCTCAACCCGCCGCCCGCCGGCGAGCGCGCGGCGGTCAACAACTCGTGGTTCCGCGCCTCCGACCGCCTGCCCGACGACCCGGTGCTGCACCAGGCGATGCTCGCCTACTCGTCCGACTTCGGCCTGCTCAGCGCAGCGCTGCTGCCGCACGGTCTCTCGTTCATGAACGGCAGCGTGCAAGGCGTGAGCCTGGACCACGCGATGTGGTTCCACGACAGCTTCCGCATGGACGAGTGGCTGCTCTACGCGACCAACTCGCCCGCCGCCAGCGGCGCGCGCGGCTTCTGTCGCGGCAGCATTTACACGCAGGACGGGCGGCTGATCGCCTCGGTCGCGCAAGAGGGGTTGATGCGGCCGCAGCCTCCGAAGGCCAGGAAGCCGGCTTGAGCCGGGTCAGGCGTCGCGGTGCATCGCACAGCGCACCACTCGGCGCTCAGCTCACCCGATGAAACGCAGGGCATGCACCAGGCCCAGCCGCGGGCTGCTCAGCACCACGAGGCCGGTTTCGGCCAGCCACTCGGCCGCGCCCGCCATCGACGCCTGGGCCAGCACGATGGTCTCGCCAGGCTGCGCATGCTGGCGCACGGCTGCGGCGATGCTGGCCAGGTAGGCCTCGCGCTGCCCGGATTCGAAATGGGCCCAGGCCCCTTCCACCCACAACGACCGCAACACGAGCGGCAGCCCGAGGCGCTCCGCGGAGGAGCGCAACAGCTGCTCGGTCGGCTGCAGCGTGCTCTGCAGGGCCGCGACCATCAACACCGGGGCGCCGCGCTGCACGGCTTCGTCGGCCATGGCGCGATCGATGCGGGTGATGGGCACGCGCGCCTGCGTGGCTTCGGCCAGCCCGCCGATCGTGGAGCAGGTGCACACCACGGCGCGTGCGTCGGCCGCGGCGCCGTGCAAGGCCGCGCCCACGGCCGCGATGAGCGCGGCGTCGTCGACGCCATCCCGCTGCGCGGTGGCGAGCAGGTCTTCGCGCACGATGTGGGTGGCGGTGCAATGCGGCGCCACGTCGTTGAGCAGCGCGTCGAAGGTGGCCGCATGGACGGGAGAGGTGTGCAGGAAAGTGATGTCGGCCATGGCGGTCTCTCGCGTCACCGCTTCAGCAGGACGGGCAGCGACGACGCGATCATGACCAACCCCGAGAAGGTCAGCAAACCCAGGATCACCCGGCGGAACGCCGCTTCGCTCAAACCGACGTAAAGCCGTGTGCCCAGCACCGAGGGGATCAGCAGGGCCGGGACCACGACCGCGAACAGAGGCCACATCTCGCGCGTGACCATGCCGGTGCCCACGTAGGTGGCAAAGGTGACGCTGAGCGCGGCGAGGTTGAAGTTCTGCAGCACGGCGCGCGCGGTGTCCTTGTCCCAGCCGCGCACGGTGCACCAGAGCGAAGGCACGACGCCGGTGAAACCACCCAGCCCGCCCATCACGCCACCGGCCAGGCCCGCAAGGCCATCACCGATGCGACCGCCGCGCGTGACGCGCGGGAACCGCTGCGCGAAGAGCATCGCCGAGCAGCACACCATCAGCGTCACGCCGAGGCCGAACTTGAACACCACCGCATCGACGTAGGGCAGCACCACCACGCCCAGCGGCACGCCGGCCAGCGCCCCGGCGAGAAAGGGCCACAGCAGTGGCCACTGCAGGCCGCGGCGCAGGCGCACGGCGGCAAAGATCTGCCCGGACAGGCCGCCGGCGATCGACATCACGACCGCCACCTTCGGGTCGATCGCCCAGACCCAGATCGACATCGCCACCATGCCGAAGGCAAAGCCCGACAGGCCCTGCACGAAGCCCGCGATCGCCGCCCCGACGACCAGCAGCGCGATCTCAGCGCCCTGCATGCGGTGTCACTTGGAGCGCCCGTCGTAGTGGTGGACCTTCACCGTCTCGAGGTCGATGCCCTCGAGGCAACGCACGTTGATCGCCGCCATCGCATTGCCCTTGGGGTCGACACCCTCGCCGTACGGGTGGATGCCGCAGCGTGGGCAGAAGCGGTGCTGGATGACGTGCTTGTTGAAGGTGTAGGTGCTGGCGGCGTCTTCCGGTGTCTTGAGCTTGAGCTCGTCCCGGGGCACGAACCAGAGCAACGAGCCCTTGCGCTGGCAGATCGAGCAGTTGCAGGCGAGTGCCGTGCCGATCTCGCCGTCGACCTCGAAGGCGACCTTGCCGCAGTGGCAGCTGCCGGTGTACTTCATGCGCTTCTCCTTGGATTGAAGGCGCGTATGGTGCCCACTCAGCGGCGCTTGCGCCAGTACTGGAACTCGTCTTCGTGGTGTTCGACGTCGAGCTCGTCGACGCGCATGCGCAGCCGCTCCTGCACGTCGGCCACGGCCTGGTTGTACACGAGCGGGCCGATCTCCTCGAGGAAGTAGTTCAGCAACGCGCCGGCGGCGATGTTGCCGATCTTCTCCTCCATGTTCTCCTGGAAGTAACGCTCGATGGAGGCGATGGCCTCCTTGCGAGCGTCCTTCGGGATCTCGATGGCCATGCGCTCAGGACTTCTTGCGCTGCTGCCACGCCAGCAGCTCGCCGACGAAGCCGCGCCGGAACGCGATCACGCACACCACGAAGATCACGCCGATGATGACGGTGACCCACGAGCCCACGCGGTCGGCCAGGAAGTTCTGCAGGCCGATGATGGTGAAGGCGCCGATCACCGGGCCGGCGAAGGTGCCGAGGCCCCCCAGCAGCGTCATCAGGATCACCTCTCCCGAGAGCGACCAGTGCACGTCGGTCAGCGTGGCGAAGCCGAGCACCAGGGTCTTCAACGCACCGGCCAGGCCGGCGAGCGCGCTCGAGAGCACGAAGGCCAGCAGCTTGTAGCGGTCGACGTCGTAGCCGAGCGAGATGGCGCGCGGCTCGTTCTCGCGGATGGCCTTGAGCACTTGGCCGAAAGGCGAATGCACGATGCGCAGGATGCCGAGGAACACCGCGACGAAGATCGCGAGCACCAGGTAGTACATCGCCACGTCGTTGCCGAGCGGCAGCAGGCCGAAGAGCTTGCCGCGCGGCACGCCCTGCAGGCCGTCTTCGCCGCCGGTGAAGGGCGCCTGCAGGCAGACGAAGAACACCATCTGCGCCATCGCGAGCGTGATCATCGCGAAGTAAATGCCCTGGCGCCGGATGGCGATCGCACCGACCACGAGGCCGAGTGCCGCCGCGATCACCACGCCAGCCACGAGGCCGAGTTCGGGCGACCAGCCGGCGCTGCGCACCAGCCAGCCGGTGGCGTAGGCCGCCGAGCCGAGGAAGGCTGCATGGCCGAAGGACAGCAGGCCGGTGTAGCCCAGTAGCAGGTTGAAGGCGCAGGCAAAGATCGCGAAGCACAGCGCCTTCATCATGAAGACGGGGTACAGGCCGACGAAGGGCGCGATGGCGAGCAGCGCGAAGACGACGCCCCACGCGATGCGTGCGTTGCGTGTCTGGGTGATGGCGGTGGTGGCCATGCTTATTTCTCCTTGCCGAACAGGCCGGCGGGGCGAATCATCAGCACGATGGCCATGATGACGAACACCACGATGTTGGAGGCCTCGGGGTAGAACACCTTGGTCAACCCTTCGACGAGGCCGAGCGCGAGGCCGGTGAGGATGGAGCCGAGGATCGAGCCCATTCCACCGATCACCACCACCGCGAAGACGACGATGATGAGGTTGCTGCCCATCAGCGGCGTGATCTGGATCACCGGCGCAGCGAGCACGCCGGCCAGCGCGGCGAGCGCGGCACCGCCGGCGTAGGTGAACATCACCATCATCGGCACGTTGATGCCGAAGGCCTGCACCAGCGCCGGGTTCTCGGTGCCGGCGCGCAGCTTGGCGCCCAGGCTCGTCTTCTCGATCAGCGCCCAGGTGCCCAGGCACACGACCAGCGAGGCGACGATCACCCACGCGCGGTAGTTGGGCAGCACCATGAAGCCGAGGTTGGTGGCGCCTTGCAGCGCCTCGGGCACCGAGTACGACTGGCCCGACACGCCGTACTGCTCGCGGAACACGCCTTCGAAGATCAGCGAGATGCCGAAGGTGAGCAAGAGCCCGTAGATCGGGTCGAGCTTGTAGAGGTGCTTGAGCAGCGTGCGCTCGATCACGAGGCCGAGTGCACCCACCACCAGCGGCGCGACGATGAGCGCCATCCAGTAGTTGAGCCCGAACTTCTCGAGCGAGAACCACGCCACGTAGGCGCCGATCATGTACAGCGCGCCGTGCGCGAAGTTCACGATGCCCAAGAGGCCGAAGATCACCGCCAGCCCGAGGCTCAGCATGGCGTAGAACGAGCCGTTCACCAGGCCCAGCATGAGCTGGCCCATGAAGGCTTGTATGGGAATGCCGAAGATTTCAGTCATGGCGGTGTCTTGTTGAATATCGGCGCGGGATCAGCCCGCGCCGTGGCTGGCTCTTACTTCCACAAAGCGCACTTTGATTCCGCTTTGGTCGTCCAGGCGACATCGCCCTTGAAGGTTTCGACGACCTTGTAGTAGTCCCACGGCTCGGTCGATTCCTTCGGCGTCTTCACCTGCATCAGGTACATGTCGTGCACCATGCGGCCGTCGTCGCGGATGTAGCCGCCCTTGGCGAAGATGTCGTTGACCTTGCCCTTCTTCATCTGGGCGAGCACCTTGTCGGCATCGTCGCTGCCGGTCGCCTTCACCGCGGCCAGGTAGTTGAACGCGGCCGAGTAGTCACCGGCCTGGATGGACGAGGGCATGCGCTTGATCTTCTCGAAGAACTTGCGGCTCCAGGCGCGCGTCTCGGGGTCGCGGTTCCAGTACCAGCTGTCGGTGAGGTACATGCCCTGCGTGGCGTTGAGGCCCAGCGAGTGCACGTCGTTGATGAACATCAAGAGGCCGGCGAGCTTCATCGTCTTGGTGATGCCGAACTCGTTGGCCGCCTTGATGCTGTTGATGGTGTCGCCACCGGCGTTGGCCAGGCCCAGGATCTGCGCCTTGCTCGACTGCGCCTGCAGCAGGAAGGACGAGAAGTCACTCGCCGACAGCGGGTGCTTCACCGAGCCCACGATGTTGCCGCCGGCGGCCTTGACCACGGACGAGGTGTCGTTCATCAGCTGCGCGCCGAAGGCGTAGTCGGCCTGCAGGAAGTACCAGCTCTTGCCACCGGCCTTCACGACCGCGTTGCCGGTGCCCTTGGCGAGGGCCACGGTGTCGTAGGCCCAGTGCACGGTGTAGGGGTTGCACTGCTCGTTGGTCAGCGCCGAGGTGGCGGCGCCCACCGAGATGAAGAGCTTCTTCTTCTCGGCCGCGACCTTGGCCATGGCCAGGCTGGTGCCGGAGTTGGTGCCGCCGATCAGCATGTCGAGGCCGTTGGTGTCGAACCACTCGCGCGCCTTGGCGGCGGCGATGTCGGGCTTGTTCTGGTGGTCGGCCGAGACGAGCTCGATCGTCTTGCCGTTGATCTTGCCGCCCGCGTCGGCGATGGCCATCCTGATGGCTTCGACGCCGGCCGGGCCGTCGATGTCGGAGTACAGGCCCGACATGTCGGTGATGAAGCCGATGCGGATCACGTCGCCCGAGATCTGCGCCTGTGCCGGCACGAGTGCGGATGCGCAGGCCAGGGTGGCGGCGGCTGCGATGTTCTTGAGTTTCATCATGTGTTTCTCCTAAGGGTGGTGAGAGACAGAGCGAGCAGGTCAAACGCCCAGGTACTCGTGGAGCTGGGCCATGCGGTCAGGCAGTTGGGCTTGGGTGAACTCCTGGAGGATCCGGCCGTGCTCCATGACGAGGAAGCGGTCGGCCAGCGGCGCGGCGAAGCGGAAGTTCTGCTCCACCATCACGATGGTGTAGCCCTGCTTGCGCAGAGCGACCACCATCTCGGCGAGCTTCTGCACGATGACGGGTGCGAGGCCTTCCGAGATTTCATCGAGCAGCAGCAGCTTGGCGCCGGTGCGCAGGATGCGCGCGACCGCCAGCATCTGCTGCTCGCCGCCTGAAAGCCGCGTGCCCTGGCTGCTGGCGCGCTCTTTCAGGTTGGGAAACATGTCGTAGATCTGCGCGATGCTCATGCCACCCTCGGCCTGCTTGGGCGGCAGCATCAGGTTCTCTTCGCACGAGAGCGTGGAGAAGATGCCGCGCTCCTCGGGGCAGTAGCCGAGGCCGAGCCTTGCGATGCGGTGGGTGGGGAGGGTGATCACCTCCTGGCCCTTCACCTTCACGCTGCCCTTGCGCGAGCCGATGAGGCCCATGATCGCGCGCAGCGTGCTGGTGCGGCCCGCGCCATTGCGGCCGAGCAGCGTGACGACTTCGCCTTCGTCGACGTGGAAGTTCACGCCGTGCAGGACGTGGCTCTCGCCGTACCAGCCTTGTAGTTCTTTGACTTCTAGAAACTTGGTGGGCATCTCAATGGGTCCTTTGCTGCGGACTGCGCAGGCTCGCTGCGGCGGGGCGCCGTGTTCCGTTCATGTCCCCCGAGGCGGGCTGCGCCCGCCTCTCCTCCTTTACTTCACTCCACACGGCGCCCCACCGCAGCGAGCAAGCCACGGCCCTGGCACGCCACGAGCCATGCGTGCCACCGTCGTGCCTGGCCGACGCTGCCGGGTGACCGGCGCAGCGAAGTAAAGGAGGAGGCCAGGCGCAGCCTGGCCGGGGGACATGAGCGGAGCCGGTCACCCGGTAGCGTCGGCTCGCGCCAATCGTCGAAGGGGCAAGCTTCATCTCAATGCGCCCCCTTCAGTTCGACATTCGCAGAGCCCATGTACGCCTCGATCACCGCCGGGTTCTTCGACACCTCGGCATACGGCCCTTCGGCCAGCGTGGCCCCACGTTGCAGCACGGTGATGGTGTCGGCGATGCTGGCCACCACGCTCATGTTGTGCTCCACCATCAGGATGGTGCGGTTGGCTGAGACTTTCTTGATCAGCGAGCGGATGCGGTCCACGTCTTCCAGGCCCATGCCCTGCGTGGGCTCGTCGAGCAGCATCAGCTCGGGCTCCATCGCGAGCGTGGTGGCGATCTCGAGCGCACGCTTGCGGCCGTAGCTGAGCTCCACCGTCGTGTGCTCGGCGTAGCTCTCGAGGTCGACCTGTCGCAAGAGCTCGAGGGCACGGTCGTTCAGCGTGTGCAGCGAGCGCTCGGGCTTCCAGAAGTGGAACGAGGTGCCGAGCTTGCGCTGCAGGGCCACGCGCACGTTCTCGAGCACCGTGAGGTGGGGGAACACCGCCGAGATCTGGAACGAGCGGATGATGCCGCGCCGCGCGATGTGGGCCGGCGCCTCGCCGGTGATGTCGTTGCCGTTGAAGACGATCTGGCCCGAGGTCGGCGTGATGAAGTGCGTGAGCAGGTTGAAGCAGGTGGTCTTGCCGGCACCGTTGGGGCCGATCAGCGCGTGGATGTGGCCGCGCTTGACCTTCAGGTCGACCTGGTTGACGGCGACGAAGCCCTTGAACTCTTTGGTGAGCTTGCGCGTTTCGAGAATGATGTCGCTCATGGGTCGTCGCTTTACTTTTGGGGAGAGGCACCGAGCCGTTCCGAGAGGCGGCGGGCGAGGTCGATGACGGTGTCGCGCTGCTGGGCGACGAAGCGCGGCTTGAGCCCGGCCTTCTGCATGCACACGCCCAGGCCGGCCACGACTTCGCCCGAAGCAGCGCGCACCGGCGCGGCCAGGCAGTACACGCCCTGGCGCACGCTCTCGTCGTCGATGCTGAAGCCGCGCTCGCGGGTTTCGGTCAGCTCGGCCAGCAGGTCGCTGCGGCGCATGGCCGGCAGGTTCATGTAGGCGGGCAGTCGCGCCGCCGGGTAGAGCTGCTTGACCCAGGCTTCGTCGTGGAACGCCAGCATCGCGCGGCCGGTCGCGGCACGGTGGGCCGGCAGGCGCATGCCCACGCTGAAGGCCATGCCGAGCGGGCGCATGCCGTTGCGCACGCCGACGTAGACGACGTCGGTGCCGTCGAGCACCGAGAGGATGAGCGTCTCCTGGGGCACGGTGCCGAGGCTCGCCCACAGGCGCTCGAACTCCTGCGCCGGCGTGGTCGCTTCGGCAAACGCATGCGCGAGACCCATCACGCGCGGGCCGATGTAGAAGGCGCCGTCGTCCTGGCGGCGCAGGTACCCCAGGGCCACCAGGGTGTTGCACAGGCCATGCACACTGCTCTTGGGCAGCGCGAGGCTGGTCGACAGCTTGGCCAGGCTCATCGGGCCACGCTCCTTTTCCAGCAGGTCCAGCAGCGCCATGGCACGCGCCACGGCCGGCACGAGGGCGGGCTTGGCGGTGGAAGGTGCGGTGGCCACGGCGGGTTGCATGCAGGGTTCGATGTTCAGCCAATTGAACGGAATTCAGTTACCTGAACTGCCGAGGGCCGAGTCTAAGAGTGCTGTGCGTCACTGCAAGATGCGCCGAACCCGTCCTAGGGAAAGTCCGCTCAGGGTTTGCGTGTCGGCACTTTTGCGTAAGCCCTCGGTCTGAGCGGACACTCCGGACGTTCAAAAATTTGAAGGCTCACATCAAGGTCGGTGAACGGCTTCGAACGCCGCTTCCGTAGAGTGCCAACCTCATGAACACACCCCGCACCCGCTACAGCACGGTCGCCATTGCCTTCCACTGGGTCCTGGCGCTGGCGATCGTCGGCGCGTTTGGCATGGGCGTCTACATGAGTGACCTGCCCTTCTCCCCGCAGCGCCTCAAGTACTACAACTGGCACAAGTGGGCGGGGGTGACCATCCTCGCGCTCTCGGCCCTGCGCCTCCTGTGGCGCCTGACGCACCGGCCGCCGGCCGACCCGCCCATGCCGGCCTGGCAGCGCGGTGCCGCGCATGCCACGCACTGGGCGCTGTACGCGCTCTTCTTCGCGGTGCCGCTGGTCGGCTGGGCCTACAGCTCGGCGGCTGGCTTCCCCATCGTCTGGTTCGGCGTGTTGCCCTTGCCCGACTTCGTCTCGCCGGACAAGGCCCTGGCCGAGGCGATCAAGCCCTGGCACGCCTACCTGGCGTACGCGTTGGCGGCCCTGGTGGTGATGCACATCGCCGCGGCGCTCAAGCACCAGTTCATCGACCGCGACGGTCTCATCAGCCGCATGTCCCTGCGCGGCTGACACTTCTGCGGTTGAAAGGACCGCTCCAAATGAAAACACTCCTTGTCTCCATGGCGCTCGCCACCCTCGCCTTCGGCGCCTCGGCCCAGCAGAAGCTGGTGCCGGCCCAGAGCGAGATCGCCTTCACCAGCAAGCAGATGGGCGTGCCCGTCGACGGCAAGTTCAAGAAGTTCGACGCCCAAGTGGCGTTCGACCCGAAGAAGCCCGACGCGGCCAAGATCGCCTTCACGGTCGACCTCGCGAGCGTGAGCTTCGGCTCCAGCGAGACCGAGGCCGAAGTGGCCAAGCCCGACTGGTTCAATACCAAGGCCTTCCCGCAGGCGAGCTTCCAGTCGACGGCCGTCAAGGCCACCGGCCCCGGCAAGTTCGAGGTGGCCGGCAAGCTGACGATCAAGGGCGCGAGCCAGAACATCGTCGTGCCGGTCGCGCTGGCACAAGCCGGCGGCACCACCACCGCCACCGGCGGCTTCACGCTCAAGCGCCTCGATTTCAAGATCGGCGACGGTGACTGGAAAGACACCTCGATGGTGGCCAACGACGTGCAGGTCAAGCTGAAGTTCGCCTTGACCGGCGTGGCCCCGCTCTGATTCCCGACCCCTCCCCTCCCCACCAACAGGAAGCTGTTCCATGATCAAGAAGACCCTGCTCGTCACCGCCCTCGTCGCCGTTGCCGGCGTCGCCCAGGCGCAAAGCGCCACCTATGCGATCGACCCGACGCACACCTTCGTGAACTTCGAGGCCAAGCACTTCGGCACCAGCACGCTCCGCGGCCGTTTCGACAAGAAGGAAGGCAGCGTGAGTTTCGACAAGGCCGCCAAGACCGGCAAGGCCGAGATCACCATCGACACCACCTCGGTCAGCACCGGCGTGGGCCCGCTCGACGGCCACCTGAAGAGCAAGGACTTCTTCAACGCCGCCGAGCACCCGACCGCCAAGTTCGTGGGCGACAAGTTCACCTTCAACGGCGACAAGGTCACCACCGTGGCGGGCACGCTCACCTTCCTGGGCAAGACGCAGCCGGTGACGCTGACCGCCACCAACTTCAACTGCTACCAGAACCCGATGCTCAAGCGCGAGGTGTGCGGTGGCGACTTCGAGACCACGATCCAGCGCACGCAGTTCGGCAACAACTACGGCGTGCCGGGCATCCCTGACAACATCAAGCTGCTCATTCAAGTCGAAGCGGTCAAGCAGTAAGCCGCCCGAGCGCCGGGCCGCCCCAAGCCGGGCGGCATCCCCTCGGGGGATCGTGCGCCGTACTCGGCGCGCGAGGGGCTGTCGTCAGGCCGGCACGAGGTGCCTGCGCAGCACGGCGCGCAGGTCCTCGTCCTTGAACGGCTTGGCGAGGTGATCGTCCATGCCCGCCGCGAGGCTCTGTTCGCGGTCGCCTTGCAGGGCATTCGCCGTCAGCGCCACCACCGGCGTGCGCTGCAGGCCCTGCTCGCCTTCGTGCTCGCGGATGCGGCGCGCGGCCTCGAAGCCGTCCATCACCGGCATCTGGCAATCGAGCAGCACCAGGTCGGGCGGTGAGGCGCGGAACGAGGCCACGGCCTGCAGGCCGTCTTCGACCAGCTCGACCGTGAGCCCCATGTTCTTCAGTGCCGCCTCGGCCACGAGGGCGTTGACGGGGTTGTCCTCGGCCAGCAGCACACGCCCTTGCAGCGGCACCCGATCGGCGGCGTCGTCGGGCGTTGCGGGCGCCGGGTTGCGCGCTTCGGGCAGCTCCACCGTCACGGTGAAACAAGACCCGCGGCCCTGCTGGCTGGTGCACACGAGGTCGCCGCCCATCGCGCGCGCGAGCTCACGGGCGATGGTGAGGCCGAGGCCGGTGCCGCCGTAGCGGCGGGTGAAGGAGCTGTCGGCCTGGTGGAAGGCGTCGAAGATGCGCGGCAGCTCGTCGGCCGGGATGCCGACGCCGGTGTCGTGCACCGCGATGCGCGTGCGCGAGCCGCGGTGCTTGGCCACCACCGTCACGGCCCCGGCTTCAGTGAACTTGATCGCGTTGCCGATCAGGTTGTGCAGCACCTGGCGCAGGCGCGACGGGTCGCCGCGCACATAACAGGGCCGCGGCATGTGCAGCCGTGTCGTGAGCGACAGGCCGGACTGGAAGGCGCCCGGCACCGACAGCGACACCACGTCGTCGATCAGCGCAGCTAGGTCGAAGGTCTGCGGCGACAGGCGCACCTGCCCCGCCTCGAGCTTGGAGAAATCGAGGATGTCGTTGATGAGCGTCAGCAGGTGCTCGCCGGCACGCTCGATGAGCTGAAGCTGCTCGTCGGGTTTTTTCTCGGGCTGGATGGCGCCGTCCTTGCGCAGCATGCGCGTGAGTCCGAGGATGCCGTGCAGCGGCGTGCGCATCTCGTGGCTCATGGTCGCGAGGAACTGGCTCTTCACGCTGCTCTGCCGCTGCGCAAGCCGCAGGGCCTCGGCCCGCTCCTCGGAGATGCGGTCGGTGGTGAAGCGCAGCGTGAGCAGCTCGCGGATGCGCGCCTCGGAGCGGCGCGCCTCCACCATCACCAGTGCGAGAAAGACCCACAGGCCCACGCCGGCGAAGAGGCCGTAGCGGGTGCCGGTCAGCATCTGGTCGGCCCCCGCGGGCAGCAGCATCGACAACAGGAAGAAGGCACTCGCGCGGCAGCTCGGCTGCAGCACGAACATGCCGATCGCCGCCACGCCCACCAGCGCGGTGAGCAGCAGCGCGACCACGTGCGGGCTGGTGGTGGCCGGCAGCGAGACCGCGGCCAGGCCCCAGGTGAAGCCGTCGGCGACGAGCGTGGCCTCCAGCCAGCCCCGCCAGGTGCGGTTGCTCGGCAGCGTGGAGCGCACGAACTGGTGGGTGAGCACGAGCCGCAGCACCGAGACCCCGCAGCGCAGCACGAACCAGCCCCAGGCCAGGCGCGGGTCGACATAGGGGAGAAGGCCCACGCACACCAGCAGTGCGAAGCCCATGCCGGCGAGCGTGGAGGTCTGCGCGCGCTCATAGAGCATGGCGGTCTGCGCGTCTTGCACGCGCTGCGCCAGGCTGGCGTCAGCGCCAAGGGCGTCGGCCATGGCCCGATCGACGATGTGCGGTGGCGTTCGCAATTCTTTTGACATCCCCGCCCACCTGCCCATCTACCCTCTGATCAGATTGGCGCATTATCCCGAGACCCCCCGTTTTAGGCACCTGCGGATGACGAGTACTCACATGCCATTGATCACGCTTGCCCACAGTTTGTGCACCGCCATGCGCCGTATTCCCCTCGTGGGTGGGTGCCTGCTCTCGTGGCTGGCCTTTTCTGCGCATGCGCAGCCGACGACCTACCTGCTCGACCCCGGCCACACACGGGTGCACTGGGAGGTGATGCATTTCGGGACCTCGACCAGCCGCGGCCGCTTCGACGACATCCGCGGCAGCCTCGAGCTCGACGCCACGGCCGGCACCGGCGAGGTGTCGATCGAAGTGCGCACCGCCTCGGTCAATACCGGCGTGCCGCCGCTCGACGGGGTGATGCGCCGCAGCTACCTCGCCAGCGAAGCGCACCCGGTGGCGTATTTCGTGGCGAAGCGGTGGCGCTGGCAGCGCGACGCGCCGCTGGACGTGCGCGGCGAGTTCACCCTGCGCGGCGTGTCGCTCCCGCTCAGCCTGCGCGCAGCGCAGCTGCGCTGCTACACGCACCCGCAGCTGCAACGGGAAGTCTGCGGTGCCGACCTCGTGGCAGAGCTCAAGCGCAGCGACTTCGGCATGACCGATGGGCTGCCCTTCATCGGGGACACGGTGCGGCTCCTGATCCAAGTCGAGGCGATCCGCCAGGCGCCTTGAGCAGCCCCTGGACGATGAAGTCCCATGGGGAGCCGTCACCGGCAAACCCTGCAAAAATGCCGGCATGACCTCCACCGATCTCCAGGCCGCCATCGCCCACATGGGCGCGGCCGCGCGTGCCGCCAGCGCGCGCATGGCAGCGGCGTCCACCAGCGCCAAGAACACCGCCCTCACCGCCCTGGCGCGGCGGCTGCGCGAGAGCGCGGCACCGCTGGCCGAGGCCAACCAGAAAGACATCGCCGCCGCTGTTGCCGCAGGCCTGGCCGCACCGATGGTCGACCGCCTGCGCCTCACCGAGAAGGTGATCGCGACCGTGGCCGAAGGCTGCGAGCAGATCGCCGCCATGCCCGACCCGGTGGGCGAGATCACCGGCGTGAAGCGCCGCCCGAGCGGCATCAGCGTCGGGCAGATGCGCGTGCCGCTGGGCGTCTTCGGCATGATCTACGAGAGCCGGCCCAACGTGACCATCGAGGCCGCGTCGCTCGCCATCAAGAGCGGCAACGCCTGCATCCTGCGCGGCGGCTCGGAGGCCATCCACTCCAACCTCGCGCTGTGGAAGCTGGTGCAGGCCGCGCTGACCGAAGCCGGCCTGCCGGCCGACGCGGTGCAGCTGGTGCAGACCACCGACCGTGCCGCCGTGGGCCACCTCATCGCGTCGCCGGAGTCGGTGGACGTGATCATTCCGCGCGGCGGCAAGGGCCTCATCGAGCGCATCAGCCGCGAGGCGCGTGTGCCGGTGATCAAGCACCTCGACGGCAACTGCCATGTGTATGTCGACGCTGAGGTCGACCTCGAGCTCGCGCTCAAGGTCACCGACAACGCCAAGACGCAAAAGTACAGCCCCTGCAACGCAGCCGAGTCGCTGCTGGTGCACGAGGCGGTGGCCGCACGGTTCCTGCCGAAGATCGGCGCGGTGTTCGCCGCCAAGGGCGTGGAGGTGCGGGGCGACACCGCCGTGCTGGCGCTCTTGAAAGACGTGCCGCAGGCCAAGCTGGCCGAAGCCACCGAGCAGGACTGGAGCGAGGAGTACCTCGCGCCCATCATCAGCGCCAAGGTGGTGAAGAGCCTCGACGAAGCCATCGCCCACATCAACCGCTACGGCTCGCACCACACCGACGCAATCCTCACGACGAACCATCCGAATGCGATGCGCTTCCTGCGCGAGGTCGATTCGGCCAGCGTGATGGTCAACGCGAGCACGCGATTCGCCGACGGCTTCGAGTACGGCCTGGGCGCCGAAATCGGCATCAGCACCGACAAGTTCCACGCCCGCGGCCCGGTGGGGCTGGAAGGGCTGACCTCGATGAAGTGGGTGGTGCTCGGCCAGGGCGAAGTGCGCACCTGACGCTACAGCAGCGCGCCCCACACGGCGCGCCACAGCGGCTCGCTCACCGCCGACAGCAGCCCCAGCCCGTCATCGGCCGCGCGGTACGCACGGCCGTCGTAGCGTGCCACATGGCCGCCCGCCTCCTGCAGCAGCAAGGTGCCGGGCACGTGGTCCCACGGGAGCGTGCGGTAGAACATCGCGAACTGCTGCCGGCCGGTGATGATGGCCGGGTACTCGACACCCGCGCAGCGCGCACCCGGCAGTGCCTCGCCCACCCGCCCGAGCTTCGCCTCGACCTGCTGCCGGAGCCCCGCCGGCAGGAACCGGGTGAGCACGGCGCCTCGCGCTTCGTGCAATGGCACGCGTTCCGCCGGCACCTGCATGCGCTGCCCATCGCAGAAGCAGCCGCTGCCACGCTGCGCCCGCCAGCGCTCGCCCGAGACCGGGTTCAGCACCCAGGCGCCGACGGCCTCACCCTCGACCAGCAGCGAGGCCATCACCGCAAACACCGGCCGCCCCGCGACGAAATTGGCCGTTCCGTCCAGCGGATCGACCAGCCACACCACGCCCCGGTCCAGCCCCTGCAGCAAGGCCGGGTTGGCCGCGCAGGCCTCTTCGCCGACCACGCGCGAGCCCGGCCAGAGCGCGAGCAGGCCCCGTTCGATGAGGGCCTCGGCCTCGCGGTCGGCGACGGTGACGATCTCGTCCTTGGCCTTCTCGATCACATCGCCTTCGCGCAGCTGCCGGAAGCGCGGCATCACCGCCCGTTCGCTGGCCTCGGCCAGCAGCGGCAGCACGTGGTCGAACACCGAATCGGGGGAGGCCATGGGGCGAAATCATCGCACCTGGCGTGGAGCGCCTCGCTACCATCACCCGATGACCAAGCCACGCCGCGCCCTCGTTCTCTTTTCCGGTGGGCAGGACTCCACCGTCTGCCTCGCGTGGGCGCTGTCGAACTTCCACTACGTCGAGACCATCGGCTTCGACTACGACCAGCGCCACGGCATCGAGCTCGAGTGCCGGCTCGCCGTGCGCTCGCAGCTCTATGCCAACTTCCCGACCTGGGGCGGCCGCCTGGGCGACGACCACCTGGTCGACCTATCGCTGCTCGGCCAGCTGTCGGACACGGCGCTCACGCAGCAGCGTGCGATCGAGATGACGTCCACCGGCCTGCCCAACACCTTCGTGCCGGGCCGCAACCTCATCTTCTTCAACTTCGCCGCCGCCGTGGCCTACCGCCGCGAGCTCGACGTGATGGTGGGCGGCATGTGCGAGACCGACTACTCCGGCTACCCCGACTGCCGCGACAACACGCTGAAGGCGCTGCAGGTCGCGCTGAGCCTCGGGCTCGACACGCCCATGGGCATCGAGACGCCGCTCATGTGGCTCGACAAGGCGCAGACCTGGGAGCTCGCGGCCACCCTGGGCGGCGAGTCGCTGATCCGCCTGATCGTCGAGCACACCCACACCTGCTACCTCGGCGACCGCAGCCAGCGCCACGAGTGGGGCTACGGCTGCGGCCACTGCCCCGCGTGTGCGCTGCGCATGCGCGGCTACAAGGCCTGGCGCTCGCGCAACCCGGCGCCGCCGTCGCCCTCGGGCTTCGACGCCACCGACCGCATGGACCTGCGCTGACCGAGCCAGCGTGACCACGCCTTCGCACCCGAAGGCGTGAGCGAGATGGCACGCGAGTCGCCCGCGCGGCGCACCCAGCCTTGCGCCAGCGCATGGTCGAGCAAGGCCACGGCGAAACTCCCGGCCAGGTGGTCGCGCCGCTCCGACCAGTCGAGGCACGCATAGGCGAAGCGCCGCCCCGCCGCGGGCACCTCGACACCCAGTTCTGCCATCTCCTCGCGCCCACGCTCGCTGAGCGCGAACTGCCCGTCGGCCGGCAGCAGCGTGCCGCACGCCAGCAGCCCCTCGAAAAGCTGCACGCCGAGCTCGCCCGCCAGGTGGCCATAGCAGGTGCGTGCGGCCTTCAGCGGCTTGTAGGCCCCACGCTCCCACTTGTCGGCCGCGGCGCTGCGCTCGGCCACCAGCGACAGCGCCTCCAGCGCATGTGCGATGTCGGCATCGGCGAGTCGGAAGTAGCGGTGCCGGCCCTGCGTGCGCGCCACGACGAGCTCGCTCTCCAGCAGCTTGGCGATGTGGCTGCTCGCGGTCTGCGCCGTCACGCCCGCGGCTCGCGCCAGTTCGCCGGCCGCGATGAAGCTGCCGCCCATCAGCGCCGACAGCATGCGGGCGCGCGTGGGATCGCCGATCATGGCGGCGATGCGGGCAAATCTGGGCTCGGGTGCGCTCATGGGGGTGTGTCGGTTCACACGGATCATGCCTCCGGCAGGTGACCAGATGCTTCGAAGGCGGTCGAACCGAGAGGGCCTTGTCGTAGAGTCCGCTCGCGTCCAACTTGGGAAGGAGGTCGACATGACAACCGTGCAGTACGTGAGCATCTTCGTTCTTGCCGTGCTGGTCTTCTGGGGTGTCGGTGCCTACAACCGGCTCGTGCGCCTGCGCAACGTCATCGCCAATTCGTTCGCGCAGATCGACGTGCAGCTCAAGCGCCGCTACGACCTGATCCCCAACCTGGTGGAAGTGGCGCGCAAGTACGCCGCCCACGAGCGCGAGACGCTCGAGGCCGTGACGGCCGCGCGCAACCAGGCCAAGTCGGCCGCCGACGTGGCGCGCAGCCACCCGGCCGCCGCCGGTGCGGTGACGAGCCTCGCCGTCGCCGAGCAGGTGCTCACGGGCGCGATGGGCCGGCTGATGGCGGTGGTGGAGGCCTACCCCGAGCTCAAGGCCGACCAGAGCCTGCGCGAGCTGGCCGAAGAACTCACCAGCACCGAAAACAAGATCAGCTTCGCGCGCCAGCTCTTCAACGATGCCACGCTCGACTACAACAACGCGGCGCAGCAGTTCCCCACCAACCTGATGGCCAGCATGTTCGGCTTCCGCGAAGCGGCCATGATGCAGGCCACCACCAGCGAGGCCGAGCGCGCGCCGGTGCGGGTGCAGCTCTGAGCATCACCGGACACCGCTGAGCGGGGCCGCCCGCCATGCGCTTTCGCGATCAGCAGGACGACGCCCGCCGTGCCACGCAGCGGCTGCTGGCGCTCTTCGCGCTGCTGCTGCTCGGCCTGGTGCTTGCCGTCAACGGGCTGCTGCTGGGCGTGTGGTGGGCCATCGGCTGGCTGCTCTCGTGGGACCTCGCCCTGCCGCCGCTCTTCATCGAGACCAACACCACCGTCGTGCTGCTCTTCGTGCTGGGCGGCGCCTGGGTCGAGATCGGCCGCCTGCGCGAAGGCGGCGGCGCGCACGTGGCGCGATGGGCCGGGGGCCGTGCGCTCACCGACGCGCGCCAGCTGAGCGAGCGCCGCCTGCTCAACATCGTGGACGAGATGGCGATCGCCAGCGGCCTGCCCAAGCCCGCCGTCTACCTGCTCGACCGAGAAGACGCGATCAACGCCTTCGCCGCCGGCTGGTCGCCCGACGATGCGATCGTGGCCGTGACGCAGGGCGCGCTCGACCGGCTCACGCGCGACGAGCTGCAGGGCCTGGTCGCCCACGAGTTCGGCCACATCCACCAGAACGACCTGCGGCTCAACATGCAGCTGCTCGCGCTGGTGTGGGGCCTGTCGCTGGTGCACGGCTATGGCCACAAGCTGCTGGAGGCCGACGACGCGGGCCGGCGCTCGGCCTTCGGCCTGCTGGTGGGCCCGGTGTTCGTCGCCGCGGGCCTGCTGGGCTGGCTCGCGGGGCAGCTGCTGCAGGCGGCGGTGTCGCGCCAGCGCGAGCTGCTGGCCGATGCCTGCGCGGTGCAGTTCACCCGCAGCCGCGACGGGCTCGGCGGTGTGCTGCGCAAGGTGTGGCACCAGGCGCAGCACTACCAGGACCAGCTCGCGCGCGTGCCCGCCCGGCTGCTGGCCGCGATGCTGCTGCAGGCGCCGGCCGACTGGCTGGCCACGCACCCGCCCTTGCCGGAGCGCCTGCGCCGGCTCTACGGCCGCGCGGTCGACCCGCTGCCCGCACCCCGGCTCGACCCGGGCATGCAGGACCCCGAACCCGCTCGCATCAGCGCCCCGCCCCAGCCCGCCGGTGCACTGGCCGCCGCCGGGCCGATCGCCGCCGCGGCACCCATCGCCTATGCTGCTCCCATGACCTCGCCCGACGAACCCGAGCCCGCCGCCGCCCCCCCCGAGCCACGCGCCTACAGCGCGCAGGACGAACGGGACGCGATCGACCGGCTCTCGCGCCTCAACGGCCCCGGCGAGCTGCGCGCCGCCGTCCTCGCGCTGCTGGCCACGCCGGGCAGCCGCCGCGAGCGCCGCGCCTGGCAGGACGAGACCGCCGGACTCAGCACCGCACGTGAAGTGCGCGACGACGTGAAGAAGCTCGGCCCGGCCACCCGGCTGCCCTGGCTCGAGCTGCTGCTGGCGCGTGTGGCCAAGGCGCCGCTGCCGGATCGCCAGCACCTGATGGCCGCCGCGCGCCGCGTGATGGCCGCCGACGGCCAGATCCGCCCCATCGACCGCCTGCACTGGCTGCTGATGCGCCAGCGCCTGGGCGAAGAAACGCCCGTGCCGACCTCTGCCGGCAGCTTCCCCGACATCGCCGAGACCTCGTTGCACACGCGGCGCGAGATCGCCCGGCTCACCGCCTTCCTGGCGCGCCTGGTGCCCGATGGCGAAGCCTGGTACCAGAGCGTGATGCTGCCGTGGCTGCAGGGCGTTGCCCTGCCCCCCTGCGAAGCGCCCGATGCCGATGGCCTGGTGCATGCGCTGCAGGAAGTGCAGACGCTGCCGTGGATGCTGAAGCCGGTGCTGGTGCGCCACTGGACCGAGACGGCGCTGCGCCACAAGCCGCCCGGCCCACTGGCCGACGAGGCCTGCGACGCTCTGCGCCTGGCCGCGGTGCTGCTCGACTCGCCGCTGCCGCCGGAGCTCGCGCGGCACTACGTCGAGCCGGCCGCCTGACGGCGGCCCAAACCTTCAGCGCACCGACAGGTCGAGCGCGACGTACTGCACACCGAACTCGGTGCGCACCTCGAGCGAGATGGGCTTGTGGGTGGGCACCGTTGGCGGAAGCAGCCGGAAGGTGCGTGCCTCGCCGGGAAACAGCACCGACTGCGACGGGTGAGAGATGACGATCGGCGGCTGCGTGTCGCCCAGCACGCGCAGGCCCCCCACCTTGTAGTGCACGTTGCCCAGGTTGGCCACCTTCGCCACGAGCTGGCCATCGTCGTCGATGTGGGCCTGCCACTGCTGCTGGCGCCGCACCAGGGCGGGCGACACGTAGACCGGCACGCGCAGCGTCATCGCGGCCCGCGCCGCAGCGCTGGCGCGCCGTGCCGTCGCAGGGCCTGCGTTGGTGGCGGGCAGCTCGCGCAGCACCATGCGGTACGCCATCTCCTGGTCCGATGCCGCCGGGCCGCGCAAGGTGATGCGCACCGTCTGCTGGCCACCCGGCGCAAGGGCGAACACCGGCAGGTCGATGGCGAGGTCCTTGGTCGGCGCATCGCGGTCCGCGCCGCCCTCGCGCCGCCAGGCGATGGCCTCGGCGTGCAGCAGCATGTCCTGCCCGCTGCGGTTGACGATCAGCACGCTGGTGCTGCTGTTGCCGCTCTGGATGTACATCGAGCCCGGCGTCGCGCTGACCGGCAGGCCGACGTCGGCCCAGGCGGGCAGCACGGCAGCGGTGAGCGAGAGGGCGAGCAGCCGGATGAAGAGCATGTTGAAGGATTCCCTGAGCGGAGCCGGCGATGTGTGCCTGTGTGCCATGGACTATCGGCCATGCGGCGCTGGAGGTGGAGTCGGTGTGCGGCGGTGCCGCATGCCGGCCCGGCACCGCAGCGCGTGTAGTGAACTTCCCTACACGCGTGGGCCGGCGGCGGTTCAGAGCGGGTCGGTGAGCCCGTGCTGCACGCAGTACTTGGTGAGCTCGGTGTTGTTCGACCAGCCGGCCTTGACGAAGATGCGCGCCCGGTAGCTGCTGACGGTCTTGGTCGACAGGTGCATGGCCTCGGCGATCTCGGCCGGCGAGCGGCCGGCGGCGATCATCGTCATCACCCGGTACTCCTGGGCCGACAGCCGCTCGTGCGGCAGGGCGCCCGGGGTATCGCCGCTGAGAAGGCCCAGCAGGTGGTCGGCCATCTCGGCGGTGACATAGCGGTGCCCGCCGAGCACCCGCCGCGCCGCGGTGACGAGTTCATCGGCCGCGCGGCTCTTGGGCAGGTAACCCGAGACGCCCATCTGCAGCAGCCGCGCCGCGAACGACGGCTCGGCGTTCAGGCTCAGCACCAGGATGGGCACCCCGCTCCCCATGCGGAGCAGGCGCGCCGGCGCTTCGGTGCCGGTGGCGTCGCCAAGCGAAAGATCGAGCACCACGAGTTGCGGCGGTGCCGCCGTCAGCCGCTCGACCGCCTGCTCCAGCGTCTCGGCCTCGACGATCTCGGCCTCCGGCCAGGCCGAATGCAGCAGGTGCCGCACGCCGAGCCGCAGGATGGGGTGGTCGTCGACGATGAGAAACCGCATGCGCTCAGGCCCCTCCCGCCGGGCCCAGCTGGGCCCGCAGGCCCTCGACCAGCAGGGCCAGCTCGCGCTGCAGTGCCGCCAGCTGCTGCACCGGGTCGCCCCTGCCGGCCTGGCGCAACGACACCTCGAACTTCCGCACCTGGCGCTCGACCGCCTCGGCGCCCAGCGCGGCCGCGGCGCCGCCCATCGCGTGCACGTCGGCGCGGGCCAGCACCAGGGCCTCGGCCGACGGCCGGGCAAGACAGGCCTCGACGCTGGCCAGGCCCGGGCCATAGAAGCGGACGAAGTCGAGCAGCGACTCGCGGTACACCTCTGCCTGGCCGGCAAAGAACCGCAGGCCTCGCGACAGGTCAAGGCCGCTCACCTGCGGCAGCTCGGATGCGGGGCCGATCGGCATAAGGCAAGGGAAGGTGGGACGGTTCAGAGCATGACGGGAAAACTCTGCACGAGTCATCCCCCGGAAGGACGAATCCCCTCGCGCCCGACCCGGTGAAGGCGGCAGCCGGCATTGCCACCGCGGCGGCGAGTCAGTACAACCGCGCCATGTCGCGCGAGGCGCAACTCCGCACACACCACGCTGGCCAGCGCGTGCTGCTGGCCGAAGACCACCCGATCAACCGCAAGCTCGCGCTGGCGTTGCTGCGCGCCGTCGGTCTGGTGGTCGACACCGCCGATGACGGCACCCAGGCGGTGGCGCTGGCCACCGCGCAGCCCTATGCGCTGGTGCTGATGGACATGCAGATGCCGGTGCAGGACGGGCTGGCCGCCGCGCGCACCCTGCGCGAGCGGCTCGGCCCACGGCTGCCCATCATCGCCATGACCGCCCATGGCTTCGCCGAAGACCGCGAGGCCTGCCTGCAGGCCGGCATGGACGACCACCTGGTCAAGCCGGTCGACCCGCAGCAGCTCTACGCGATGCTGCTGCGCTGGCTGCCGCCGGCCTAGACGACCAGCGCGTCGAGCAGGTGGCCGAAGCGCGCCGTCGCGGTCATCTCGGGCAGGCGCGCGATGCGGCCGTTCTGCGCCCAGCTGCCTTCGGGCACCTCGCGGATCTCGAGCGAGGTGACGATGGGGAGGCTGCGATCCGGGGCGGCGGCTTCGGCCGCGGCCTGCACCGCCGCCGCCAGCCGGGCCTTGCGCGCCCCATCGAGCACGCCGGCGCTCACCTGCAGCGTGGCGAACACGCCGCGCACCCGGGCATCGGCCGGCTCGCCGGCGGAATAGAACTGGCCGGGCGCCAGCGACTGGATCAGCACGATGCCGCGGGCGCGCGGCCCGGGCTCGTGGGGGATCGACTCGGCCTCGAAGGCGGCTTCGGTGAGGCCGCGCGCGAGCCGGGCCTGGGCCGATGGGTCGAACGCGCCCGGGGTGAGGATGACGGTGAGGAGCGGCATGGTGTCGCCTGGCAGTCGTTGAACACCCGGCCACTGTCGCGCCGGCAGCGCCGCCGTGCTACTGTCCGTTCTGACATTGATCTTGCCGTTCTGGCCACACGTCTCATGGTCCGCATCGACACCCTCATCCTCGCCGGCAGCAGCCCCGCCTCGCTCGGCATCACGCTCGACGTGCTGAGCGCCGTCAACCGGCTGTCGGGCAAGCGGGTGTTCGACCACCGTGTGCTCTCGCCCGACGCGCCCGCTGTGGGGCTGCGCAACGGCCTCTCGATGGCGGCCGAGCCGCTCGCCAAGGCGCGGGCGCGCGAGCTGGTGGTGCTGCCCGGGCTGGGCGCCGCCACGCCCGGGCAGATCGCCGACCGGCTGGCCGAGCCCGATGCGCAGCTCGCCTCGGCCTGGCTGCACAAGGCCTGGGGCCAGGGCGCGAGCCTCGCGGCCTCGTGCAGCAGCGTCTTCCTGCTGGCGCAGGCCGGGCTGCTCGACGGGCGTCGCTGCACCAGCACCTGGTGGCTGGTGCCCACGCTGAAGTCGCTCGCGCCGCGCAGCGAGACCACGCTCGATGCGATGGTGACGGAAGACGATCGCATCTGGACCGCCGGTGCCTCGCTCGCGCACATCGACCTGATGCTGGCGCTCGTGGCCCGCTTCGCGAGCCCGGGCCTCGCGACGGAGGTCGCGCGTTACCTGGTGATCGAGCCGCGGGCCTCGCAGGCGCGTTTCGTGGCGCCGGCCTTCCTGGCCGCGCAGGACCCGCTGGCCCACCGGGTGGAGCTGCTGGTGCGCGAGCGCCTGGCCGACGTGCCCTCGCTGGAGGAGATCGCCGACGAGCTGGCGGTGAGCCCGCGCACGCTCACGCGCCGCGTGACCGCGGCCACCGGCCTCACGCCGATGCGGCTGGTGCAGAAGATCCGGCTCGACTCGGCGCTGCATGCCTTGCAGACCACACGCGCCCCCATCGACCAGGTGGCGCGCGATGTGGGTTTCGAAGACGGCTCGGCGCTTTACCGCCTGGTGCAGCGACACACCGGCAAACCGCCGAGCGCTTTCAGGGCCTAGCCGGCCGGTCAGCCTTTTTTCCGCAGCAGGGACAGGAACTCGGCCCGCAGGCTCGCGTCCTTCAGGAAGGCGCCGCGCATGACCGAGTTGGTCATCATGGCCTCGCTGTCCTTCACGCCGCGCCAGTGCATGCAGAAGTGATCGGCCTCCATCACGATGGCCAGGCCGTCGGGTTTGACGCGCGCCTGCAGCTCGTCGGCCAGCATCACCACGGCCTCTTCCTGGATCTGCGGGCGGCTCATGATCCAGTCGCAGATGCGCACGTACTTCGACAGGCCGATGAGGTTGGAGTGCTCGCTCGGCAGGAGGCCGATCCACACCCGGCCCATGATCGGGCACAGGTGGTGCGAGCAGGCGCTGCGCACGGTGACCGGGCCCACGATCATCAGCTCGTTGAGGCGCTCGGCATTGGGGAACTCGGTCACCGCCGGGATGGGCTGGAAGCGGCCGCGGAAGACCTCGTTGACGTACATCTTGGCCACGCGCTTGGCCGTTTCCTGCGTGTTGTGGTCGCTCTCGGTGTCGATCACCAGGGCCTTCAGCACCTCCTGCATCTTGGCGGCCACTTCCTCGCGCAGCTCGTCGAGCTCGCCTTCGCGGATGAAGGCAGAGATGTTGTCGTTGGCGTGGTAGCGCTGCTGCGCCCCCACGACGCGGTAGCGGATGCGCTCCGATGCGCTCAGGCGGGCGAGTTCTTCCTCGCTTCTGAAGAGCGGCGCTGGCGGTTGGGCAGGCATGGACGGTCCGGTCACGGGTGAGAGAGGGAGGGATTGTGAAGCCTCGTGCCGAGCGCCGCTGGCGGACGGGCGAAGCCCCGGAAAGGCTCCTGACACAACGCTGTCAGGAAGGGCCGCCCACCATGGCGGCTCACGACAACAAGACCCCGAACCCACAGGAGAGACCTCATGACACCCCACGCCCCCCTGCTCGACACCGCCGCATCGGCCTGCACGCGCTGAGCTGAGCCGCCCATGCCGCTGGAGCCTTTCGAACCCCCTTTGCGCCACCCCTTGCAGGTGATGGCGCGCCCCGCCCTGCTCCCGCTGCGCGCGCCTGCGTCAGTGCGGTTGCAGAATCATCCACCTCCCACCCCTTCGTCCCGGCCCCAGGCCGACGAGCCCGACCGCATGCGACGCGCAGACCGCCTCTTCCAGATCGTGCAGCTCATCCGCGGCCGTCGCCTGTCGACCGCTCAATTCCTGGCCGAACGACTGGAGGTGTCGGAACGCACCGTCTACCGCGACATCGCCGAGCTGATGACGCAAGGGGTGCCCATCGAGGGCGAAGCCGGTGTGGGCTACCGCATGCGCACCGGCTTCGACCTCCCCCCACTCATGTTCACCCACGAAGAAGCCCAGGCGCTGGTCGCCTCGGTGCGCATCGCCCAGCCGCGGCTCGACGCTGCGCTCGCGGCCCAGGCCGAGAACGCGCTGTCCAAGATCCTCACCGTGCTGCCACCGGCGGCACGCGCCGCGGCCGAGACGCTGGCGGTCTACGCGCCCCCGATCGAGTTCGACCCGGCCACCCGTTCGCGGCTCGAGCCGCTGCGGCTCGCGGCCGAAGGGCGGCGCAAGGTGCGGCTCGCCTACCTCGACCTGAAGGGCGTGGCGAGCGAGCGCACGGTGCGCCCGCTCGGCTGCTTCTACTGGGGCGCGGTGTGGACGCTCGCCGCCTGGTGCGAGGTGCGCGAGGGGTTCCGCAACTTCCGCATCGACCGCATCCGCGAGCTGGAGGTGCTGAACGCAGGCTTCCGCGACGAGCCGGGCAAGACGCTGCCCGATCTCTTCCGCCAGGCCGAAGCGGCACACCGGCCGGGCAGCACGGCGAACTGAGCTCAGCTTGCCTGCAAGCCGGGGTGCTGCTGCTGCGACCAGCGCTGCAGCACGCCGCGCCAGGGCAGCAGGCGCACGGCGGCGTCGCCCAGTTGCTCCTGTGACACGCCGCGCCACAGGCCGTGGGTGTCGAAGCTGAACACGGGCCGCAGGTCGGGCCGGTGCGACAGCGGCGCCGGAGGCGCGCCGACGCAGTCGAGCACCAGGGGGTCCGCGGCGCGGGCGTCGGCGATCACCACCACGTGGGCCGGCGACTCGCCCACCAGCGCCGCCCGCTCACAACGGGCGTACACCAGCCGGGCGCAGCCCGCGCTGCCACACGCATCGAGCAGGAAGTACTTGACGATGGCGTAGTCCTCGCAGTCGCCCTGGCCCGACGCGAGGGTCTCGGCCGGGGTCTGCCAGCAGTCGCGGCGGCCGCACGACGACAGGTCGGGGGTGTAGTCGACGAGCTGGTTCACCCACCGGTTCAAGGCCGTGCCGCGCTCGGCGCCCGGCAGGCCCCGCAGCAGCTGCGCCAACCGGAGGAACCGTTCCGCCGCGGCCTGCAGCGGGGCGGTGGCGGCTCGTGCGCTCACCCCCACGCCGGCACAGGTGCAGGCGGCGAGACCGAGGGCGAAGGCTCTTCGCAGCATGGGGTGGTGCGGCAGCCCGCAGCACCACCACGATTTCACGTTAGGCGGCGACGGTCGAAAACGCAAATCACCAATTCACATCGACGTGCGCGAGGCCATGCAAGGCCGCGGCTGCCCACCGGCGCAGGCTCAGCGTTCCTTGGGCACCATGCCGTTGACGTTCACGATGCGGCACTGGCTGGTGTAGGCGTCGCGCCGCTGGTCGCAGTCGGTCAGGGCGGCCGAGATGGCCTCGCGCATGGAGCTCTTGCCACCGGCCCAGCCGTAGGCGCCGGCGCTCGACATCGCGAACGCCTTCTCGTTCGACGCCGGCATGTACTGGTCGCGGAAGGCGTCGGCCGCCGGGCCGGGCGGCAGGCCGGGCATGGGTTGCTGCTGCGGCGCCGGCGCAGCGGACGGGTTGGCGCCGGGCGCGCGCGCGTCGTCCGATTCGCTCTGTGTCGCCTGGCGCGCCGCGGCCTTGCGCGAGTACTCGTTGTAGGTCTTCATGGCGAAGCTGACGTACGCGGCAAAGGCCAGCACCGCCACCAGCGTGAGGATGGCGGCGAGGAAGCCGTTGCCCTGCCGGGCCGGGCCGCCGAAGTCGTTGTCGCCGTGCGTGCCCGGGTAGATCAGCAGCACCAGCGTCAGCAGCAGGTTGATGACCGAGAAGACCATGTACATGGTCATCGCGCCCGTGCCGGGCATGCTCTCCCCGCCGCTCGTGATCGTCGAGACCATGGGCAGCGCCGGCAGCAGGAAGACGAGCGACCACCAGCCGCTGCGGTTGATGTCGTGGAAGCGCAGCACCGTGGCACGCAAGCCCCACACGACCACGGCCAGCATGAGCGGAATGAGCAGGATGGCGACGAAGGTGCTGCGCGTCAGCGGCACCAGGACGGCGCCGCCGATGCCCACCAGGCCGAACAGCAGCATGGAGGCGTAAAACGACAGCAGGTAGTTGATGCGTCCGAGCCGGCCCGAGAAGCCGAAGCCCCAGAACGGCGGCGCGTCATCGGAGGAGAACACCGCGCCGTCGTCGACCTCGGCACCAGGCGGCGCAAAACGGCCGCTGGCCTGCTGGCGCGCGGCGAGCCGCTCGGCGCGGGCCCGCTCGGCGTCTTCGGCCCTGGACGCGAGGGCACGCGGGATGTCGGTGGTGCACTTGCGGCACAGCACGAACTTCTTGGGCTGGCGCTCGCCGCAGTTGGGGCACTCGACTTCGTCGGCCAGCTCGGCGAGCGACAGGCCGGCCGCGGGTACCGACGCGGCCACCGTCTTCACCGCCTCGGCCGGTGTCGCCCCCACCGCGGCGGGCAGCGGCTTGAGTTCGGGCAGCGCATCGATCGGCTCGACCTGCACCCGCATGCCCAGCTTCTTCAGCCGCGCCGCATAGCGCTCGCCATCGTCGCGCCCGATCTGGTGCTTGAGCACGGTGCGCTGGCCCGAAAAGATGGCGGCGAGCCGGTCGCCGTCGAGCTTGAACATCTCGCCGAAGAGGCGCTTCACCTCGTCGAGCGTGTGGCCCTCCAGGAGCTCGCCTGCGAACACCAGGCGCACTTGCGCTTGCCCACCTTCCATCCTCGCCCTCCCGGGTCATCGCCCTGTTGTGATGGCCGGCAGCATACGCAACTGCGGCAGCGCCGCTTCAGCCAAAACGTGAACTTTTTCCGCGCTCAATCCATCGGCCAGGGCCGTGGCGGCGGGCGCAGCTGCTCCCACGCGCGGGCCATCTGCAGCACGCCCAGGTCGTCGTGGCGCGCCCCGACGATCTGCAGCCCGATCGGCAGGCCGGTGGCGGTGTAGCCGCAGTTGATGCTGGCCGCCGGCTGCTCGCTCATGTTGTAGGGCAGCGTGAAGGCGATGTGCTCGAAGGGCTGCGCCGGGTCGTTCGTCGGGCAGGGCAGCTCGGCGGCAAAGGCGGGGACCGGCGCCGTCGGCGTGAAGACGAAGTCGAAGGGCGCGCAGGCCGCGACCGCCGCGTCGCGCATCACGCCCATCTGGCTGAAGCCGGTGAAGACCTGCTCGCCGGTGAGGCCCGCGCCGCCGCGTGCCCACTCGCGGATGAAGGGCAGCACCCTCTCCTGCCGCTCGGGCGGCAGGGCCGAGATGTCCATCCAGGAGCGGCAGCGCCAGAACCGGTCCATGCCGTCGATCATGGCGCGTGTCATGAACGGCTTGAGCGGCTCGACGACCGCACCGGCCGCCGCAAACGCGCTCGCCGCCGCTTCGACCGCCGCCCGCACCTCGGGCTCGACCGGCAGGCCCCAGCCGGCGTCGAGCATCAGGCCGATCTTCAGGCCCTTGATCGGCCGCGCGAGCTGCGTCCACGAGATCGGCTGGTAAGGCAGGCTCATCGTGTCGCGCGCATCGGGCAGCGACAGCACCCGCATCATCAGCGCGGCGTCCTGCACGCTGCGCGTCATCGGCCCGGCCACGCGGCCGTAGTACGGCGGGTGGATGGGGATGCGGCCGAGGCTGGGCTTGAGCGCAAAGATGCCGCACCAGCTCGCGGGCAGGCGCACCGAGCCGCCGATGTCGGTGCCCAGGTGCAGGGGGCCGTAGCCGCCGGCCGCGGCTGCGGCGGCGCCAGCGCTGCTGCCGCCGGGGTTCTTCGACACGTCCCACGGGTTGCGCGTGAGCGCATGGAAGCTCGACAGGCCGGAGGACAACATGCCGTAGTCGGGCATCGTGGTCTTGCCGAGCAGCACCGCCCCGGCTTCTCGCAGGCGCGCGGCCGGCGGGGCATCGCGCTCGGCGGCGGTGTGCAGCGTGGCCGCGGTGCCCAGCGGCACCGGCGTGCCGCGCGTCGCGATGTTTTCCTTGATGGTGACCGGCACGCCATCGAGCCCGCCCTGCGGCTCGTTCTTCAGCCAGCGCGCTTCGCTGGCCTTTGCCGCGGCGAGCGCAGCCTCGTGGTCGAGCGCGTAGGTGGCATGCAGCGTCGGCTCGCAACGGTCGATCTGCGCCAGCACCGCGCGGGTCACCTCGACCGGCGAGAGCGCGCGGCTCTCGAACGCCGCCAGCAATTCGAGGGCGCTCAGGGTGTGCAACGACGTCATCTCGGTCCCTCCAGCGTGAGGGTGGATGATGACCGAATCAGCGCCGGGTGCCTACTGATCGCCCGGGACGGCCAGGCCCGCGAGGTAGGTGTCCAGCACCTGCTGCCCAGTCTTCACCAGGTCGAAGGCCTCGGGGTCGAGCATCCAGTTCTGGATGAGCCCGTCGATCAGCGCATGCAGCCCGATCGCCGCCGCCTTGGCCGGGATGCGCTTGGGCAGCAGGCCCCGGCGGATGGCCAGCGAGATGCCGCGCTGCGCATGGGCCAGGCACTTGTCGCGGATGGCGAGGTGGCGGTCGCGCACTGCCTTGGTCTCGTCGACGTATTCGACCTTGTGGGTGGCGATCTCGAACACCCGGCGGACCTGTGGCGACTCGACGGTGAGCCGCAGCGCGTGGATGAAGTTGTCACGCATGAAGGCGACCGGGTCGGCCAGCCCTTCGTCGTCGCTCTTGTAGGCCGTCTCCTCGAGCGGCAGCGTCACCCGGTCCATCATCGCGTTGAAGAGGTCGGCCTTGTCCTTGAAATGCCAGTAGATGGCGCCGCGCGTGAGGCCGGCGGCCTGGGCGATCTCGTTCAGCGTGCTGCGCGACACGCCCTGCTCATGAAAGACCACCTCGGCCGTGTCAAGGATGAGCTTGCGTGTAGCCTGCGCTTCTTCTTTGGTGCGACGGACCATGGGTGTGTGGGGTGTCAGTGAGGCATCAACATACATTCACGCGTGTATGTATACTAATCGGGCTGCCGGTTCCGTCGATCGTCATGGTCTTGCCTGATCGCACGCGGCCGGAGATTCTGCATCCCCCTCCCCCTGGCGCCGGGGCCGGCGTCATCCCGAAGGAAATCGCATGTCTGCGTTGAAAGGCATTCCGCTTCGTCTTGCTCTCGTCTTCAGCGTCGTCGTGCTCGCGGCCTGCGGGCAGAAGGATGAGGCCAAGGGCGGCGGCGCCCCCGGGGGCGGCATGCCACCGGCCCAGGTGGGCGTGGTGACGGTCGCGCCGACGACCGTGAGCCTGACCACCGAGCTGCCGGGCCGGCTGGAGGCCTCGCGCGTGGCGCAGGTGCGGGCGCGTGCCGCCGGCATCCTGCGGGAGCGGGTGTTCAAGGAAGGCAGCGACGTGAAGGCCGGGCAGCTGCTCTTCCGCATCGACAACGCGCCCTACCAGGCCGCCGTGGCCAGCGCCCAGGCGGCGCTCGCGCGTGCGCAGGCCAACGTCGCGCAGACCACCGCGCAGGCCGAGCGCTACAAGCCGCTGATGGAAGCCAACGCCATCAGCAAGCAGGACTACGTGAACGCGGTGTCGGCGCAGAAGGCGGCCGAGGCGGACCTGGCCGCCAGCCGCGCCGCGCTGCAGACGGCGCAGATCAACCTCGGCTACTCGAGCGTCACCTCGCCGATCTCGGGCCGCATCGGCCGCGCGCTGGTGACCGAAGGCGCGCTCGTCGGGCAGGGCGAGGCCACGCCGCTGGCGGTGGTGCAGCAGATCAACCCGATGTACGTGAACTTCACGCAGTCGACCACCGAGGTGCTGCGCCTGCGCCAGGCGCTCGCCGCCGGCAAGCTGCAGAAGGCCGGTGCCGACGCGGCCCGCGTGCAGGTGGTGCTGGAAGACGGCAGCGTCTACCCGCAGCCCGGCAAGCTGCTCTTCAGCGACCTGACGGTCGACCCGGCCTCGGGCCAGATCACGCTGCGCGCCGAGGTGCCCAACCCGAGCGGCCTCCTCCTGCCCGGCATGTACGTGCGGGTGCGACTCGCGCAGGCCGAGCTGCCGCAGGGCATCCTGCTGCCGCAGCAGGCCGTCACCCGCACCGAGACGGGCGACACCGTGCTCGTGGTCGGCGCCGACAACAAGCCGCAGAAGCGCAACGTCAAGGTCGGCTCGGCGCAAGGCCAGAGCTGGCTGATCACCGAGGGCCTGCAGCCCGGCGAGAAGGTCATCGTCGACGGCTTCCAGAAGATGATGGTGCCCGGCGCGCCGGTGAACCCGGTGCCGTGGCAACCCGCTGCGGCATCGGCCCCGGACGGCGCTGCCTCGGCCCCCGCGTCGGCCGCGAGCCGCTGAGGGAGCGCCCCGCATGGCACGCTTCTTCATCGACCGGCCCATCTTCGCGTGGGTGATCGCGCTCTTCATCCTGGTGGCCGGCGGCGTGGCGATCACGCAGCTGCCGATCGCGCAGTACCCGCCGGTGGCCCCGCCGTCCATCGTCGTCAACGCCACCTACCCCGGCGCCTCGGCGCAGACGCTCGAAGACGCGGTGCTCAGCGTCATCGAGCGCGAGATGAACGGCTCCCCCGGCCTCATGTACATGGAGTCGGTGGCCCAGGCCAACGGCACCGGCACCATCACCATCAGCTTCGAGCCGGGCACCAACGCCGACCTCGCGCAGGTGGACGTGCAGAACCGGCTCAGCCGCGCCGCCCCGCGCCTGCCTGCGGCGGTGACGCAGCAGGGCGTGCGCGTCGACAAGGCACGCTCCAACTTCCTGCTCTTCACCATCCTCTCGTCGGACAACCCGGCCTTCGACCCCATCGCGCTGGGCGACTACGCCTCGCGCAACGTGGTGCCCGAGCTGCAGCGCGTACCGGGCGTCGGCCAGGTGCAGCTCTTCGGCACCGAGCGCGCGATGCGCATCTGGATCGACCCCAACAAGCTGCAGGGCTTCAACCTGTCGACGGCGGAGGTCGTCAACGCCATCCGCGCGCAGAACGCGCAGGTCTCGTCGGGCACGATTGGCGACCTGCCCAACATCGCCGGCCAGGGCATCTCGGCGACCGTGGTGGTGAAAGGCCAGCTCAGCACGACCGAGGAGTTCGGCAACATCGTGCTGCGCGCACAGACCGACGGCTCCACCGTGCGGCTGCGTGACGTGGCCCGCCTGGAGCTCGGCGCCCAGGCCTACGCCACCTCGGCGCGGCTGAACGGCAACCCGTCCACCGGCATCGGCGTACAGCTCGCGCCCAGCGGCAACGCGCTGCAGACGGCCGCGGCCATCCACAAGCGCATGGACGAGCTGCAGAAGCTCTTCCCGCAAGGCGTGAAGTACGCCATCCCCTATGACAGCTCGCGCTTCATCAAGATCTCGATCACGCAGGTGGCCGAGACACTGATCGAGGCGGTGGTGCTGGTGTTCCTCGTCATGTTCCTCTTCCTGCAGAACTGGCGCTACACCATCATCCCGACCATCGTGGTGCCGATCTCGCTGCTCGGCACGTTCGCGGTCCTGCTGACACTGGGCTTCTCGATCAACGTGCTGACCATGTTCGGCATGGTGCTCGTGATCGGCATCGTGGTCGACGACGCCATCGTGGTGGTGGAAAACGTCGAGCGCATCATGAGCGAGGAAGGCCTGCCGCCCCTGCAGGCCACGCGCAAGGCGATGGGCCAGATCTCGGGCGCCATCGTCGGCGTGACGGTGGCGCTGATCTCGGTGTTCGTGCCGCTCGCCTTCTTCTCGGGGTCGGTGGGCAACATCTACCGCCAGTTCTCGGCGGTGATGGTGGCGGCCATCGCGTTCTCGGCCTTCATGGCGCTGTCGCTCACGCCGGCCTTGTGCGCCACGCTGCTCAAGCCGGTGGAGAAGGGTCACCACCATGAGAAGCGTGGCTTCTTCGGCTGGTTCAACCGCGGCTTCACGCGCACGGCCAAGGGCTACGAAGGCTGGGTCGCGCGCATCCTGAAGCGCGCCGGCCGATTCATGATCATCTATCTCGCGATCGGCCTGGCGGTGGCGCTGCTCTACAAGCGCCTGCCCACCTCCTTCCTGCCGCAGGAAGACCAGGGCAACATGATCATCAACGTGCAGCTCCCGCCGGGTGCCACGCAGGGCCGCACGCTCGAGGTGATGAAGCAGGTCGAGGGCTATATCCTGAAGCAGCCCGAGGTGCAGAGCATGGTGAGCGTGCTGGGCTTCAGCTTCTCGGGCCAGGGGCAGAACGCGGCGCTTGCCTTCGTCACGCTGAAGGACTGGAAGGAACGCGAAGAACCGCATCAGAAGGCCGACGCCATCGCGGGCCGCGCCTTCGGTGCGCTGATGGGCATCCGCGATGCGTTCATCTACCCCTTGAGCCCGCCGCCGATCCCCGAGCTCGGCCAATCGTCGGGCTTCACCTTCCGCCTGCAGGACCGCGCTGGCCAGGGCCACACCGCGCTCATCAACGCGCGCAACCAGCTGCTGGGCATGGCCGCGCAGAGCAAGGTGATCACGCAGGTGCGGCCCGACGGCCTTGAAGACGCGCCGCAGGTCGAACTGCAGATCGACCGCGACCGTGCCAACGCGCTGGGCGTGAGCTTCGACAGCATCAACAGCGCCATCTCCACCGCCCTTGGCTCGGCCTACGTCAACGACTTCCCCAACGCCGGGCGACTGCAGCGCGTGGTGGTGCAGGCCGATGCGCCGGCGCGCATGCAGCCGGAAGACCTGCTCAAGCTCAATGCCTTCAACAACCAGGGCAGACCGGTGCCGCTGTCGGCATTTGCCACGACCCGGTGGGTGACGGGCGCCATGCAGACCGTGCGCTACAACGGCTACCCCGCCATCCGCATCAACGGCAGCGCGGCGCCCGGCTACAGCACCGGTGCCGCGATGGCCGAGATGGAGGCGCTGGCGGCCAAGCTGCCGCCGGGCTTCGCGTATGAATGGACGGGCCAGTCGCGCGAGGAGAAGCTCGCCGGTTCGCAGGCGCTGATCCTCTACGGCTTCGCGATCCTCGCGGTGTTCCTCTGCCTGGCCGCGCTGTACGAGAGCTGGTCGATCCCGCTCGCGGTGATGCTGGTGGTGCCGCTCGGCGTGCTGGGCGTGATCCTCGGCGTGACCTTCCGCGGCTACACCAACGACGTGTACTTCCAGGTGGGCCTCATCACCATCATCGGCCTGTCGGCGAAGAACGCCATCCTGATCATCGAGTTCGCGAAAGACCTGCAGGCGCAGGGCAAGAGTGCGATGGAGGCAGCGCTGCAAGCCGCGCACATCCGCTTCCGCCCGATCCTGATGACCTCGCTCGCGTTCATCCTCGGCACGCTGCCGCTGATGCTGGCCTCGGGAGCCGGCTCGTCGAGCCAGCGGGTGCTGGGCACCGGCGTGATCGGCGGGATGATCAGCTCGGTGCTGCTGGCGGTGTTCTTCGTGCCGGTGTTCTTCGTGGTGGTGCGCCGCTTCTTCAAGGGCAGCGAGCGCCAGCGCAAGTTCTACGCCCATGAGAAAGACGCCAGCGATGGCGACGCACAAGGAGGCCACACCCATGTCTGACCCACGACTCGCCACCCTGGCCGCCACCCTGTTGCTGGCCGGCTGCACGAGCCTCGCGCCGAAGTACGAGCGCCCCGCCCCACCGGTCGCCCCCGCCTTCAGCGACAGTTCGGCCGCCGCCAGCGCCAAGCCCGCGACCGACATCGAATGGCAGAGCTTCTTCGTCGACGAGCGCCTGAAGCGCCTGATCGAGCTGGCGCTCCAGAACAACCGCGACCTGCGCGTGGCGGTGCTCAACATCGAAGCCGCGCGTGCCAACTACGGCGTGCGCCGCGCCGACCTCTACCCCAACCTCGGCGTCGGCCTCAACGCCCAGCGCGGCCCGTCGCAGGTGACGGGCCGGCTGCAGACGGTGTTCACCGCCGGCGTGCAGCTCTCGGCCTGGGAGCTCGACCTCTTCGGCCGCATCCAGAGCCTGGGCAACGCCGCCGCGGCGCAATACCTGGGCAGCGAAGAAGGCCGCAAGGCGGCGCAGATCAGCCTGATCGCTGCGGTGGCCAACACCTACCTCAGCCTGCTGGCCGACGAGGAGCTGCTCACCATCACGCGCGACACGCTTGCCACGCGCGAAGACTCGTTCCGGCTCAACAAGCTCAAGTTCGACAACGGCGCCGCCTCCGAGCTCGACCTGCGCCAGGCCGAGTCGCTGCTCGAAGCGGGCAAGGTGACGCTCGCCGCCGTCACGCGCCAGCGCACCCTCGACGAAAACGCGCTGGTGCTGCTGATCGGCCAGCCGCTGCCGACCGACCTGCCGCCGCCGCTCGCCATCAGTGAGCAGCGGCTCGCGGCCGACCTGCCGGCGGGGCTGCCGTCGGACGTGCTGACGCGCCGGCCCGACGTGCGCCAGGCCGAGCAGCAGCTGATCGCGGCCAACGCCAACATCGGCGCCGCGCGTGCGGCCTTCTTCCCGCGCATCAGCCTGACCGGCAGCGTGGGCAGCGCGAGCAGCGAGCTCGACGGCCTCTTCAAGAGCGGCAGCAAGGCCTGGAGCATCTCGGGCAACCTGCTGCAGCCGATCTTCGACGCCGGGCGCAACAGCGCCAACCTCGACCTCGCCAAGACCAACCGCGAGATCGCGATCGCGCAGTACGAGAAGTCGATCCAGAACGCCTTCCGCGAAGTGCAGGACGCGCTGGCCGGCCGCGCCACGCTCGGCGAGCAGGCCCGCGCGCAGCTCGCGCAGGCCAACGCCGAGCAGACGCGCTTCAAGCTCGCCGACCTGCGCTACCGCAACGGCGCGGCGAGCTACCTCGACGTGCTCGACGCGCAGCGCGCGCTCTTCACCGCGCAGCAGGCGGTGGTGCAGGTGCAGGCCGCCGTGGTGCAGAACCAGGTCAACCTCTACAAGGTGCTCGGCGGCGGGTGGACGGAGCCCGTCGCCACCCGGTGAGCCGCCGGCCCGCGGTGACAATCCCCGCATGCCCGCTCCCAAGAAGACCCCGCGCATCGGCTCGCCGGTGCGTGGCTCCTCCACCGGCCGGCCCCTCATGGTCGCGCTCGACCTGCTGGGCCGGCGTGCGGCATTGCGCATCTTCTGGGAATTGCGCCACGGCGAGCAGATGACCTTCCGCGCCCTGCAGGAGGCCTGCGAGACCAACCCGAGCCTGCTCAACACGCGCATCAAGGAGCTGCGGGAGGTGGGGTTGCTGGAGCACGAGGAAGGCGGCTACCGGCTCACGGCCGAAGGTCGCAAGCTGATGACCTCGCTCGGCCCGCTGTGCGAGTGGGCGGAGAACTGGAACGGCGCCTAGCTGGCGTAGACCGACTCCAGCGAACGGAAGCCTTTCACCTCGATCGGGTTGCCCGACGGGTCGCGGAAGAACATCGTCCACTGCTCGCCCGGCTGGCCTTCGAAGCGCACTTGCGGCGGCATCACGAAGTCGACCTTCGCGACCGTCAGGCGATCGGCCAGTGCCTGCCAGTCCGGCAACGCGAGCACCAGCCCCAGGTGCGGCATCGGGACCAGCTTGTCGCCGACCCGGCCGGTGTCGGTCGTCGCAAACGGCTCGCCCAGGTGCAGCGAGATCTGGTGGCCGAAGAAGTCGAAGTCGACCCAGGTGGCGGTGCTGCGGCCCTCGCGGCAGCCGAGCACGCCGCCGTAGAAGCGGCGCGCATCGTCGAGGTCACGCACGTGGTAGGCAAGGTGGAAGAGGCTCTTCATGCGCCCGATCGTAGCCAGCCGCCCCGGTAGGCGCTTGCCTACGCCATTTGCCGGCCCGCACCGATCGGCGCCGCGCTGGGCGCTCCCTACAGTGCTGCCGAAGTTCCAAAGACACACAAGGAGCACGACATGTCCTTCGCCCTCTACATGATCGGTTTCGCCCTCCTGATTGGCGGCATCGCCTGGGGCCTGGTGCTGGCCGGGGTGCCGGCGCTCTATGTCGCCGTGGCCTGCGTGATCCTCGCCGGCTTCGGCGTGATCACCGGCGTCTCGCGCACCCGCACCAAAGACATCTCGCACTAGTGGCAGCGGCGTGAAACACGCCTGCAACGAATGAATCACACCGGCCGGGTGCGCGACATCCGGCCGATACGCCCGCGTTCCATCCTCACGTTCCCCGAGACGGTGCCGCCGACCGCAGCGCCGCGCCCGATGAACCGGATGGACACGCCATGAGCCTCGAAACCTCGTCGCACGATCACGAAGACGCCCTGAACCCCAGCGCCTGCCTGTCGGCCCGTACCCAGGGTGCCGGCGAGCTGGTGGTGTGCCTGCACTCCAGCGCCGGCACCCACGCCCAGTGGCAGGGCCTGGCCAACACGCTCTCGCGCCATTGGCAGGTGCTGCTGCCCGACCTGCACGCCCACGGCCAGAGCCCGCCGTTCCCGAGCGACATGATGAATGCGCTGCAGGCCGATGCGCAGGCCGTCGGCGCGCTGATCGACGCCACCCAGCCCCAGCGCGACCCCCGTGGCGTGCACCTGGTGGGCCACTCCTACGGCGCTGCGGTGGCGCTGCAGATCGCGTTGCGCCAGCCGGAGCGCGTGCGTTCGCTGAGCCTCTACGAGCCGGTCGCCTTCGGCGTGCTGCGCGAGCTGGCGCCGCGCGACCCGGCGCTGATGGAGATCACCGACGTGGCCCACACCGCGCGGGGCCTGGTGCAGCGTGGCGAGATCGACCAGGCTGCCGCCCATTTCATCGGCTACTGGGGCGGCGATGCCACCTGGAACCAGATGGCGGCCAGCCAGCGCGATGCGGTGGCGCGACGCATGCCGGCGGTGCCGCGCCATTTCGACGCCCTCTTCACCGCCCGCTGGCACAAGAGCCTGCTCGCCCGCCTGACCATGCCCATCCTCCTGATGCACGGCTCGCAGACCCGCACGCCCGCGCGCCGCGTGGCCGAGCTGCTGGCGCATGCGTTGCCGAACGTGGTGCGCGCGGAGGTGCCGGGCGCCGGTCACCTGGGGCCGATCACGCACGAGGCGACGGTCAACGCCTGGATCACCGGCCGCATCGACCCGCGCCTGTCGAACGGCTTCGACCGCATCGTGCTGGCGGCCTGAGACAACGCTCCGCCAGCGTTTAGGGCTTGTTCCCGCTTGGCGGGACCTTCCGAAGTGCGTAGGGTGCGCCCCCATGACCTACGCCGCCCTCACCACCGTCGACGGCCAGCGCCTGCACGTGCAGCACTGGCCGGCCCCCCACACCCCCCGCGGCACCGTGCTCATCGTGCACGGCCTGGGTGAGCACATCGGGCGCTACGGCCACGTCGCCGCTCACCTCAACGCTGCGGGCTGGCACGTGGTGGGCTACGACCACCGCGGCCACGGCCGCAGCGACGGGCCCAAGGGCAAGATCACCACCCACGACGACCTGCTGCGCGACCTGTCGCAGATGATCGACAGCGTGCGCGCCCAGCACCCCGGCCCGCTGGTGCTGCTGGGCCACAGCATGGGCGGCCTGATCGCCGCTCGCTTCGTCGGCCAGGGCGTGGCGCGCCCGGGCGAGGCCCCGGCCGACTGGGCGCGACCGGTCGATGGGCTGGTGCTCTCATCGCCCGCCCTCGCCGCCGACACCAACGCCTTCCAGAAAGTCCTGCTGGCCACCCTCGGCGCGCTGGCCCCGGACCTCGCCGTGAACAACGGCCTGAAGCCGGCATGGATCTCGCGCGACCCGAAGGTGGTCGCCGCCTACACCGCCGACCCGCTGGTGCACGACCGAATCACACCGCGGCTGGCCCGCTTCATCCTCGGCAACGGCGAGTGGGTGCGCCTGCACGCGGCGCGCTGGAAGGTGCCCACGCTGCTGATGTACGCCGGCAGCGACCGCTGCGTAGCCCCATCCGGCAGCCGCGACCTTGCAGCCACGGCGCCGAAGCCGGTGCTCACCGTCAAGGAGTTCGGGCCGCTCTACCACGAGATCTTCAACGAGCCCGAGCAGGCCGAAGTGCTGGCCACCCTGTCATCTTGGTTGCAGTCGCTGAAAGGGCCCGCCGCCTAAAATTGCACTTCCGTCCAATTTTGCGAGCGAGCACACCATGATCCAGAAAGACAAGCTGTACATCGGCGGCCAGTGGGTCGCCAGCCTCGGCCAGGAGGCCCCGGGCGCGGTGATCTCGCCCGCCACCGGCGATGCGATCGCGAGCGTGGTGCGCGGCAACGCCGACGACGTGAACCGCGCCGTGGCCGCCGCCCGTGCCGCCTTCGAACCCTGGGCTGCCCTGACGCCGAGCGAGCGCGGTGCCTACCTGCTCAAGATCCACGAAGGCCTCAAGGCCCGCGCGGCCGAGATTGCCAAGACCATCAGCTCCGAGATGGGCATGCCGCTGAAGCAGTCGCTGCCGATCCAGGCCGGCTCGCCGATCGCCGTCTTCAAGTACTACGCGAAGCTCGTCGAGAGCTTCCACTGGGAAGAGACCGCCGGCAACTCCACCGTCGTGCGCGAGGCCGTGGGCGTCGTCGCCGCCATCACGCCGTGGAACTACCCGCTCCACCAGATCGGCGCCAAGGTCGCCGCCGCGATGGCCGCGGGCTGCACGATCGTGTTGAAGCCGGCCGACGTGACGCCGCTCAACGCCTTCATCCTGGCCGAAGTGATCCATGAAGCCGGCGTGCCAGCCGGGGTGTTCAACCTCGTCACCGGCCGCGGCACCGTCGTCGGCGAGGCGATGGTCAAGCACCCCGACGTGGACATGGTGTCGTTCACCGGCTCCACCAGCGCCGGCCGCCGCATCTCGGCGCAGGCCTCGCAAACCATCAAGCGCGTGGCGCTTGAGCTCGGCGGCAAGTCGGCTTCCGTCATCCTCGAAGACGCCGATCTGGTCTCCGCCGTCAAGGGCTCGGTGCAAGCCTGCTTCCTCAACGCCGGCCAGACCTGCACCGCACACACCCGCATGGTCGTGCCCGAGAGCAAGTACGACGAGGTGGCCAAGATCGCCGTCGCGGTGACACAGGCCTACAAGGTCGGCGACCCCTTCGACGAGACCACGGTGATGGGCCCGGTGGCCAGCAAGTCGCAGCAGGACACGGTGCAGGAATACATCCAGATCGGCCTCGACGAAGGCGCCGAGCTGCTGACCGGCGGCCTGGGCGCGCCCGAGGGCCTGGACAAGCGCGGCTTCTACGTCAAGCCCACCGTCTTCGGCCGCGTGAAGCCCGACTCGCGCCTGGCGCAGGAAGAAGTCTTCGGCCCGGTGCTGTCGATCATCACCTACCAGGACGAAGCCGAAGCCGTGGCGATTGCCAACAACAGCATCTACGGCCTGTC